>JANMXI010000170.1:0-5191 GCA_031394735.1 Pseudomonadota bacterium | reverse complement strand
GGCGTGGCCTATCAGAAGGTCAATTCAGACGGCATCGATCGCGTTTTCGGCGACCTCGGCAATGACTGGATGGTCGGCGGCACCGGCCGCGACAACTTGTACGGCGGCTACGGCAACGATTTGCTAAACGTAGATGACAACCAAACGACAGCGGGTAATTTGAACAACGTTCCGGATACGGCCCCGACTTATGAAGACCGCGCCTACGGCGGCGCCGGACGCGATGTGTTGATCGGCAACACGGGTGGAGACCGTCTCATCGACTGGGTAGGCGAGTTCAATACTTTCCTGGTCCCGTTCGCTCCGTTCGGGGCGGCATCAGTCAGCCGCACCTTGCAACCGCAACTTGCCGAGTTCCTGTACGCATTGAGCGCCGGCGATGGCGCCGACACAACGCGCGCCAAGGATACCGGTCGCGAGGCTGCACGCAATGGTGAGCCGGAGGGTGAGCTCGGCCTGCTGCGCCAGCAGGACGCGGATTTCCACGCCCAGACCGGCGCGCCCGCCGATCCTCAGGCCGGCAACATACCCGGCGGCAAGCGCGACGTGTTGCGCTCCGCGACCTTCGACAACAACCAGCCACAGAATCTGTTTGCCGATAGCGGGACATGGATGGTCAGCAACGGCGTGCTCCAGGTGGCGGCAACATCGCTGCACTCCGATGCCGTAGCCGTGTATCAGGTTGGGGATTTGCTGCCGAGCTATTTCGAAGTCACGGCAATGATCTCGACCGTTAAGCCGACGGCAGGTTGGAATGCCAATAGCTACCTGATCTTCGACTATGTAAACCCGCAGGACTTCAAGTTCGCCGGCATAAATGTGTCCACCAACAAACTGGAAATCGGTCACCGAAACACCAGTGGCTGGGTCATTGACAAACAGACGCCTTTCCTGGCCAAGGCTGACCAGTTCTACAATGTCCTGCTATCGATCAACGGACTGGCGGCGACGATCAGCGTAGGCAGCACGTCACTGTCCACGACCTACCTCGCGCGCATCGATCATGGCATCAGCTATGGTCTTAACTGGGGTCTTGTCGGCTTTGGTTCGAACAACTCCCGTGGTGCAATGGACAACATCGCGGTGCAGGTGGTGCCGCCCGAGGCCACGGTAACCAAGACCGATGACTTCACCGGCCCTGGCAACACTCTGTTTGCCGGCGCGGTGAGCGGTGGCACTTTCATGCTTTCGGGTGGTCGCTACGGCGGAACGCCGTCCGGCAGCGACGCCGTCGTGAGCCTCGCTAACCTGAGTGGCGTGACTAATATCATTGGGACCTCGATACTCAATATTAGCGCGAGGCTCAACGCCACTGGGCGCGCCGGGCTGGTGTTCGACCAGTACAGCAGCACCGACTACAAATGGGCTGCGATCGACGTGCAGACGAAGCAGGTTCTCATCGGTCACCGTACTGGCAACAACTGGGTGATCGACTCCGCAGTCAGCAGGCCCACGCTTGTTGCCGGCACCGACTACACGCTGGGTGTGACCCTGCGCGGCTCCACGGTCAACGTGACGGTCGACGGTCAGACGATCACCAGTTTCGTCTACAACGCGTTAACTGTCGACGGCCGGTTCGGCGTGTTTGCCAAGGGCGGGTCGATATCAGTCGATACGATGACTGTGAAGACGAATGATCCCGCTGTTCCGGCGCTGATGATGGCGTCCAGCGCTGGCACCGGTGCAGCGGCGCTGACTGCCGGGGCGCTTGATTCGATCGTGACGCAAGCTATCGATCGCTGGACGGAGGTACTTGGCCCCGGCGATTTGCGGCTCGCGTCGCTCGGATCAGTGTCTGTGTCGATTGCCGACTTGCCGGCGCTTGAGATCGGTAAGACGACGGGTTCCTCGATCGTCATCGACGCCGATGCGGCGGGCCGTGGATGGTTTGTCGACGTATCGGCCGCCGACAACGCGGAATTCAGCATCTACATTGATCGCGATGCGATTGGTGCGGCGGCTGGGAGCATTGCCTACGGCAAGATGGATTTGGTCACAGTGATCACGCATGAAATGGGTCACATACTGGGCCTTAATCATGCCGATTCCGGCAAATACGCCGTTATGCAAGAGGATCTCGATCCGGGAGTACGTTATCTGCTGGATGATCTCGGCTTCCAAGGCGATCCAAATGTGCCGATTGACGACAAGACGCTATTGCGGCTGGCCATGCAAGCGGCTCGACTCGAGGCCTGGAGCAAGGCCGGCAAGAACAACCTCCCGACTTTCGATAGCGGCCCCGTCGACGCCAGCAAAGGCACAGCCGGACGCGTCGACTGGAACGATCGTTTCCGCGGTGGTTGGGGAACGTACCTGTCACCATTCGGTAATGGGGAGGTCAAGTCTGCGCAGAATTTTTCGGAATTCCTGGCGAAGGTCATTCGTTCCAGTGACGACGGGTCCGATGGCGGCGAAGGCAGCGTCCAGCTCGACAAGGGAGCGAAGTTCGACAAAATGGGTGGAGCGCTCAATGCCGGCAAGTACACCAAGCCGGGCAAGGGCGCAGGGCGCTAAACTCCCGGAATCAGTGTTGAGGTACGCCGGCAGCTTCGAGTTCTAAAGTGGTTAAACCGCTCTACGAATGTTTTTTTGCCAGAAAGAATTGGCTAGTCGCGCAACCAGCGCCGCCCGGCGGAGCGATTGGCGGGTTGAAGTCGGTTTCAATATGCGGCTGATTGCGCCGTCGAGTTTGAGAAGTAACATCGACCTGCGAGAAGCAGCCGATGAGAGCGGCAAACAGCTGTAAGCAATTTAGCTGTTGCTACTGCGGAAAATTTTCGCGCGCGATGGCTTGGTACATTCGATGCCGGGCGTCGCGCGATTTGTTTCCGTGAATCCCGATGTAGCTGTGATTACGCAGCGGAACCGTAGCAGCCGCGCGGCACCAGAAGGGCTTTTTTCGCCAGGTTTGCGAGAACTTTATCCAGTGCTGGCCCAAGAATATTGCGC
Organism: Pseudomonadota bacterium; assembly: GCA_031394735.1. Classification (GTDB taxonomy): domain Bacteria; phylum Pseudomonadota; class Gammaproteobacteria; order Steroidobacterales; family Steroidobacteraceae; genus TMP-86. The sequence continues at coordinate 2,242 of JANMXI010000170.1, read as the reverse complement.
ATCTCCGATTCGTCGGTGATAGCCGATTGGTCTTTTTCCCTGTTGAGCACCATTTCGCCACGCTTCAAAGAAGCAATGAGCGCTTCGGTGATCTGCGCGACGCCTTGGCTTCCATCCAGCTGCTTCAACGTCTGCCGGTGAATCTCGTCGAGCGTTACAGTCTCGCCGCGCAGGCTGGTGACTTTATACCCTCGTTCAGCTTGCAGGCGTGCGAACGGTGTGGTGGCTGGAGTCGTACCTATATCAGTGGTGAAGGGCACCGCGCTCAGACGCCACTCGATCACGCCGGCGGCCATGCCGGTGAGCATCTCGGCCGCGAGAAATTCTTCCGAAGTTGCTTCTTCCGCCGGAAATCCTTCCATGGCCGCTTCGGCCTTCGAGCGCACAAGCAGATCCGCGAAACTGACCGGCATCGGCCACTCGCGCTGGAGAATGCGCAATGCAACTTTGGTAAGAGCGGAGCGGCACGTCAGCTTGTATCCGACGGACGACTCGAAAGTGACACTCTGCAGAGGATCCAATGCGACTTCGGGTAGCTCCGGTACAGCATTCGATGCGAGCAAGAAGCCTTTTACGACGGTCGGCGCAAGTGTTCTGTTCAGCTTGACGCTGCTGCGGCAAATAAGAGTTTTGCGGAAATAACGGCAACGCACGAAATCCATGTATTGCTCCATCTGAATGATGTCGTGCGCGCCGAGTTCATGAAGCGTCTTTGCCACCTCTTGAGAGAAGTTGGTTGAAACCATCATCGAAAAGTCAGCCTCGCCCAGATATTGCAACCCATTGACAGCAAGTTTTTTTGCCATCTCATGGAAGTAGACAGGATGGTTGTTCTCCTCCAGATGGTCGTGGTGCAGGTAATAATCCTCCATCTGGCCCATGTGCTGCAGTTCGCTTTGCAGGAGTTTCTGGTACGGGGTATCTGCGCCACGAGTTGCCTGCGCAACGAACTGGACCAGTGATTTCGCCTGCAATAGTCGACTTGCCGGTTCCGAGAATTGCATGCCGCGGTAAAGCATCATGTCGCGAACTACACCGCGGATGTGCCATCCGGGGTAGGTGTTATAACTAATGTAGGCCACTCCATTAGGCGCCAGATGGCGTTGGCTTATTTCCATCATCTTGTTCTGCACGCGCGGCGGCACCCAGGAAAAAACTCCATGGCTGATGATGTAGTCAAATTCGCCGAAGTCGTCCCCGATGTCCATCATGTCGAGGTGCTTGAGCTGGATGTTTTTGAGCCCAAGCAGTTCTATGGTCTTCCAACCGTCCGCGATCTGACGGGAAGACGCATCGATCCCGATGAATTTTGAGTTCGGGTGATCCTGGGCCATGACGAGGAGATTGACGCCCATTGAGCAACCGAGCTCGAGCACACGACACTTTTCCGCCGGAGGGGCATCGAGGCCGAACAGTTTCGCGACAGCCGCCAGGCGTTCCGGTCGTGATTCGCGGAAAGGATTGCTCTGGTAAGGAATCGCGTCGTATGCGGTTTGGTGATCGGGCATGAGGTCGTATCCCAGTGGCGTTGTGGCGCTAACCCGCCATTTCGGCGGGCGGATTTAAGGTCCATTGGCGCGATAGTATATTTCCATGCGGCCGTTTTTTCCAAGCGTAGTCCACATCTCAAAGTTGTGCCTGCTTCACGCGCTAGCGGCGACAGTTTGCTAACGAATCTGCTTTCGCGCTTGGATGACGGCAAATCGGCGGAGAGCAGTGGCACCCTCCACCGCACCCTGTGCTGTCACAAGATCCGCAAGCAGCGCTATGGCGGTCGCCAGCGACGCGACACGATCGCCTACGAGGTGTCTATTGAGCAGCGTCCGGTCTCGTCAATAGCCGCAGACGTCTTCGGTCATTGTGAGGACGATCTGATCGCCGTTGCACTTAAGGATTGAATCCGCCCTCCAGAGAAGGCTGTGTCCGTCGCCTTACGGGTGTAATATTCCCAGTTGGCGGTCGGGAAGTGTTCGGGCGCGCCATAACTGCCAATCCAAAGAAAAAGGGAGCTCGAAAAATGGCAAATCAGCCAGCGCAAGCCAACAAACAAGAAGCCGTTGAAGGCACCAAGATCAAATGGGACGACTCGAACATGAGAAGTTCCTACGCCAACGTCTGCAACGTCACCAGCACCCGCGAAGAGGTGGTCATGCTGTTCGGCATGAATCAGGCTTGGAACCGGGGCCAGAAGGAAGTCACCATTCAGCTCAGCGATCGGATCGTGATCAGCCCGTACGCGGCC
>JANMXI010000169.1:0-18639 GCA_031394735.1 Pseudomonadota bacterium | reverse complement strand
ACATGGCCTTTCTCGATGCGCAAGGTATTGAGTGCATCCAGTCCATACGGCGCGATGCCAGCGTTCTTGCCCGCCGCAAGCAAAGCCAGCCAGACAGGCAATGCGTGCCGCGCCGGCACCGCCACTTCAAAGGCCAGTTCGCCTGAAAAGGAAATGCGGAACAAACGCCCGGCAACGCCGGCAACGTTCACGGCAGCGGCGGCCATGAACGGGAATCCCGAATTGGAGACATCCAGACCGGCGACAACCGGCAGCAGAACTTCGCGCGCCCGCGGACCGGCGAGCGCGAATTGCGCCCAGTGATCGCCGACATCAGTCAGCAGCACATCGAACTGCGGGCAGGATGCCTGCAGGTGAAATTCCAAATGCTCGAGCACCGCGGCAGCGTTGGCGGTCGTGGTCGTGATCAGAAAATGTTCCGCTCCCAGTCGCGAGGTCGTGCCGTCGTCGAACAGCATTCCATCTTCCCGCAACATGATGCCGTAGCGGGCCCGGCCGACGGCCAAGGTCGAGAAAGTATTCGCGTAGACAAAATCCAGAAAACGCGCCGCATCCGGTCCGCGCACGTCAATCTTTCCCAGGGTCGAGACATCGGTGATTCCGACGCCCCTGCGCACCCGGCGCGCTTCCTGCAGAACCGGATCCCAACCCGATTGCTGCGAATAGACCAACGGCCGGAGCCAGATGCCGGTCAGCGCGAACGTGGCGCCGGCGCTCTCGTGCCAGTCATGTAGTGGCAACCGGCGCTTGGGCTTGTAATGTTCGCGAACCTCGCCGCCCGCCAAGGCCGCGAATGGTATCGGTTGAACGAAGGGGCGCGGCCTGGACTGCCCCACCTCGGACAATGGCACGCCGCGCGCCGCTGCCAGCACCGCGCTGCCGACGAGTCCGCCAATGCGGCCCTGGTCGGTGGCCATGCCGTGCGTGGTGTAGCGCTTCATGTGTTCGACGTGCTCATACCCTTCACGCACCGCCAGTCGCACATCCGCCGTGGTGACGTCGTTTTGCAAATCGACGAATGCCTTGCCGCGCCCGCTCACTTCCCAGAGCGGCTCGAGCGGCGTGGTCTGCGGATCCGGCGGCGGATCGTCCGACTCCAGCGTCGACTCCACCGCAGGCTGCAAGGAGCGTCGGATCGCATCCGCCGCTTGGCTGCCATCACGCGCCGCGGCCGCGAGCCCCATGACACCGCTCGCCGCTCCTGCCACTTGTCCCACATCGATTTCCAACTGCGCGCTGAATGCGGCAATCGGCTCCTGCCAGCGGAGCGCTGCGCCCAACTGACTGGCCAGCGTCGTGACCGGCGAATATCCTCCCGACATCAGCAGGCAATCAGTCGCAATCCGTCGACGCCGGCTTCCATCGACGTCGCAGACTGTCACCGCCGTAACGCCGCCGCGGCCGCTGACGCCGACGACTACGGCGCCGGCATGCACGTCGATCCCAAGCGCGCGTGCACGCTCAGCAGCCAGCGACTCGCTGCGCACGTCCACGACGGCGGCCCAACGGATGCCCGTGGCATGCAACGCAAACAAGATGGCGTAAGCCTCATCATTGTTGACAAACAACACTGGTTTGCGACCCGCTGCCACGCCGTAGCGGCGCAGGTAAGCGAGCGCGGCGCCGGCGAGCATCACGCCGGGCCGATCATTTCCAGGAAAGGCGATCAAGCGCTCCAACGCGCCAGTCGCCAACACAACGCGCTTCGCGCGGATCACGCGCAACCGCTCGCGCAATCCACCGCCGCCTGCCACATCGCCGGGTGGCAGACTCTCGAGCGCTCCGAACACACCGTGACCGTAGGCTCCGATCGCCGTGGTTCGCGTCAAGGTACGCACCGTCGAGTACCGACCGACGGCCGCGAGGGTGCTGTCACGCCAGGCCGACCAGCGCTCATCGAGCAGCAACCCGCCGCCCAACACGAGGTCCTGCTCGAGCAGCATCACGCGTAAACCGCTCGCACCCAACCGTGCTGTCGCCGCCAATCCAGCGGCACCGGCGCCGACCACGAGGACGTCGGTGTGATCGTGCACCGTCTCCGCCGGCGCAGTGTGATCGGCGATGACCGACTGCAAACGACCAAGTCCCGCGGCCCGCCGAATCAAGGGCTCGTAAACCCGCTCCCAGGCCCAACCGGGATACATGAAGGTCTTGTAGTAGAAGCCTGCAGGCAGGAAGCGGGACAGTAGATCGTTGATTGCGCCGGCATCAAAGCGCAACGACGGCCAGCAATTCTGGCTGTGCACCGTGAGCCCCGGCTGCAGTTCCAATGTGGTGGCCAGACGATTCGGTTCGCGCCCGCTCACACCCGTCACATCGACCAACGCGCATGGCTCTTCGGGACCGGCGCTGAGAATCCCACGCGGCCGATGGTATTTGAAGCTGCGTCCGACCAGCACGATGCCGTTGGCCAGCAGCGCGGAGGCCAACGTATCGCCCGCCAACCCCTGCAATGACCGGCTATCGAAGCTGAAAGTTGTCGGCCGATCGGAATCGGTCAACAGACCCCGAGCGACACGACTCGGTCCCCGCATCAAGGCCGCGCACCCGATGACTGCGAGTTCGAATCCGCAGCATCGCGCGTTGCGCGAATGACATGCGTCAGCGTATGCCGCTCGACTTTCAGCAGACGGCGACAACCGCCCGTATGCAGCCACCACTCAACATGCCAGCCGCGCTCATTGTCGCGTTCGTACACAAAGGCTGCGAACGCGTCGAGTCCCGCGCCACCTTGCGGGCGTTCGACGCCGGCATCGCCGCGATAGCGAAATTCGATTTCGTCGCGTTCGCCGCACCACGGACAGGGGATTCGGAGCATGGCTGCGGCGTCAGTGCGCGAACGGAAACGGACCGTTGCCGCGCTCATCGAGGGTGCGGCCTGCCGCGAAGCGCTCGAGGTTTAAATGAGCGGCGAGGGGATGCGCCTCACCGTGTGCAATCAGATGCGCCGTGCACATGCCGCCGGCGGGAATCGCCTTGAACCCGCCATAGCACCAGCCACCGTTGAGGATCAGACCGTCCACCGATGTCTTGGAAATGATGGGCGAACCGTCCATCGACATGTCCATCACGCCGCCCCATTGCCGCAGTACTCGGAGCCGCGCGATGCCCGGCAACAAGGTCACGGCAGCTGCGGCCACCTCTTCGGCCATCGGCAACGTGCCGCGCTGGCCATAGGTGTTGTAGCCGTCGATCCCGCCGCCGTAGACCAGTCCGCCCTTGTCGGATTGGCTGACGTAAAAGTGCCCGGCGCCATAGGTCAGAACGACATCGAGCACGGGCTTGATGCTTTCGGTGACGAAGGCCTGAAGCACATGACTCTCGACCGGCAGGCGCAACCCGGCCATCGCCGCAAGCCGGGACGAGTGTCCCGCAACCGCCAGACAGACGATATCGGCGGCAACCAACCCGCGCGTGGTGTCGACGCCGGTCACTCGCCCTCCCTCGCGGCGGATGCCAGTCACCTCGCAATGCTCCACGATATCGACGCCTGCCCGTGATGCCGCACGAGCATATCCCCAGGCGACGGCATCGTGGCGCACTGTGCCGCCGCGCGGTTGCAAGAATCCGCCGAGTACCGGGAAGCGGCCGTTGTCCAGATCGACCCACGGCACCAAGGATTTCACGGCCATGGGACTCAGACTCTGCGCGTCCACGCCGAGCAGCCGCATGAGGTTCGCGCGCCGCGTGAACAGATCGCGTTGCGCTTCGGTATGAAACAGATTGAGCGTGCCGCGCTGACTCACCATGGTGTTGAAATTCAACTCGCGCTCGAGTCCTTCCCAAAGCTTGAGCGAGTAGTCATAGAAGCGGATGTTGTCGGCGCGGAAGTAATTGGAGCGGATGATGGTGGTGTTGCGGCCCACGTTGCCCAATCCGATCGGCCCCTGTTCCAGCACGGCCACGTCGCGGATGCCATACACCGAGGCCAGGTAATAAGCGCTCGCCAATCCGTGGCCGCCGCCACCGATGATCACGACGCGATAGCGCGGACGTGGCGCTGCCTTGGCCCATGCGGTCGACCAGCCTCGCTGACCGGCAAATCCTTGTGCGAACAGCCTCCATCCGGAGTATCGACCGCCTGCGGATGGCGCGTCGTTGGAAATTTGCGGGAGGGGTGTCGGTAACGGGTTCATCAATACTGCGCATGATACGGGCTTGACGCACGGAGCAACAACCGACAACGTGTATGGGCGGCAACGTGCCTGCGCGGGGAGGAACCTTAAGTGATCCACATCCTGAAATCGCTCTGCGCCGGGCTGGTCCTGACGCTGTGCGTCTCGCTCCCCGGGCATGCCGCGGTGGTGGTCTCCTCCAAGCTGTCGAGCGAATCAGCGATGATCGGCGAGATGATCCGCCTGGTTCTCAATGCCAATGGCATACAGACCATCGACCGTCTGCGGCTAGGCGCGACGCCGGTCGTGCGCAAGGCGCTCATCGCCGGCGAAATCGATTTATATGTCGAGTACACCGGCAATGCCGGTTTCTTCTTCAATGTCGCGTCCGATCCTGCCTGGAAGGATTTACGCCAGGGCTATGCGCTCGGCGCCAAACTCGACGCGGCCGCCAACAAAATCATCTGGCTCACGCCCGCCGGCGCCAGCAACGCTTGGGCTTTGGCCGTTCGCCAGGATGTCGCCGCAGCCAATCATCTGGTGACGATGAGCAATTTCGCCCGCTGGGTGTCCGGCGGCGGTACGGTCGTCCTGGCTTGTTCAGCCGAATTCGCCAATGCCGGCACGTTGCGATCGCTTGAAAAGACGTACGGTTTCAAAATGCGTTCTGACCAACTGATCGTGCTGGCGGGGGGCGAAACCTCGGCGACCATCGGTGCAGCGGCCGCGCGCACCAATGGCACCAACACGGCCATGGTCTACGGTACCGACGGCGGCATCGTCGCCGCGAATCTCGTGATCCTCGAAGATGACCGTCATGATCAGCCGATCTACGCGCCCGTACCCATCGTCCGCGCGGAAGTGTTGCAGGCCAATCCCAAGATTCGTGAGTTGGTGAAACCGGTGATGGAAAGCTTCGACGCCGCGACGCTGCAGCGCTTGAACGCGCGCGTGCAAATTGACGGCGAGTCGGCGGAAAGCGTTGCCGAGGACTACCTCAAGACTCGCGGACTGCTGCGCTGAAATGCCGGCACGTTTCAAAATCGACCGTCTCGGTGCGTTGCTGGTCGCGGTCGGCGTGCTGGCAATCGCGCTTTTGCCCTTCGTCGTCTTCAAGACGAACCGCATCATGCCGGGCGACCCGCGCAGTCTTTGGGACGTGCTTCCTACCGCACCGATCTGGGCGTGCCTGGCTTGCGTCAGTGTCGCGGCCATTGCCGCACTGATGATCGCCGATGCGCGTTGGCGGCTCGCTGCAGCACTGCTGGGCATCGTTGCCGTCGCCATCGCCATCGCGGCCGCCGGCGACGCGCTCACGCCGGCCGGCAACCGGGTGGTTCGTGTCGCCCCAGGCGCCGGCTTCTGGTTGCTGCTCATCGCACTGACGTTGCAGGCCACCGATGCCATCACGCGATTGCGGCCGGGTCCGGCGATTCGCGTGCTGCTGCTTTTGTTGTTCGCCGCGGTGGCCGGAATGACCGTGTCTCACGGCACCTTCGATCACCTGTCGATCATGCGCGAATACGCCGTGGGCGCCGGCCGTTTCGCGCAGGAAGTGCGCCAGCATGTGGTCCTCGCGTTTGGATCACTCGGCGCAGCGGTCCTGGTGGCGCTGCCGACGGGCATCCTGTGCCATCGCATCCCACGTCTTCGGAATGCAATCTTAGGCGTTTTGAACATCGTGCAAACCGTCCCGTCGATCGCGCTGTTCGGCATTTTGATGGCGCCGCTGGGCGCGCTGGCGGCCGCCGTTCCGCTGGCCGCAGCGATGGGAATCCGCGGCATCGGCACAGCGCCGGCCGTCATTGCCTTGTTCCTGTATTCCCTGCTGCCTATCGTTGCCAATACGGTGGTGGGATTGAAGCGGGTATCGCCGGCGGCCGTGGAGGCCGCGCGCGGCATGGGCATGACGCGCTGGCAGATATTGAGGTCCATTGAACTGGCGCTCGCCCTGCCCGTGATCATCACCGGCATCCGCATCGTGCTGGTGCAGAACATCGGCATGGTGACCATTGCCGCCTTGATCGGCGCCGGCGGACTCGGAACTTTCGTCTTTCAAGGCATCGGACAAACGGCCATCGATCTGGTGTTGCTCGGCGCAATTCCCACGGTCGCGCTCGCCTTCTCCGCTGCCGTCATTCTGGATTCGCTGGTTGAAGTCCTGGACAGAACACGCCAATGATCCACATCGACAACATCACCAAGAAATACGGCGACTCGGCGGTCGTCGACGGCGTGTCGCTGCGGATCGAACGCAACTCCATCACCGTCATCGTGGGCACCTCCGGTTCAGGAAAATCCACGCTGCTTCGCATGATCAATCGCCTGGTCGAACCCACCTCGGGTCGCGTGCTGATCGACGGCAAAGACACGGCTGCGGAGCCCCCTCACCTGCTGCGGCGACGGATCGGCTATGCCATTCAGAGTCACGGACTGTTCCCGCACCGAACGATTGCGCAAAACATTGCGACCGTTCCCCGCCTGCTCGGATGGCCGGAAGACCGTATCGCGACCCGGGTCAACGAATTGCTCGCCATTTTCCAACTCGATCCGGGCGCATTCGCCGAGAAATTCCCGCATCAATTATCAGGCGGTCAACAGCAGCGCGTCGGTGTTGCGCGGGCGCTCGCCGCGGAACCCAGCGTGCTGCTGATGGACGAACCCTTCGGCGCCCTCGACCCTGTCATCCGCGCCAAGGCACAGGACGACCTGCTCGACATTCAACGGCGCTTCGGCACCACCAACGTGCTGGTGACGCACGACATCGTCGAAGCCTTCCGGCTTGGCGACCAGGTTGCCGTCATGAGCAACGGTCACGTGCTGCAATGTGACCGGCCGGCCGCCTTGCTGACGCGCCCCGCCGATCCGCTCGTCACTCGCATGACCGGCGTGGCCGACCGGGCGTTGCGGCTGTTGTCATTGACGAGCGCCGGTGATGTGGCCGCGCCGGGCGTATCCACGCCATGCGCGAATACCGCCATCAACGTCGCGGCATCCGCATCGCTGCGCGATGTGCTGTCCGATCTGGTGTGGCAGGGAGCCGCCGCCGCCAATGTGCTGGATGCGAACGGCGTGTCGCGCGGACATCTCACCGTCGCCGACATCCTCTCGCACGGTCGCTCGATTTGATGCCGGGCATTGCCACCATTTTGCGAGTGGTGGCGCTGGGTTTACTGGCGGCATTCCTGCTGACGCCGCACAGCTTTGCGCCGCTGTTCGCGCCGCTTACACAATACGGCGCGCCGCCCATCTACGATCAGGGCGATCTGCTGTCGTTGGCGCTCGCGCACCTGGGAACGGTGTGCCTTGCAGCGGTGGCCAGCACTGTCGTCGCCGTCGGGATTGGCATCCTGGTGACGCGCCCGAGCGGCGCGGAGTTCCTGCCTCTGTCCCGCAGCCTCGTCAATCTGGGGCAGACCTTCCCGCCGGTGGCCATCCTTGCTCTGGCCGTGCCGTTGGTGGGATTCGGCGAGAAACCGACGTTGATCGCCTTGTTCGCCTACGGACTGTTGCCCATCTTCGAAAACACCATCATCGGGCTGCAGACCTGTCCGCCGGCATTGCTGGAGGCTGCGAGCGGCATGGGCATGAGCGCGCGGCAGCGTCTGACCTCGGTGGAGCTGCCGCTGGCGATGCCGCTGATCCTGGAAGGCGTTCGTCTATCGCTGGTAATCAACGTGGGCACCGCGACCATCGGCTCGACCGTGGCGGCAAAGGGATTGGGCGAGGTTATCATCGCCGGCCTTCTCTCCAACAACACAGCGTTCATCCTGCAAGGCGGTCTGGTGACCGGATTGATGGCCATACTGCTGTACGACGGCATGTCCACGTTGGAACGTCGGCTGTTCCGCACCGCGCGACTCGACTGAGCGTCCCAGCCGCGAAACTGTGACGGTTAAACGGCTTAAAGTCAGGCAGTTTGGTTACAATCCTAAGGAAGCATGAACGCCACGCCCACCGAACGAACCGCCGACGGCCGCCTGGCCGCTCGCAGCGAGGATATCGCATCGGTCGAGGCACCCACCCTGTTGCTCATACTCGCCACCTATGGCGCATGGCTGGTGTTCACCTGGGCCTGGCGAGGGTGGTCACTCGTGCTGGTCGCGCCGCCGCTCGTGGCGCTGGTCGTGCTGCACAGTTCCTTGCAGCATGAAATCATCCACGGCCATCCCACTCGGCTCGCGTGGCTCAACCGATTGCTGGGCATCGTGCCGCTGAATCTGTGGCTGCCCTTCGCCGTCTATCAATACGAACACCTCACGCATCACCTCGACGAGCGGCTCACCGACCCGTTCGATGATCCTGAATCCTACTATTGGCATCCGCGGGATTGGGCACGGTTGAATTCCCTGCATCGCTTCGTCCTGCGCGTTCAACAAACCCTGGCGGGGCGCTTTCTGATCGGCAGCTTCTGGCGCATCGGTCTGTTCTTGCGCGGGCAGGTCCGCGCCATCCTTCGCAATGAGGGGACATCGCGAGCGTTCTGGCTGGAACATCTATTGTGGTGCGTGCCTGTAGTGTTGTGGATTCAGGTCGTTTGCGGCATGCCGCTGTGGATTTACGTGACCGCGATCGTTTTTCCTTCGAATGGCATTCTGCTCATCCGCTCCTTCGCCGAGCATCGCGCCAGACCCGCGGCGCGCGAGCGCATCGCCATCGTCGAAGGTTCATGGATTCTCGGGCCGCTGTTCCTGTTCAACAATCTGCACGCGCTTCACCACGAAGCGCCGATGATCCCCTGGTATCGATACAACGCGCGCTATCGCCGCATCCGCGACCGTCTCATCGCAGACAATGGCGGCCTGGTCTATCGCACCTATTTCGACGTGGCCCGGCGTTTTCTATTCAGTCCGCATGATGTCATGGAGCATCCCTCTGGACGCGTTCCGGGCCCTTCAACTTCCGACGCACGCGCGAACGCTTCGATCGATCACGCAGGCATTTCATAGCCAGCCGCCCGCGCAACGCGATCCCATTCCAGCAGCGGCGCATACGTTTCCGCGCTCACCGCAACAAACCCCTCAATCTGCAGCAGATCGGCGCTGCGCGCGAACCACGGTCGGTCGCCTGCGTCGACGAATGCAGCACGCAAGCGTTCCACCAGCGTCTCCGGTGTCCCCGCCGCCGCAACCAAGGCCGGCATCGGTGCCACGTCGGTCGAGGTAAGCACGCGGATATTGGCCGTCAACTGCGGCGCGCTGCGCGCGATCAGCAGATGCCAGTAGGCATCCAGCGGACCCACATCGATGCGTCCGCTCTCGATGCTGTCCAGTACATTGCGGGCAGTTACCAGGTTGCCCAGCATTTCTTGATACAACACGGGCCGCTGCGGCGTGCGATAGGTCAGCAGGTGATGGCGCAGCGCATTGAACCCGGAGTGGGAATGCGCGACGGTGAATCCCGCGCGCGCACCGAAGGTGTCCTCCAGCGTGCGATAGGGCGCATCCTTGCGCACGATCAGGTCGGTGCGATAGACGGCGCGGCCCGCCGCCCATTCCGTGTGCGGAATCGGCGCGGCAATCGGAATGACGGGCGCGAGTTGCAACGCAATCGGATAGCCGCACATGAAGACCGTGCCCAGATCCGGCCTGGCCCACAAGGGTTCAAGCGGTTGGGGTGCGGGATACGGCAGATACTGGAACTCGACGCCGGCGTCGCGCGTCACCTGCTCGAGTAACTCGCGCCAGCCCGCCTCGATGTCGGGCGTCACCGCGTACATGCGGGCATTCATGATCCGGGGAGTCACGTGCCACCGAGTTCCTGCGTACGGCGGGCGACATACGCATCGATGCCTTCCTTGATCGCCGGATCGAGCGGCGGCGCCACGTACTCGGTCAACAATTTTTTCCAAATGCCCGTGGCCCGCTGAGTGGCATTGCGCGCACCGGCGTCGGTCCAGTTTTCGAAGTTCGACCAATCCGACAGCAGCGGCCGATAGAAGGCGGACTCGTAGCGCGCCAGCGTATGCGCCGCGCCGAAGAAATGCCCACCCGCGGCAACACCGGCTATCGCCTCCACCGCCAGGTCATCGTCATTGAAGCTCACCGGTTTGAGCATCTCAGCCCAATTGCGCAGCAGTTCGGCATCGACAATGATTTTTTCGAGGGAGGCTGACAAGCCGCCTTCCAGCCAGCCCGCGGCATGATTGATCAGGTGGCTATGACTGAGAATCGCCGCCTGCAGCGAGAACGCGGTTTCGTACGTGGATTGGGCGTCTACGACGGGCGACGCATTCACCGCGCTGGTGCGAACCGGAATTTTCAACCGCCGGCCGATCTGTGCGCTGGCCAGCACCGCATTGACGTACTCCGGCGTGCCGAATGCCGGTGACCCGGTGCGCATATCGACATTGGAGGTAAATCCGCCCATCACACACGGCGTGCCCGGCCGCAGCATCTGACACAGTGTGACGATCGCCAGGCTTTCCGCCGTTTGCTGCACCAACGCGCCGGCCAGCGTGATCGGCGCCATCGCACCCATCAAGGTGAACGGCGTGATCACCACACATTGGCCGTGACGCGCCATGATCATGATGTTGTCGAGGATTTCTTCATCCACCCGCCGCGGTGAATTGACGTTAGTCACCGTCATCAACGTCGGTCGCAACGCCAGATCCTCGACGGTGCAGCCGTGTTCAATGGCCGACATGGCGATTGCATCCTGCGCCTGCACGCCGCCGACGCCGCGCGCGGCCCAGACGATGTCGGCGCATTCGATATGCGCGCTATAAGTCGCAAGGTGGCGGATGGATACCGGTACATCGACAGGCTCGACGACTATGCCGCCCTGCCAATGCAAGATGCCCAAAGTGTGAGTCAGCTTGAGAATGTTGCGGAATGCCTGCAGGTCACCGTACCGACGACCGTTCTCCAGATCGCTGATATTCGGCGCACCGTTGACCGGGCCGAAATTGACCACGTTGCCGCCGACATGCAGATGCCGGTCGGGGTTCCGTGCATGCAGCACGAAACTTTCCGGCACGCGAATCAGATGCGCTTCGACCACCTCGCGCCCGAGCCGGACCATCTGGGTCTCGTCATCGACCAAGGCACCACCGCGGCGAAATTCATCGCGCGCCGCCGCGCTGCGAATCTCCAGTCCCGCCTCTTCCAGCACGCGAAATGCGGCATTGAGAATGCGCTCGACCTGTTCGACGCTGAGGATCTCGAGTGGCGCCCAAGGGTTCGTGAGGCGAGGCAAAGGAGTCAACGAAGGGCCGGTGGACCGCGGCGCGCGGCTGCGGTCGCGTCGGCGGGGCGAGGCGGGAACGTCGGTCATCGCTCATAGTAGCGCCGCTGCAGATCAACGTCAGTAACGTTGATTGAGTTCAGCCGCCAAGGCTTTCCAGCCAGCCGGCAATGGTCACCCACGTCTGCGTACCCGCAATGACCACGGCCAGTACGGTGGAAATCATCACGGCAATCCCACCGTAGATGTACACCGGATGGGGCCGCCCACGGGTTCGCACGTCGTGGACCATGGCGACGATGATCAGCGCGTAGGCCGCGAAGCCGGGTGGGATCGACACCCACGCTGGCGGTGGGCCGCCGTCCAGCGCTCCGGGCGGCGCAAGCACCGCCAGAAAGACGCGTGCGATGGCAGGAATCATCAGGCCCACCATCAACACGTACATCAGCCGCTTGTGTACTTCGGGTCTGCGCACATTGGCGATGGCCAGCGAAAATATCGCGATCATCAAGGGCAGCGCACACAGGGCCACGGCGGAAAATCGCCGGCTGGCATCACCGAAGCCGCGGGCATCGTCGAGTCGCAGCAGCGTGACTTTCAGAACCAGGATGGAGCAGATCATGACGCTGAACAACGAAATGCCCGCCATTCCCCAGGCGCGATGCCGCGGCGTGCGACCTGCCGCCACCCAGGCGGTTTGCAGGAAATAAAATACGGTCCAGCTGAACAACAGCATGCCGTGGATGTGCAGGATGGCCGGCGGGTGAAAATTACCGCTCGCCACCCGGACCCAATACGAAGGTATGAAGCCGCCGAAAGCGATCAGGATGAATACCGCACCCATCCACAGATGGAATCTGGGGCTATCGGATTGCGCCCGCGCGCCGCTCGTCATCGTGGCTTGCATTCAAAATCTCCTAGCAATGGGGAGCGACCTCGCGCGCGCGCCTGCACGGATGCCATAATGCGGGGCGATCGCTGCGGTTGGCAATGCGCGCATGACATCGATGCCGAAGACCGTGATCACCTGCGAGGATGCCTCTCATGAAAATTTTGGCAAGCGTTTGTCCGTTGGATTGTCCCGACACGTGCAGTTTGTCCGTCACAGTCGCCGATGATCAAGTGATCGCCGTGCGCGGCTCCAAGGTCAATCCCATCACGCACGGCGCAGTCTGTACCAAGGTCGCGACGCTGTATCCGGAATTCGTGCACGGCGCCAACCGCCTCCGCCATCCCCTGCGGCGCGTCGGCCCAAAGGGCAGCGGCCAGTTTGAACGCCTGTCCTGGGACGAGGCGCTCGACACCATTCACCGCAACGTCAGCCGAATCATCGATAGGTACGGACCGCAGGCGGTATTGCCGCTCAACTATGCCGGCCCGCACGGCATGCTGGCGGGCGAGTCCATGTCGCTGCGTTTCTTTCACAAGATCGGCGCGTCATTGTTGAATCGCAGCCCGCTGTGTGGCGGCATACGCAGCACCGCGTATTCGGGAACCTTTGGCGCAACGCCGGGCACGCCGCTGCAGCAGGTGAGCCTGGCCAAACTCATCATCGTCTGGGGCAACAATGCGAGTGCCTGCAATCTGCACCTGATGCGGCAGATCAATGCGGCGAAGCGAGAAGGTGCCAAGGTGGTGGTGGTCGATCCGCGGCGCGTCAAGGTGGCCGAACAGGCGCATCTGCATCTGGCGGTACGTCCGGGTACCGATGTGGTGCTGGCATGGGCGATTGCGGTGGAATTGGAACGGGTCGGCGCGTTGGATCAGGCCTTCATACAAGAACACGTGTTGGGATTCGAGGCCTTCATGAACGCGGCGCGTGCATTTCCGCCCGAGCGCGCCGCCGCGATCTGCGATGTTCCACTGGATGACATCCGCACCCTGGCGAAATGGTACGGCGATGCCAAGCCTGCGATCATTGCGTGGGGCAACGGACTTGAGCGCAATCAAAACGGCGGCGCGGGCTTGCGCGCCATCGCCGCCCTGCCCGCCTTGGCCGGCAAATTTGGAGTTGCAGGTGGAGGTTTGGTGGCCGGCGCCGGACATTCGTTTCCGAAAACCACTGACCGGCTCACTCGAACCGATTTCGCGCAGCCGCATACGCGTACGCTGAACATCATCGATGTTGGCAAGTTGCTGCTCGACGAGACCCTGAACCCGCCGCTCAAAGCATTGTTCATCTACAACCACAACCCCCTGGTCGTGCATCCGGATCAAAACCGGATGCGACAGGGATTGGCGCGGGACGATTTATTCACCGTCGGCATCGAGGTCGCGATGACCGACAGCATGGCGTACGCGGACGTGGTGCTGCCGGCCTGCACCCACTTCGAACACGCCGACCTCTACGCCGCCTATGGACAGCAATTCCTGCAACGAGCGGAAGCCGTCATTCCACCGGTGGGAGAGAGCCTGCCGAACACCGAGATCTTCCGCCGCCTGGCATCGACGTTCGGACTGTCGGATCCGGCCTTTCGCGAGCGCGACGACGAACTCATGGACGCGGCCGTGAATCTGGATGATCCACGCATGCAGGGACTGCACGCGAGCCGAATCCCGACCGATCGGGCGATCAGGATGGAATACGGCGGAGATGAGCCGACCCTGTTTCGCAATGTCTTGCCGCGAACGCCAAGCGGCAAGGTCGAACTGGAATCAGCGCTGCTCGGTGAACGCTATGGCGCGGCGTTGCCGGCCTATCGGCCGGTGCAATCCAGCTATCCGCTGACCCTGATCACGCCGGCATCCGACAAGCGCATCACTTCCACGTTTGGTGGACTGGCGGCCAACGACACGGCGCCGGTTCTGGCGATGAATCCGGTTGACGCCACCGTGCGCGGACTCATCGATGGACGTGTGGTCAAAATCTGGAACGAGTTGGGGCAGGTGTATCTGCCGCTGCAGATCACGGACAGCGTGCGTCCCGGCGTCGTCAGTTCAGACAAAGGCGCGTGGTTGCGCACCAGCCCAAACGGACAAACCGTGTCGGCCCTGGCGCCGACGCACAAGGCGGATCTTGCGGAAGGGGCGTGTTACAACGACGCTCGCGTGGAAGTGGCTGCTGAGTACCGGCGCGGCGTGTAGTCACGCATCACCGGCGAAGGAAGGCGCAAGTCACCACCCGGCGAGGGGAAAACGAGCTTGACGTGATCGTCAAAGCCGAGCGAGACGAACCCCGTCAAGTCCTCGCCGCAAACGGTGACCCGCAGCATGCTGGGCGTCAGCGATTCGACCTGCTGAACGGTCAGCCGGCGGAATCTTGTCTCATGGCGGACACGGCGGATCTGCGGCCCGTTACTCACGTACGGGCTCCTTGCTGATGTCGACCGCCGCCTGCTCGAGGATGCCGCGTACGCGATTTTGTTCCGTCTCAGTCCATTCGCCGTGCATCATCAACGCGGCCTTCAAGGTGTGCATGGCCTGATGGACGGCCTCAGAAGGACCCTGGCCATTCAATGCGCGTGCAACGATCCCCATACGCGCCGTGATGCCGTCGATATTGGCCCGGTTCTGCGCCAGGAATTCCCGCCCTTCAGCCGTCACTTCGAACAATCGCTTGGCGCCCTCCGCGCTCGCCGCGCGGATAAGACCCAACTCTTCGAGCAGCGTCAGCGTGGGGTAGACCGAACCGGGACTGGGAGAATAGCCACCGCCCACGCGCTCTTCGATGGAGCGGATCAATTCATAGCCGTGGCTGGGCTTTGCGGCGAGCAAATCGAGAAGGATCAGGCGAAGATCGCCAGGTCCGAAAATACGGCCACTGCCGCCGCCCCGCCCTCCAAAGCCACCGCGACCAAAGCCACCACGACCGGCGTGATGCCGGCCACCGCCGCCGCCATCCGGGCCGCCGCGATGTCCCGATGCGTCGATCCGACCGTGACTGCCGTACCGCCCGTGCCGCCGTCCCATTGGTTGAAAATTGTCCATTTGACCTTCTGAACGGTCGAAAAATCGTCTGAAATACATGTTGATTACCTGTGATTGAGCGAATGCTCGATATAAACGATATATCGTTAGAGTATATCTGTCAACACGATCTTAAGATCATTTTATTTCTCGCTGTCCCGCCTCAAGGACGCGCAAGAGCAATCGCCACCCCGGCCTCGAGGTGACCGAAGGGGTACGGAGAAGGAAGATGGGAACGTCGCGCTCTATCCCTTAGGGGCGCGCAGGATCGATGCGAGGGCCGAACGCAGGTCCGCGCGGGAATGCCATCAAGTCATCAATTGTTGGCGGTGGCCGGCGGCGCAGGTGGTGGGGCGTCGTGCGGCGGAATCAACGGCAGCTTGTATGGGTCGACTTTCTTGGCTTCTTCCTGCTGACGCTGCAGGGCTTCCTGCTGCACGCGCAGCCTTTCGCGATTGCGTTCGAAAGCGGCCTCACGCTGAGCAAGTTCCACTTTTTCGCGCTGCTTGGCGATGCGCTCAACGGCGATGCGCGCGTTGCGGCAGGCATCGGTGGATTTCATCGATGGACCGGCGCCGTTGCACTTCATCAGCAAACCGTCGAGGGAAACCGGATCGCTCATCAAATCTTCGACCGAGGTGGAAGCAAACGGCACCGGCTTACAGGCGCTCACTGCGACTGCGGCAATACAGCACAGGGCGGCAGCAACAGTTTTTGGCGATAGATTTGTCATAGGGATCTTGAGTCGAAATGGTACCCAAATTCGACGCTCACACACCCTAAGGGATTGTGACCTGCCTCACGTCCTGAACACCTGGTTTGACGCCTATCGGATCGACGGCGGTTTTGGGCCGATTATCGGTCAGCTTCGACTCAGGCCAGATCCCCGAGCAGGGATTCGCGCGTGGCGGGGGCAACGGGCTTAAGATCGTGGCGATAGTGCGGGTGATCCACGCCCAGACTCAATGCTGCCCCGCCTTTCATCGCCTTGATCATTCCCGGCTGCAGTTCGAAACGCAGAAAATGGACCGAGGAGGTTTTCTCCTCGTTTTCACGCTCGATATCTTCATCGGCGATCGCGAACACCCGCGCCAATTCGCTGACTCGAATCCAGCAGCGGTCCTCCACCGATTTGAGTTGCGCAAGTTCCCGAGCGCGCTGCACCGGATCCGGATACTCGATCAGCAACGTCACCTTCCAATTCTGGCCGTCAGGAACCAGCGGGTTGTAGGCGTCCAGTTCGGATTGAATACCCTCGGATTCGAAAATGCGCTCGATGCGCAACATTTCCTGAATCTGGTAGCGGATGGTGTGGCGATCCTCGAAACACCAGGTCATGTTCGGCCCGACCTGCACATTGCGAATCCGCTTATGCGCGATGATCTCCTCACGCATTTTCTGACGCTGCAATGAGTACTGTTCCAGGCTCAACAAATCGCTGCGGGAGATTTTTTGCATATCCGACCTTATATTCCGTAGGCCATGCGCAGCAGCTTCAGCGGATGCACAGGCTCATCATCACCCGGCAAGCCGCTTTCGATCTGATGTCCCGCCATCGGACAATCGCTGGCATAAAATTGTGCGCCGCTGTCCTGCACCCGCTTGATCACGGGCTTGGCGATCTTCATCGACACCTCCCGAAACTCGCTTTTCACGCCGTAGGTACCGTTGTGACCGGAGCAGCGCTCGATGGGCTCAACGCTGGTTCCGGGAATCAACTGCAATACATCGCGCGTCTTCAAGCCGATGTTCTGCACACGCAGATGACAGGCAACATGATACGAAATCTTGCCCAGCTCCTTTTTGAAGTCGGTCTTCAGCAATCCGGCGCGGTGACGCAACATCAAGTATTCGAATGGATCGAAAATCTTCGGTTTGATCTTCAGCACCCGTGCGTCATCGGCAAACAACAGCGGCAGCTCCTGCTTGAACATGAGCACGCAGGACGGAATCGGCGCGAGAATATCGAAGCCGCGATCGATCGCCTCGCACAGCACCGGCACGTTGTGCTCCTTGAGCGTCTCGACCGCTTTCAAATCGCCGAGTTCCAGCTTGGGCATTCCGCAACATTTTTCACGCTCGGTCAGCTCCACCTGGATGCCGTTGTGCTCGAGTATGGCAATCAGGTCTTCGCCCAATTCAGGTTCGTTGCGGTTGCCATAACAAGTGGCGAACAACAGCACCTTCCCCGTGGTTTCCGGCGTGGCGGCCGGCGCAAAAGTCGCATAAGTCGTGGTTTCGCGGCGCGCGACGCGCTTGCGCAACGTGTCCGAGTGATACTCGGGGATGGGCGCTTCCGGGTGCACGCCCAATACCGCATCCAGCAGCTTGCGCCCGATCGCGGTCTTGTTGGCCGCGTTGACGACATCGACGACCACCGGGATGCCGGCGATGTTGCCGACGGCATCGGTGGCGCTCAAAATCTTATCGCGCGCGCGCAGCTTGCCCTGCGCATTCTTGATGGCCTTGCCACGCAGCATCAGATGCGGAAAGTCGATGTTCCACGGATGCGGTGGAACATACGGGCACTTGGTCATGTAGCACATGTCACACAGGTAGCAGTGATCCACCACCTGCCAATACACGGGCTTCTCCACGCCGTCGACCTCGCCGGTCGGCGACGCATCCACCGCATCGAATAACGTGGGAAAGGAATTGCAGAGACTGAAACATCGGCGGCAGCCGTGACAGATGTCGAAGACGCGCTCCATTTCCTGGTGGAGCGCGGCCTCGTCGTAGAACTCAGGCTTCTGCCAGTCTATGCGATGGCGTGTCGGCGCCTTGAGGCTGCCTTCCGAAATCACAGACTATCGAGGGCTTTCTGAAAACGGTTGGCGTGCGAACGCTCAGCCTTGGCCAGGGTTTCGAACCAATCCGCGATCTCGCTGAAGCTTTCATCGCGTGCGGTCTTGGCCATGCCCGGATACATGTCGGTGTACTCGTGAGTCTCGCCTGCGATCGCTGCCTTCAGGTTGGACGCCGTCGGTCCGATCGGCAGACCCGTGGCTGGATCGCCCACGGCTTCCAGATATTCCAGATGTCCATGTGCATGTCCGGTTTCGCCTTCGGCGGTCGAACGGAACACGGCGGAGACATCGTTGAATCCTTCCACATCAGCTTTGGCGGCAAAGTACAGATAGCGCCGGTTGGCCATGGACTCGCCCGCGAATGCGTCCTTGAGATTCTTCTCGGTCTTGCTGCCTTTGAGGTTCATGCATCTCTCCTTGGGGTTCGGGGTAAAAAGTGATGGTAACGCTATTCCTGCGCATGCCCCAAAGTCAATCAGCAGTGGCCCGCGAGGTGCTATCGGCGAGGTGTGGGCGGCGAACGCGGATCGGCCGTCAAAACCGCCCCCCGGTGTCGGCGGGCGAGCGCCGCGGTGAACGGTACATACATGACCAAACACCCCGCCAAAACCACAGACACCACC
>JANMXI010000168.1:0-3366 GCA_031394735.1 Pseudomonadota bacterium | reverse complement strand
TGCCGTGGCAGTGGTGTTCACGATCGTGGGCTGCGCGACGCTGCCTTTCTTCACCGGCGGGTTCATCCCCGAGTTGAAGGAAGGACACTTCATCATTCACATGTCGGCGGTGCCGGGCACCTCGATCGATGAGTCGCTGCGTACCGGCGCGCGCGTAGCGGATGCGCTGCGACAACTGCCTGCGGTACGCTCGATTGCGCAGCGGGTCGGACGGGCGGAAAAGGCCGCCGATACCTGGGGCACGCACTACAGCGAATTCGAAGTGGATTTGAAGCCCTTGAGCGGCGATGAAGCCGAAGCCGCACAGGCCGAGGTTCGCAAAGCGCTCGCGGGCTTCCTCGGCGTGAACTTTTCGATCAAGACGTTCCTTACCGAGCGCGTCGAAGAGACGCTATCGGGCTATACGGCCTCGGTGGCGGTCAACATCTTCGGCAACGATCTCGATGTCCTCGATCAGAAGGCGCAGGAAGTCGCGCGAGTGCTCGGCGAGACTCCGAACGCGACCGAGGTTCAGATTCAGTCGCCGCCGGGACTGCCGCAACTCACCATCCGGCTGCGTAAGCCCGATCTCCAGCGCTGGGGGTTCGATGCCGTGGAGGTGCTCGACCTGATCCGCGCGGCCTACCAGGGCGATGTCGTCGGTCAGACCTACGAGGGCAATCAGGTCTTCAATGTGATCGCGATCCTCGATGGCGCAAGCCGGGACAGCATTTCGAAGGTTGGCGACCTGCCATTGCGCAATCCCGGCGGCACCTACGTTCTGCTTAAACAAATCGCCGACATTTACGAGGCCGCCGGACGCTACCAAGTGCAGCATGAAGGCGCGCGACGCCTGCAGACCGTGACTGCCAACGTAGCCGGAAATGACATCGCTTCTTTCGTTCAATCAGCAAAGTCCGCCATCGCCGCCAAAGTGCAACTTCCCGCTGGAACCTACCTCCAATTCGCCGGCTCGGCCGAAGCGCAGTCGCAGTCGCAGCGCGACCTTCTCATCAACTCGCTCATCGCAGGCGCCGGCATCGTTCTCCTGCTGTCGATCGTCACCCGGAACTGGCGCAATCTCCTCCTGATCCTTGCGAACTTGCCGTTCGCATTGGTCGGCGGCGTGCTCGCCGTATTCGCCACCGGCGGCCACTTGTCTCTTGGGGGAATCGTCGGTTTCGTCGCGCTCTTCGGAATCACGCTGCGCAACTCGATTCTGATGATCGCCCATTACGAGCATTTGGTCGAAGTCGAAGGCATGCCTTGGGGGCTGGAAACGGCGATCCGCGGCGCGGCGGATCGGCTTACCCCGATCCTCATGACGTCGATCGTGACGGGGCTGGGTGTCCTGCCGCTTGCGATCGGCATGGCCGATCCCGGCCATGAGATCGAGGGGCCTATGGCAGTCGTGATCCTGGGCGGCCTGCTGACTTCGATGGTGCTTAACCTGCTCGTGCTGCCGACGCTGGCCCTGCGCCACGGCCGCTTCGAGCCCGTCACCGACGAGATCACCGCAGAGCTAGTCAGCGTCCAGAAGCACTGGTAGCGACTGATCTTATGCGGCTATGACTCATCCATTGCAACCGCCGAGGATGACCGCACCATCGAGAATTGGGCTCCTTCGGTCCATTCAGAATTGCAGGAGTCTACCGATCCAATGCTATCCGTTCTGCTAAGTTGGGCGATGCGCCCGTTCTATCGTTTCTATGAACGCCGGCTGCTTCGCCAAGTGCAGGAGCTGCCGATGCCGAATCATATCGGGATCATCCTCGACGGAAACCGGCGACACGGCGAGCGCCGTGGCATTCGCGATCCGCACGAGATCTACAGCTTGGGCGCCCACAAGCTCGACGACGTGCTGGACTGGTGCGCTGAACTTGGGGTCCCCGCCGTCACGCTTTGGGTATTTTCTACAGAAAACCTCGAGCGTCCGGTCGATCAGGTCTCCGGAATCCTCGCGGCAATCGAAGCAAAGCTCAGGGCTCTTGCCCACGATCCGCAGATCCACCGCAGGCGTGTGCGGGTGCAGGCAATCGGCAAGCTCGATCTGCTCCCCGGGTCGATCGTCGCGGCGATCCGGGCCGCGCGGGAAGCCACAGCCGGCTACGAGGGGATGACCCTGACGATTGCGGTTGCTTATGGTGGCCGCCAGGAAATCGTCGATGCGGTTCGCGCATTGCTGACGGAACTCGCACATCGGCAGCTCGTGCTTGCAGATGCCATCGACGAGATCACGCTCTCGGCGATCGGACGCCATCTCTATATGGCCGGTGCGCCCGATCCGGATCTGATCATCCGGACGAGCGGCGAGATCCGGCTCTCCGGCTTTCTGCTGTGGCAGAGCGCCTACAGTGAGTTCTACTTCTGCGATGTGGCTTGGCCGGCGTTCCGAAAGATCGACTTCCTGCGCGCCGTGCGCGCCTATCAGCAGCGCGAGCGGCGGTTCGGGAAGTGAGCGGCCATTTTCCGGTCTGTGGAAACAATGCTCCTCAGTAAGGTCGGCTATTACGCCGATTTCGTCGTCTATCCCCTGCTGCTTCTGCCGCTGGGAGCGGTGCTTGTCCGGGGCAGCACGCTGCAAATGGGAATAGTCTGGGCCGTTGTGTGTTTCATCGGAATAGCCGGATTCTCGCTTCTGGAATACGGATTGCATCGTTTCGTGCTGCATCACGTTCCTCCTTTTCGTCGCATGCACGATCTGCATCATGCGAACCCGACCGCAATGATCGGTACGCCGACCTGGTTGAGCGCTGCGCTCATCGAGGGCGGCGTGTTCCTGCCGTTGTGGTGGGAAGCCGGGTTGAATGTTGCGTGCGGCCTGACGTTCGGACTTATTGCGGGCTACCTGTGGTACGTCCTGGTGCATCATGCCGTTCATCGCTGGCCTGCGCGTGAAGGCTCCTATTTGCATCGGGCCAAGCGCCGTCACGGCCAGCATCATCATTCGCGGCAACCCTGTAATTTCGGAGTCACCACGGCCTGCTGGGATCAAATCTTCGGCTCGGCGCGATCGCGCGGATAGCCACAGGGCTGGCATCTGCGCGATGCATAATGCGGGGGAACAGGTGAAACTGCCAGGAACATTCGGCAGGTGCAGTGGTTGCGGCATTCGGCCGTCGTTTGGATTCAGCGAGGGCGTGGAACGCGAGCTGGTCAGCGAACTCGCGAATCTTGAAGAGAAAGGCACCGCTTTTGGCTGGTACCACGTGTTCACAAGCTTGGCCGCCATTCAGTGCCGCCTGGCTCATGCTATCGATGCCGAAACCGACCACTTGAAGGCAAGGGCAGGATACCCATGCGCGTGCTGATCATCGAAGACAACCCCGACATCGTCGCGAATCTGTACGGCTATCTGGAACCGCTCGGATATTCGCTGGACTGCGC
>JANMXI010000167.1:0-2172 GCA_031394735.1 Pseudomonadota bacterium | reverse complement strand
CGATGGTCTCGCCCTGGCCGAAGTTGAACTCGCGAAATACTGCAGCCATTGTCAACCGCTCCCTATTTGTTAGATAATCCGACTGTCGGACAATTATGGCATAGGCAGCAGTGGGGTGACAATCGTGCAATTGGGGTCTCGGGTCGACACACGCTCGGCCGAATTTGCCGCCAACGCGGCGCACATGCAGTCCCAGGTTTCAGCCCTGAAGGCTGAACTTGCCAAAAAGGCGCTGGGGGGCTCTAAAGCTGTGCGGGATAAGCACCAGGCGGCCGGCAAACTTCTGGTCCGCGACCGCATCCGGGTCCTGCTCGACCCGGGTTCGCCGTTCCTGGAACTCTCCTCCCTGGCAGCGCATGGCCTGTACGCCGATGAGGTGGCCGGTGCGGGCATCGTTACGGGGGTCGGCCGTGTCAGCGGTCGCGAATGCATGATCGTCGCCAATGACCCCACCGTGAAGGGCGGCACCTATTACCCGCTTACCGTGAAGAAGCATCTGCGAGCGCAGGAAATCGCCGGCGAGCATTCGTTGCCTTGCATCTATCTGGTGGAGAGCGGCGGGGCGTTCCTACCGTTGCAGGACGAGGTGTTCCCGGACCGCGAGCATTTCGGACGGATCTTCTACAACCAAGCCACGCTGTCCTCGCGCGGCATCTCGCAGATCGCCGTTGTGCACGGTTCCTGTACGGCGGGTGGCGCCTACGTGCCGGCGATGTCCGAGCACGCCATCATCGTGCGCAATCAGGGGCGCGTGTTCCTCGGTGGTCCACCGCTGGTCAGGGCGGCGACGGGGGAGGAGATCGATGCGGAATCTCTTGGTGGTGCCGACGTTCATTGCCGCCAATCCGGCGTCACCGACTATTACGCGCAGAACGACACGCATGCGTTGGCATTGGCACGACGTGCCGTGGCACGCCTTCGTCCCGCCTGCAGCAGCGCCGCACCGGTGCCGGCACGCGACCCACTGTTCGATCCGCAGGAAATCTACGGCATCATCCCCAGTAGCACGCGCCGTCCGTACGACGTCAAAGACATCATCGCGCGACTCGTCGACGGATCCGAATTCGATGAATTCAAGGCGTTGTACGGCACCACCTTGGTATGTGGTTTCGCGCGCATCGGCGGATTTCCGGTGGGCATCATCGCCAACAACGGCATCCTGTTTTCTGAAAGCGCGCTCAAGGGCACGCACTTCATCGAGCTGTGCTGCCGCGAGGCTATTCCGCTGCTGTTTCTGCAGAACATCACTGGCTTCATGATCGGTCAAAAAGCCGAAGCCGGCGGCATCGCCAAAGACGGCGCCAAGCTGGTGACTGCGGTGGCCTGCGCCGCCGTCCCGAAGCTCACCGTGGTCATCGGCGGCAGTTTCGGCGCCGGCAATTACGCCATGTGCGGCCGCGCCTATGGACCGCGCTTCCTGTTTCAATGGCCCAATGCACGCACCTCGGTCATGGGCGGGGAGCAGGCGGCCGGCGTCCTGGCGACCATCCGACGCGACGCGCTGGAACGCGCCGGTGGTCAACTCAGCGCCGAAGACGAAGAGAAGATCAAGGCGCCGGTGCGGGACCAATACGAGCGGCAGGGGCACCCGTTCTACGCCTCGGCACGACTATGGGACGACGGCGTCATCGATCCGCTCGACACCCGTCAGGTCCTCTCGCTCACGTTGGCGCTCGCGGCCACCCAGCCCACTCAAGCGACGCGGTTCGGCGTCTTCCGGATGTAAGGTCACCCACATGTTGCAGCGTCTGTTGATTGCAAACCGCGGTGAGATCGCCTGTCGGATCGCGCGCACGGCCCGCTCCATGGGCATCTCGAGCATCGCGGTGTATTCGGATGCCGATCGCACCGCCCGGCATGTGCGTACCTGCGATGAAGCGTTTCATCTGGGGCCCTCGCAGGCTTCGCAAAGTTATTTGAACATCGCACGGCTCATCGAAACCGCCAAGCTGGCGCGCGCGGATGCCATTCATCCGGGCTACGGCTTCTTATCCGAAAACGCCGACTTCGCGCAGGCCTGCGCGGATGCGGGCATTGTCTTCGTCGGTCCGCCGGCGAGTGCGATGCGCGCCATGGGGTCGAAGAGCGCCGCTAAAGCCGCGATGGCAGCAGCCGGCGTGCCGGTGGCGCCGGGATATCACGGCGATGACCAGAGTGCGCAGCATCTACGTG
>JANMXI010000166.1:0-3734 GCA_031394735.1 Pseudomonadota bacterium | reverse complement strand
CAGGCCGGGGCAACGAGGTGCGGTGCTCCGGGTTCGTGACCGCATCGAGCGAGCGTGCGACCTCATCCTGGCTGAGCACCACGGTCACGCTCTGCGGCATACCCACCGGCTGGCTTGCCGCCATTGCTCGGCGCTGCCGAGTGGTTTCTCACCGCCAATTACCGGTCCTTGGTGAGGCACCTTTCCTGGCCGTCAGCGTGACTTCCCGATCGCCGCTGAAAGCTGCCCTTGGCTTGCCAGGCACCCCCGTCGAAAGACAGCTTCCAGGCGCGGCTACGACCTCACGCTCCCGGCCAGGAGCGATCGGTCGCGATCGACCGCTATAGGGGCACCCAAATCAAACTATTGATACTCACGCCTACCGTTCTCGCCCCGATCGGCTGTAACGAGTCCAGCATGCGGAGGGCGGCGGCATCTTTCGGCCCGAAGAGGCGCGACCGCATGCTTAAGTCGGCGCGGCGCTAAGGGCCTCTACCGCAGCGCGCTGCGCGGACGCGCCGGAGCTGCGAGTCGACACCGGACAGTCGGTGCCTGAACAGGGCGTGGACTTGGTGCTCCAAAGTTGGTCGCGCCCCGCACATGTTGGTGCCGCAATGAACGAAAGCCGTTATTGCCGGCACGGACGCGTCGTGTCGCCGCAAGTCCCCCTGTGTTCTGCTTCAACAGTATTGATGATGCGGCGGCTGCCGATCGCGAGCACCCTGCTGCCTTGGCGCGGCCGGTGCTAAATGTCCACTTTCAAGCTTGGCGCCCTGGCGCCATCACCAGCCAACGCCACGTCGGACTTCGCCGCGCAATCGCTCGGCAAGGATTCGCCGGACGCTTATACTCTAGATGGCCTCGTGCCACCTGCAGTGGCGCGGAAAAAGCAAGGAGGTCAACATGATGAGTGCCATTGCTTTAAGCGGAGGAGGTGCCAAGGGCGACTTCCAGGTCGGCGCGCTGCGCTATCTGCACGACCAGGGAGTGCGGCCTGACATCCTTGCAGCACCTCGGTCGGTTCCGTCAATGCCATCAAGCTCGCCGAGGGCGAGGACTGGTTAGACGGTAGCCAGGGCTTGCGGGGGCTGAACCGCCGATGAGCCTTGTCGTTTATCCGTTATAAATAAGGCCGCATCATGAAGAGACGTCACTTTCTGATTCTGGTGTGCTCTTGGAGTCAAGTGGTTGAGGGGCAGGAGTTGCCAACTTCCCCAAAAGGTAGATACATCGGTTCTGTGATAGTGCAGCTTCTCCCAAATGGAAGGAGTGTGAAGCTGCTCAAAACCCTGACCTATGTAGATCCGACGGGAACAGAATGGGTCGCTCCTGAAGGAGCTATCGTTGACGGGGCATCAATCCCTCAGGCTGCATGGTCGTTCATCGGTGGTCCATTCGAGGGGCCCTATAGGGACGCTTCTATTATCCATGACGTTGCGTGCGAACAAAGAACTCGTTCCTCGAGAAAAGTCCACGAGGCCTTCTATTACGCGATGCTCACCTCAGGCGTCAGCCCCGCCAAGGCAAAAGTTATGTACGCTGCCGTTTATCACTTCGGCCCGCGCTGGGTTGTCGGGAGCACGTCTGCCGCAAAACCGACCACGCCTTTGATGACAGAGCAGGATTTCAGTCGCCTGAGGGCACTTGTCGAGACGCAAGAGCGGTCAGGGAATGAATTGACGTTGCAGCAATTAAGGGAACTGCGGCCTTAGGGGGTTTGCCATGCGATTCAAAGCTGCATTGATCAGTATTCTGTTGTGCACGACATCGTTCGCACAAATACCATCGCCCTCTCGAATGGAACCTCGAGAAGTGTTAAAAGCGGCCATTTCAGGGCTGCAGACGGGACAGCTCTACACGCCGATGTTCAATCCGCAAGTCGTCGATCAGCTCAGGCAGGCAACCGCGCACACGATGAAGGTACCGCAACTGGCTGCGCTCGGCAGGGTGAAGTCCGTCACGGTCATCGGCGAGGGACAACCTTATGGTGGCGGGACGCAGTACGAGATGGTCGCGGCACATGAGTTGGGAAAGTCCATCTGGCGACTTGTGCTGGCGCAGAGCCCGCCATTTCACCCAGGTCCTGACGTGCGCGTGGAGTTATTGGACCTGAGTGATATTGAAACGTTGCGCCCCGAGCAAATCGACAAGGATCGCGCATGCGCGATCAGCCCGGACATGGGCACGTGCAGGAAGTAGCGGCCGTGCCACATCGCAGGAGCATTCTCATTGCAGGAGCCGCCTTAGCGGCTTGGTTCCGTTGGGGAAATGCTTTTGAAACCGGCCAGAAGCCGTCGACGTTGCCGCGCGGATGCTTCGCGCACTCCCGCCGTAGTAGCGCGCCTGGAACTCCGTCAGAGAACGAGGACGATCGTGAGATTCCGGCACCGATCTCCCGGTCAGGCGACCACCAGTTCGACAGCGCGCTCATGGACATGCTGGAAAGAACGTCTCGCATTCTGAATGTGCTGCCGGCATTTCGATATTACGACGACTGGAGGTACGCGCCGTCTGGAAATGCTGAAGCCATCCAGTTCCCATCGGGCACGGACGGTACAGTCTACTTTGGACTGCATCTGCTTCAAACGTTGCGCCAGGAATTCGGAAAGGACGTGCTCATTGGCGCTACTGCAATCAGCGCTCATGAGTTTGCCCACATTCTTCAATTCAAGCATGGTCTTGTAGAGAAGGTGACGCGCGGCGAACGAACCGTTAGGCGTCAGGAGTTGCAAGCAGATTTTCTTGCAGGATATGTCGCAGGAAAGTTCGAAAGGAATAGGCTTACCTTCCCGTCGGAGCTCGTTGCGCTGGCAATTTTCAAAATCGGCGACCTCGAGGTCAGCTCCAAGGAGCATCACGGGACTCACCAACAGCGCCGTCGAGCGGTAGAGGAAGGGTATATCGCTGGCAATCGGTTTGCGCTGCCCCTTCCGGATGTCATCGAGCAAAGCACGGACTATGTGCTGAGGCTTTGAGACTCTGGAAGCGAAGAGCACGTCCAACGTTGGCCACACCGTTGCGAGGCAGCCGCTACCGCCTGTGTCTGTGCTCTACGCCGCGGAGGAGGTAGCGATGCTTCCGCCGACTTCTCGTACTCAGATTGCGCAAATTCTCGCTTGGTTGCTTTGCTCCGTCACCGCCGACCGAATACTCCCCGGATGGGCCGCCTGAAATTTCCCCAGTCTGATCGATGAAGCGCCGGCGGGGCGAGGCCCGGCGGCGCTTCGCGCACCTGTCCGACGATGGCTGCAAGAAGGCGGCGTGCTCGGAGCACGGGTGGTCAAACTGAAGGAGTTAATGATGGTCATGGAACTGCACAGACAAGGCCTGTCGGTGTCAGCGATCTCCGAGCGCACCGGGCGAGACCGCAAGACGGTACACAAGTACATTCGGCATAGGCTGGTCACGCGAAGTACAAGCCCTGCACACGGAGGCTAACCGTGATGGCGCCGTTCAAGGACTATGTGCGCGGAGCGTGTGGCGGCGTGGCGCGAACTCACCGGTGCTCGGCTGCTGCGATATCCATGAACTCGGCTACCTCGGCGGCAAGACCGCGCTGGGGCGACTTCCTGCGCCGCAGCAGATCGCCGCTACGCTCAAGTACGCCTTCCCCGGCGAGCCCAGAGCATCAGGCGTTGCACGAGACGATGTACACGGCGACGCGCAGCCGGGCGGCGAGTTGCGCCGCCACCCATCGCCTGCCTGGGGCAAGGGTATCCGGGACATCCAGATCGACTCGCCGTCAGCCGCCGCGG
>JANMXI010000165.1:0-6211 GCA_031394735.1 Pseudomonadota bacterium | reverse complement strand
AGTGGATAGAGCGAATGCCTCCTAAGCGTTAGGTCGCAGGTTCGATTCCTGCCCGGGGCACCATGTGACTTACTGGGTCGTTGATTTCCCTATGTGAAAAAGCAACGGATCTCGATTGTCGGCAATCCCCATAGGGCGGTTGGGGGGAGGTGCCGACAATGCAACCGGTCCTCGCTGCAATCCGCCTCTCAAGTCGAAAATTGTACGCAGTTGAACCGGAAGTTAAAAATCTCCGCTGAAAATTGATATGTTGTTGGGCTGATCGAAGGCTTAACACATTTCTCTTCAAGGTTTAATAACCGGGAGGCTATGTGCTGGGATGTTGCAACGAGAACGATTTCACCGCAGCCTGAGGCATGTCAACGGCCAGCGCCGCCCAACTGTCCATCGTTGGTCGATCAGACCACAACGTCCAACCTTGCACCGAGGCGGCGTTGCCATCGATGGAGCGCAGCGCGGCCGGTTCGTCGGGGTGCGCAGCGACTTCGAAGCTGTCCAAAGGCACGCGCAGTCCGGCGCCGATGGCTTTTACGTAAGCCTCCTTGCGTGTCCAGGTTGCAAAGAAGCCGTCATGGCGTCGGTGCACGGGCAGTGACTTCAGAATCTTGAGTTCGCCGGCTGCAAAATGGCTGCTTGCCAGAGCTTGCAGATTCTCGAGGGGTCTGATGACTTCGACGTCCACCCCCAGATTTGCGCCTCGGCTGACCGCCAGTACGGCTTCTTCCCCCGAATGTGAGAGGTTGAAACTGAGCTGCGCATGCAATTCCGCGTCGGCAAACCTAGGTTTGCCATTGGCAGCATGCGCAATTCTCAGTTTTGCGGGAACTAATCCGGCGTAGACGCTTAGCAATCCACGCATCAGACCATGCGCGGTAACGAACCGTTGATGATGCTTTTCAAAGTGAAAGCGTGCAGCGCGGACGGTCTCGTCGGCATCCAGCCAGCCCGCAAGCTCTTCAATCGGCCAGGCAGGCCTCGAGAGCGACATCGACCACACATGCACTTCGTCAGCGGCCAGAGCAGGCCGCAGCCGGCCCGGTCGAACAGCGGGCCATAGCGGTTCGGCATTCGCCAATGCGGCATGCTCGAATTCTCGTATCAGCATATTCGTCACTGATTCGCAGGTACCACATGAAGCTGCGATGTTGAGTGTCGTGGTTGCCATTGTCCCACGATGCGTCCTGCCTCCAGCTTGACCACGCGGTCGGCCAGTTCGAAGTAGCGATCGTCATGTG
Organism: Pseudomonadota bacterium; assembly: GCA_031394735.1. Classification (GTDB taxonomy): domain Bacteria; phylum Pseudomonadota; class Gammaproteobacteria; order Steroidobacterales; family Steroidobacteraceae; genus TMP-86. The sequence continues at coordinate 4,976 of JANMXI010000165.1, read as the reverse complement.
TTACCACCACAACGCTCTTGCCCCGCATCTTCAGTTCGGGAAGCAACTGATTGTAAAAGATCGTTCGATAATTCGGATCCTGGTCGGCTGCCCATTCGTCGAATATATACACCGGGCGGTCTTCGAGGTAGGTGGTTAGCAACGCGAGTCGACGGCGCTGACCGGACGATAAATTGGTGCTGGACAAGCGGTCGCCCCGCAGGTGCACCTTGTCTTGCATGCCCAACACCGTCAGGTAGTGCTGTACTTCCGCGACGCGGCCTGGGGCATCAAGGCCATAGAGGCGTTCGAAAAGGTGAAAGTCCGCGAACACTGCGCCAAACATCTGGCGGTATGATTCGCGGTTGTCTTCATTGATGAGTTGGCCGTTCAGACGGATGCCACCCTTTTGCGGCACATAGAGCCCGGTTAGCAGTCGCACGAGCGTCGACTTTCCACAACCATTCCCGCCGGTGATGAACAGTACTTCGTGGTCCCTGAGTTCCACGTCCAACGGGCCCAGCGTGAATTCGCGGTCTTGCTCGTCTGGCGCGGGATGGGTATAAGAAGCCCCCTCCAGTTGTATGTGCAGCGGTCCGCCGGGACTGTAGGCGGCAGCCAGGCTACCCGCGTGTACTTTCGCGATTAACGCATCATGATTTTCAGAGCTTTCCAGGCCTGCGCCCAGTTCTCGGATCTTGGCGAGCGAGACGTGCCCGCGGATGAACGTGGGCACCGAGCCCACCAGCGACCACACCGGCGGCATCATGTAGAGCATCGCAAATACGTAGCCGGTCAGCTGAGTCGGCGACAGACCAGCTGCGGCAGGTGCCGCAAACAGCAGCAGCCCAATCAGCACGAAGAACAGTATCTGGCTCCACAGGTCGGCCAACAGCAGCCGCTTCATCGCGGATACATTGCGACCACGCAGTAGTTCCGTGGTCTCATCGATTTCGTGTGTTACGAAGCTGCGGCGTTTTTCGCGGTTGAGCTTCAGTTCCTTGATGCCTTCGATGATGGTGCGAAAATTGCCGAACAGCTGATCGCGGCTGTCACGTGCGCCTCGAAGCGATGCATACGCGCGCCTGACGAGCAGCACGTATCCCGGCACGCCAACCGCGATGATCACCAGACATAGCGCAAATGCCTGCCAGGACATCCACAGCAGGTAGCCCGAACAGCCTGCAAGCACCGCTAGGTTGGTGGTGATTGACGGCAGCAGCTGAACCGCGCCGGCCAGCACGGCGACATCGTCATTCAATGTGGCAAGCAGGCGTGGTGCGCCGAGCGCCTCCAGTCGCGCGAATGGGGCAGCCAACACTCGGTCGCACAAGGTGCGGCAAAGCCGCAATACGACATCTTGTGTGAAGTGCATCAGAGTCAGCTGCGCTACGTATTGCATGGCTGACTTGACCAGCACCGCGCCAATAAACATCAGCGCGATCCACGTCACCGCCAGCGTGCCGGGCTGAAGCGCGCGGTGTATCAGCGCGATGAGCGCAGCGCTGGCCAAGCCGCTCAGGATGCTGGCCATGAGGGCCCAGATCGCCAGACGGTTCGATGACCGCAACAGGAACTGCAGCATTTCCATCAGGCGTCTTGCTCTGAGGATTGCGTTGACGTGCTCGAAGAGTCTACATCGCTCTGCGCCAATTCGGCGTTGATCCAGCGTGCCAGCGGCTCCACATGAGGCGGCAACAGCATGAGTCCGGAATCAGCAGCCGGCAGCTCGAATTCGGCGTAGTCGGCAGGCGCCAATGTCCGCCATTGCCGACGGCTGTCCTCGCCGCTGAAGCGCCGCCGTGTGGCCATTGCACAGCGCAGCGGCCCGGCGTAGGGCTTGATCCGGTAGCGCAGCAGCGCACGCCGATTGGCCAATGACACTCGGTCCACATACATGGAGAGGCGGTCGCCCCGGTACACGTCGCCCGTGGCGACGATTTCGTGCACGATCGCCACGCGCGCGCGTAAAGCGACGAACCATTGGTGAATTGGCGTACGCCATATTTGCCCGAGGTGGCGCCGCACGGCCGACAGCACAAAGACCATCTGGTGCGAGCCGATTTGGAGCGCTTCGAGCAGCGACCGACGATGCGAGGGCGGCCAGGTCTCCAACAGGAACAAGGTTTTGACCACTTGTCCGGCGGCGCGCAACTGCTGCGCCATCTCATAGGCGACGACTCCACCGAAGCAGGTGCCACCCAGATGGTAGGGTCCGTGAGGTTGCAGACGGCGCACCTCGGAGAGGTAATGCGTGGCCATGGACTCGATGCGGTCGAAAGGCTCTTCGCGCTCGTTCAGGCCACGCGACTGCAGGCCATACAAGGGTTGTCCCGGAGTGAGGTGGCGCGCCATATCACCATAGCAAACGACGTTGCCGCCAATGCCCGGTACCATGAACAGAGGCGGGGCGCCCCCTTCGGGCCGTATCTGCACGAGCGTGGACCAGGGCGAGACGATGCCAGAGTGCTCCAGTTTGTGGGCCAACTGCGCGATGTCAGGTGCGGCAAATAATGCCGATACGGGCAGCTTTACTTTGAACGCAGTTTCAATTTTTGCGAACAGCCGCACGGCCAAAAGCGAGTGACCACCGAGTTCAAAGAAGTTGTCGGTGATGCCAAAGCCGGTGTGACCCAGTACTTGCTCCCATATGGCATGCAGTTGTGCCTCGACCATGGTGTGCGGTTCTACCACGGCTCGCTGCGCCGGCGTCAGAACCGGCTCTGGCAAAGCGGCTCGATCGAGCTTGCCGTTGGAAGTGAGCGGCAGCGATGGCAGGTCGATCAGGCAGCCGGGCACCATGTAAGCCGGCAGTCGCTCTGCCAACGCCCTCTTGATCGCGGTGTGCTCGCTGCGCACTCCTTCGGCGCGTACGAGGTAGCCCACCAGGCCATTGGTGCCGACAGAATCGGTTCGTGCCAACACGGCAGCATCACGTACGCCGGCGCATCGTCGCAAAGCCTGCTCCACATCCTGCAGCTCGACGCGAAAGCCACGAATTTTTACCTGGCGATCGCGGCGACCCAAAAACTCAATGTTGCCGCTGGCCTGCCAGCGCGCGAGGTCACCGGTGCGATACATCCTGGCACCGGGGCGCCCAGCAAAGGGGTCGGGCAGAAATTTTTCTGCGTTGGCCGCATCATCGGTCAGATAGGCACGGGCCACACCATCGCCACCGGCGAAAATTTCGCCCGTCACGCCGGGCGGCACCGGTTGACCGCACTCGTCCAACAGATACACCGTAGTATTGGCTATGGGACGACCGATGGGAACGGTGCCTTGCAGTCGTTCACCAGGCCGCATGATGTGGCAGCACGTGAACGTGGTGTTCTCCGTCGGCCCGTAACCATTGATCACCACGCCGCCGATTCCAAGCTCATGTTTGGCGTCGAGCAGACGCTGCACATGGGACGCCGACAGCACATCGCCGCCGGCCAGCACCTGACGCACGCCGGCCAGCGTCGTCAGCTCTTGTTCAATCATGTGGTGGAACAGGCCAGCCGTGAGCCAAAGTGTGCTGACTTGATGGCGGCACAGCGTGTCCGCCAGTTCGGCCGCAGTCACCACAGGCTGCGGCTGCACCACCAAGCGGGCGCCGTTGAGCAGCGCACCCCAGATCTCCAGCGTCGCTGCGTCGAAGGCCAGCGGGGCAAATTGCAGCATTATTTCTTCCGGACCCAACTGTATGAAGTTCGAATGTCGGACCAGACGAGCAACATTTCGGTGGCTCACGCAAACGCCCTTGGGCCGGCCGGTAGTGCCGGAGGTGAACATCAGGTAGGCGAGATTCTCGCCTCCCGAATTTTGCGCGAGCAGGTGCGGCGCACTGGCGCCGGTCGACAGCAGTTCCCAAAGCTCTTCGATTGTCACGCAACGTTGACTGCGCGCGACCTGCGTCCGAGTAGCTAGCGATCGCTGCGTTAGCACCAGCTTGACGCCGGCGTCGGCCAGAATGCCCTCCGTGCGCGCTGGCGGATCCGCAGGGTCCAGCGGCACATAGGCACCGCCAGCCACTACGATGGCCAGCAAGGCGACGACGGCGCCTATCGAGCGCTCCATATACAAACCCACGGGGTCGCCGCGTCGCACGCCGGCCGCTTGCAACTGCGCAGCCATCAGCAACGCAGCTCGCGCCAACTCACGATAGGTTAGTTGTGCCTGCGGCAGAATTTCCATCGCCGGATCGGAATTTTCCAGCGCTACGCGCGCCGGCCAGCACTCGGCGCAACGCATGAACAACTCGCCCAGGCTTGCGTCGCGCTCGTAGGGCCGCGCTGTATTGTTCCAGTCGCTCAATATCTGTTCGCGCATTGCCGAGTTGAGCAACGGCAGTCGCGAAATGGGATGATTCAGTGCCGCGGTCGAGGCCACCGCGGATTCGGCCAATGTCTGCAAATGCTGGCACCAGCGATGCACCGTCGTGGCATCGAAAAGCGCGGAGCTGAATTCGAAGGCGCCGCGAATACCGCCGGGTTCGTCGCGGATGAACAGCGACAGGTCATACATCGCACCGACCGTGGTGACCTCGAAGTTCGAGGCCAATGGCGTGTTCTGCAAGGCGAAGACGACTTGGAACATGGGACTGACAGCCAGGCTGCGCTCGGGGCGTAGTTCATCCACCATCTTCTCGAACGGCAGGTCGGCATGGGTCTGCGCTTCGATGACCGTTTCGCGCAACTGAGCGATCAGTTCATGCAGTGTCATTCCGGGCGTCAGTTCGCTGCGAATGGGCAATGTACTTACGAACAGACCGACCAGCGGTTCAAGCGCCGGCGTGGGCCGATTGGCCACCGGCGTACCCACGACGATGTCGCCCTGACCGCTCAGGCGGTACAGCAGCACCTTGAACAGCGCCAGCAGCGTCGTGTACAGCGTCGCGCGTTCGCGGCGTGCCAGCGCGCGCAGCGCATCTGAAAGTTCAGGTGAGAAGGTGAAAGTGGCAGCGGCGCCACTGAAATTGCGGGTGCTCGGGCGTGGTCGGTCCGTTGGCAATTCTA
>JANMXI010000164.1:0-4524 GCA_031394735.1 Pseudomonadota bacterium | reverse complement strand
GCAGCGATGAGCTATGGGGATTTGAACGGAGGCACCAGGCTCGGCGAGCCAGATAGTGGAACCGACGCGTAGGCCACGGCGCCGACGGTATCAAGTTTGATGAGGTCGGAGCCGGATAAAGACGGCTGTGGCCGGCATGAGCGGGCGATACTGTCGGACATGGCAATAGGCGGTCGCGTCAGCTGGTTGCGATGAAGCGCCGACGGTAAAGAACGACGAGTGGAGTATCGGGTGCTCACGGCGAGCTCGGCGGTCCACGGATGTACTGCGCTCGCGCGAAGGTCTCGATGACGAGCATCGGGGCGCCGCAGTGCCGGCACACGAAGGTGGGCCGGATGCTGTGAGCGGCACTGTCGGCGCTCGGCTCCGCGGCCGGCTGCGGTGCCGGTTGATGCAGCAACTCTCGAACCGCCGCGATATCGTGTTTGCGGTTGGCGTTGGCGAGCAGTCCGTAGTGCCGGATGCGATGGAAGCCCGAGGGCAAGACATGCAGCAGGAAGCGGCGCATGAACTCCTCGGTGTGCAGCGTCATGACCTTCTGGCGCGTACGGCCATGTTCGCGGTAGTCCTTCCAGCGGAAGGTGACGCCGCGATCATCGTGGGCGATGAGTCGGGAGTTGGAGATGGCAACGCGGTGCGTGTAGCGCGACAGATACGCCAGCACCGCGTCGGGTCCTGCGAAGGGGCGCTTGGCATAGACAACCCACTCGCACTGACGCAGCGGCGCGAGCCAGTCGGCAAAGGCATCGACGTCGGCAAGGTCCGCATGCTCGCCGAAGAACTGGAGTTGCCCCTCACGGTGCAAGCGCTGCAGCTCTTCGCAGAAGCGACGCCGGAACAGGCGCGACAGCACCCGCACCGAGAGGAAGAACCCCGGCTTGCACGATACCCACCGGTCGCCGGCGGCGGTAAGGCCGCCGCCGGGCACGATGCCGTGCACGTGCGGATGATGGGTCAGCGCCGAGCCCCAGGTGTGCAGTACGAGGGTCGTGCCGATCCGTGCGCCGAGGTCCTTCGGATCGGCGGCGATCGTGCGCAGGGTCTCAGCGGCGATGTCGAACAGCAAGCCATAGAGTATCTCCTTGTTGGTGGAGGCGACGGCGCTGATGGGCGCCGGTAATGTGAACACGACGTGGTAATAAGGCACCGGCAATAGATCCGCCTGCCGCGCTTCGAGCCAGCGCTGGGCGGCGCTGGACTGGCACTTGGGACAGTGCCGGTTGCGGCAGGAGTTGTAAGCGATCTGAGGTTGCGCGCACGAGGTGCAGCGCAGCGCATGGCCGCCCAGCGCAACACTGCGGCACTGCTCGATCGCCGACATGACCTTCAACTGGCCGAGGCTCAAGTGTCCCCGCTGTTGATGCCGCCACGCCGGCCCGTGGTCGCGGAAAATATCCGCGACCTCTAAGGCGGGACGGTGCACGCGTCGCTACGGTGCGGGCGTGGGACTAGGCTCCAACGGACCGATCACTTGGCGCAAGAGCTCGGTGGCAACATGGGTGTACAGCGATGTCGTCTCGAGCTTCTTGTGGCCGAGCAGCACCTGGATCACTCTGATGTCCACCTTCTGTTCCAGCAGATGGGTGGCGAAGCTGTGACGCAGCGTGTGCAGGGAGACGCGCTTGTCGATGCGCGCGTTCAGGGCCGCCTCATGCACGGCGCGGTTGAGTTGTCGGGCCGTCATGGGCGCCACCGGGTTCATGCCCGGGAACAACCAACCCCCTTCGAGCATCGTGCCCTGAGCGCGCGCTACCCGCCACCAGGTGCGCAATCGCTCCAGCATCACCGGGGAGAGCATGGCGTAGCGATCCTTGCCGCCCTTACCCTGCTGGATACGCAGCGTCATGCGCGTGCTGTCGATGTCCCCGACTTTGAGCGAGATGACTTCGCTGGCGCGAAGTCCTGCGCCGTAGGCGATCGACAGCGCGGTCTGGTGCTTCAAGTTGCGCACCGCGGCGAGCAGCGATCCGACCTCCTCGCGGCTTAAGACCACGGGCAAGGTGCGCGGCACAAACACCGGCTTCATCTTGGACATCAACTCGGGACGATCCAGCGTCACATCAAAGAAGAACTTAAGACCTGTGATCGTGGCGTTGAGGGTGATCGGGGAGGTGCCCTGGTCGACCAGGTGCAGTTGGAAGTTGCGCAGCTCCTCGATCGTGGCGGTATCGGGCGCACGGCGCAGATACCCTGCCAGTCGTCGAACACTGCGAACGTAGCCCTGCTGCGTATGCGGGGCGAGCTTGCGCAGTCGCATGTCCTCCAACATCCGTTGACGCAGTGGGGAAATCTCTCGGGTGGAATCGTTCATCGTTCTGCTCCGGATGCAAAGCGAGGCGACAATGCCTCACCTTGCAACTTACGAAACAGAACCGCTGCGGTCAGCCACCCCGCCAACGCCGATCGAAGCTGCCCCTACCGCGCGAGCGGTTTAGTCCCATGGCCGGCTGCGACCGTTTCGTTCCTTACGGGGTCAAACAGCCTTACGCATTGCGTCCAACGCCGCACGGGCGAGAAACCCGGACCGGGTCTCGCCCTGTTTCCGAGCGTGAGCATCGACAGCACGTAGAATCCGCTGCGGCAACGTGATGTTGATCCGTGCGGCCTTATCTCCAAGCTCGCTGGCGTCGACGTCGACAACGGCCCAGGTCCAGCCGCGATAGCTTCGCTTCTTTTGCAGCTGATCAATCGGTGTTGCTGAAGGAAACGGCTTTCCATCGTCCAGAAGCCCTTCGAGGTGCAGCAAAATAGCCTCACGCGAATTGGTCAGCGCGTCATCTAACGTATCGCCAGCAGAAAAGCAGCCAGGCAAATCCGGGACAACCACGCCGAATGCATGTTTGGCATCCCCTGTTTCAATGGCAATCGGATAACGCATCAGACTACTCCCTCACTTCAAACCCGCTTGCTTGCGTACTGCCTGCACCAAGCCTTTACCCAAATCCTTCTTGGGATGCGGCACGGTGACCGTGCCAGACTTGGTCGGATGCACAAACTGATGGTGGCTGCCGCGAGTACGTTGAAGGTGCCAACCATCAGCCTGCAACAGCTTGATCAGCTCGCGGCTTTGCATCGTGTGTATTATACACACTGAGACTGCTTTCGCCAGCGGGGGCTATGTGGCACCTGGACTAAGGCGATCAATGTCTCAAATTGGCAGACAACGGCGGTCGCGTTTCCCCAGTTAGCGGGCCTTCCGAAACAATTATGTTGCATTGAGAAGTCCAAGCCGAAACCATGCAAGGGTTGCCGGCAATGGCCGCTACCCGGAAGCGCCTGACCGCCGTTGTCGGCCAAGAGCAGAAGTAAGCCCTTCCGCATTGCTCGCCCTATAGCAGACATTCGGCGTCCGACGTACGATTAGCTGAAGCGGAGTCGCGCCGCCGTCCGTGGAATCTGGAAAACAACATGTTTTGGCAATCTCTAATGAAGTGGGCGATGAGTTCGTTGAAGAATCACATACTATTTTTTCAAGTGATTTTCTCGCTGCCATTCTGTTCGATGTTCATTGCTACGTCCTATCAATATCAAGAACTCACTTGGCTCTGGGGGCTGTGGATTGTGGCGCTTGGGTCAGGGATGGGTGTCATCGTGGCTTGCCTCGGATGGTATTTCATCATCCTGCCGATGCAACGCCGTCGGAGGAAATGATCTGGGCGCTCCAAAGCCGACGACCGTTATTGACCGCACTGGGTCAATCATGCCGTTTCGCGGTCATCGCCTAAAACACAACTGTTAAATTGTAGAAGGCGGTTCTGCCGATTGGTAGGTATACCCCGAATCGCCTGAATTTCACTCTTTGGACTCCTTCTTGAAACACAGGAGTTCAACATGTTGGAACCCACGGTCAATTCTGGTCGTCTCTCACCCTGGAACAAGGGCAAGCTCGTCGGACAAAAGGCGCCGCTAAAACTTCGCGAAATTTGGGCGATTCGCATTCGGCTTGAATTGGCCGATCGGAAGCGCGAGCTCGCACTTTTCAATCTGGCGATCGACAGCAAACTGCGCGGCTGCGATCTCGTGCAGCTGCGCGTACGCGACATCACACACGGCGACCGAATCGCTGCTCGCGCGATAGTCATGCAGCAAAAGACGCAGCGACCGGTTCAATTCGAGATTACGGAGCCGACCCGGAAATCAATCTTCGCCTGGATTCGACATGCATCCCTCAAATCGGAGGACTACCTCTTTCCAAGCCGATCGCGGCGTTGTCGACACTTGTCGACCAGACAGTACGCTCGAATCGTCAGCGCTTGGGTCAAAGAAATTGGGCTCGACGTCGGCATCTACGGCACCCATACCATGCGACGAACCAAGGCAGCCCTCATTTATCGGCGAACTAAAAAATCTGCGGGCTGTGCAACTGTTGCTCGGTCACACAAAGTTGGACTATCTCCCGTGCCGGACTATGTCCTGTTGTGATGATTCGGCGGGATTTTCCATGCGTTGGTGCGTAATTCCCTGGACATAGCGATTCTCCTTGACGGGCACTTCCGCCCGCAAGGAGCACGTTATGGAACGAAC
>JANMXI010000163.1:0-1650 GCA_031394735.1 Pseudomonadota bacterium | reverse complement strand
GCGCTCGTCGAATCGCCCAGCGCTGGCCGGCAAAACGTTTCGCTGAACTGGCGATTGCACTGCGCGCTCAACATGGCGCGGCGACAATGCTTTTCTGGTCACCCGGCGACGGGAATCGCTCCCAGCATCCGGGGGACGACGGCAAGGCGACGGCCATCCTAGAGCTGGTGGCGGGCCTGGCGCCACTGGTTCCTTGGCCTACCGCTGAATTGCCGGATCTCGTGGCCGGGCTTGCGGTTTGCGACGCGGTAATCTGCAGCGATGGCGGTGCCATGCATATCGCCGCCGGGCTCGGTAAGCCGATCCTGTGCTTCTTCGGAGATTCACCCGTGGACCGTTGGCACCCGTGGGGGGTCCGGCACATCGTCCTTCAGGCCTCCAGCGGAAAGGTCGAAGATATTTCGCTGGAAGAAGCGGTAGGATCGTCGTCGCTGCTTCTGCGCCTCTAGTACGCGTCCTGCGTGAGACTTTGATACCACCGCGCCGTCTCCGCGATCCCCGCGTCAAACGTATGTGCGGCCCGCCACCCAAGTTCAGATCGGATGGCTTGATCGTCCAATTCGAGCGATCGGGTCAGACGCTTTACGGTCTCTGCGCGGCCGACGACCGCACCGCATGATTCAAGCAGTCGGGGAGGAAAGGCGAACAGGCGCGGCGGCTTCCCGAGCGCTGACGCTATGGCGCGCACCAAGTCGGGAGTCGACAATGGGGGGCCATCGGTAACGAAGTAGGTACGGCCGGCAGCTTTGGGCGATTCCAGACATGCGATTATGGCCGTCACAAGATTGTCGACACCGATGAGGCTACGCCGATTGTGAATGCTCGCCAAAGGCAATGGCACACCGCGGGCCACGGCCGCGAGCAGTGCGAGAAAATTGGCCTTCACTCCGGGGCCGTAGACAAGTGGCGGGCGGAGGATTGTGATCTGCATCCTGCCGCGCAGACCGCAGAGCCCCTGTTCGGCGGCAAGTTTTGAGGCGGCGTAAGGGCCTTCCGGATGGGCAATAGCATCTTCAGCAAAGGGCACTGCTCCAGACTCATCACCGAGCACCTTTGCGGTGCTGAGATATACAAAACGCCTCACTCCCGCTGCAATCGCGTCTTGCGCGAGCTTGACGGTTCCGTCGAAATTCTCGGCAAAATAGGCCGAGATATCTTTATCTGGCGCGAGGTGCACGCGGCCGGCTAGATGCACAACGGAGTCGATCCCGTCGAGAACCGATTCCCAATCCGCGGAAGCGGATAAGTCCGGGCTACGTCGCCACGGCACTCCTTCGATGCCTACATCGCCCCTGCGCGACGCGGTCACATACTCGAAGCCGACCGGATTGGCGGAGAGCAATGCACGAGCGACGAACCCGCCGGCGCCAGTGACCAGCACCCGCCGGGTCACTTCCGCCCCAATCCGCGATTGTTGGCCGGATGCCGGCGCGTTACACTCGCGCACCTTATGCGCATCGAAACTTTTTTCATCGCGCGAGCGCACGCAGCCTGTTCATGACCAGCGAATCCATCCAAGTCAAGCCTGTCATCCTATGCGGCGGTAGTGGCACGCGATTATGGCCAATGTCGCGCAAGCAGTTGCCGAAGCAGTTTCTTCCGCTGGTGGCTCCAAACAGCAGCCTTCTGCAAGACACAGTTGCGCGCGCG
>JANMXI010000162.1:0-1588 GCA_031394735.1 Pseudomonadota bacterium | reverse complement strand
CTGGGCCACGGTTTGCGAAATTTCGCCGCGAGCAAAAAGGCCAGCAATTGCGTCTTGTCGCCGATTTCAGCGATAGCGACGATACCAGTGGAGATGAGGAAGGCTTCCAAGATGTCAGTTCACAATCCGCGCCGGAAACATACCCATGACCGCAAGACTTCCCCGGCGCATGCGGAGGCTTTGCGGTCAAAGGTCTTGCCAGGCGGGTGGCGGCTGCGCGTTCAAGAGTGAGCGCAGACCGACACCGAAACTGATCGCGCCATGATCCGAAGACCAAGTGTGTTGACGCGAACCCCGGTCATCCTTGTTGTTGCAACGTGATGGCGGGCGACTACTCCCCAATGACTTCCGAAATTTTAACGCGCTGATTGTAGACCTGACCGTTGCGGTTACGCATCGGTTTGCTCGCGACATGCAAGTTATGCCGTATCCGCACGCCGCAGAAGGCCGTAATGCACCGCAAGCCCCTTAAAATTGAGGGTTAAATGCGTCGCGCGCAGTGCGCAACGCCAGCAAAATCACCATCAGTCAGAACACCATGAAACTCGCAGACATCCGGGAAAAGTTCTTAAGCTTCTTCGAATCCAAGGGACACACGCGCGTCGCCTCTTCGCCGCTGTTCATCGCGAGCGACCCGACGCTCATGTTCGTCAACTCCGGCATGGTGCAGTTCAAGGACGTGTTCACGGGTGTGGACAAGCGTGCCTACACCCGGGCGACCAGCGCGCAGCGCAGCGTTCGCGCGGGCGGCAAGCACAACGATCTGGAAAACGTCGGCTACACGGCGCGTCACCACACGTTTTTCGAGATGCTCGGCAACTTTTCCTTCGGAGATTATTTCAAGCGCGACGCTATCAAGTACGCGTGGGAATTGCTGACCGTCGTGTACGCGCTGCCGAAAGAAAAGCTCCTGGTCACCGTCTATGCCGATGATGATGATGCGTTCGGCATCTGGCGCGACGAAATCGGCGTCCCGGTTGATCGCATCGTGCGCATCGGCGACAACAAGGGCGCGCGCTACGCGTCCGATAATTTCTGGATGATGGGCGACATTGGCCCCTGCGGTCCCTGCTCCGAAATCTTCTACGACCACGGCCCGCACATTCCCGGCGGCCCGCCCGGATCGCCTGACGAAGACGGCGACCGCTTCATCGAAATCTGGAACCTCGTGTTCATGCAGTTTAACCGCGAGGTGAAGGACGGCCCGATGTTGCCGCTGCCCAAACCCTGCGTCGACACCGGCATGGGCATCGAGCGCCTGGCGGCGATTCAGCAGGGTGTGCATTCGAATTATGAGATTGATCTGTTCGTCGCGCTGATTGCTGTTGCCTCGCGCGAAACCGGTTGCGCTGATCTTGCGAGCCCCAGCCTGCGCGTGATCGCCGACCACATCCGCGCCTGCTCATTCCTGATCACCGACGGCGTGATCCCGAGCAACGAAGGTCGCGGCTACGTGCTGCGCCGAATCATCCGGAGAGCCCTGCGCCACGGCTACAAACTTGGCCAGACCAAACCGTTTTTCTACAAGCTCGTCGCCGAACTTAACGTGCAGATGGGCGACGCCTATCCCGAGCTGCGCGCAGCGAAA
>JANMXI010000161.1:0-4453 GCA_031394735.1 Pseudomonadota bacterium | reverse complement strand
GGCGCACTGTCGGTGAAGTTGGGTATCGGATACCCTGTCCTGAACACGCTGGATCCGGCTGCAGTCGAGCACATCTGGGGGCGCCAGCTGGGGTTGCCTCTGTCGACAACGCGCGCTTTCGCCGCGAAGTATCCGAAGGTGGTGCAGGATATGGCCGATGCCATGCGTGAGGGACTCCTTGCGGTGCAGAACAATATCGACAATCCTGCCGAAATCTTGAAGATGATGCCCGCCGACTTCCAGGAAGCAAACCGTGCCGATTTTGCCGAACAGTGGGAACTCGTAAAACCTGCATTCATGCAGACCGACGGCACGTTCTCCGAGAAAGCGCTTACAGACACAGTGGCGTTTGCCAAGGCAACCCGTGTCCTCGACAAAATTGACATGGCAAAATTCGACGCAAACAAGTTGTTCGACAACACGTGGGCCAAGCAAGCCATTGCCAACGTGCCCAATCCCAAGCGCTGATGCCGGAATTTTTGAGAATGAGCGGCCCGCGCAACCGAAACGTCACCGTCTGGGCCTGGCGCGTGGGCTTGGTGGTGGCATTTCTCGCTGTCTGGCAGTATCAGGGGACGAAGAGCGACTATTGGAATCTGATCTTCAGTTCCCCGGAACAAGTCCTTCTCAAATGCTTTCAATGGATACGGGATCCGGTCTGGTGGGGCCACGTCTGGACAACGTTTGAAGAAGCCGTTCTCGGCTACTTGCTCGGTGTGATTGTGGCGCTGGTCCTTGTGGCAGTACTTGCGCCCAGCCCATGGATCGCGCGTTTTATGGCGCCATTTCTTGCGGCACTGAACGCCTTGCCGAAAATTGCCCTGGCACCGCTGTTCATTTTCTGGTTCGGTACGACCCTGCAGTCCAAGGTCTATTTTGTGGCGAGCGTGATCAGTTTCATCGTCCTTTACGGCGTACTAACGGGCATTCGGACGATCGATCCGATCATGCTTGCCAACACCCGGCTCTACGGCGCCTCGAAATGGGACCTGATTCGGCACGTTTATGTACCGGCGATTCTGACCTGGCTGTTCTCAAGCCTCAGACTGTCCTGGGCCTGGGCGCTTCTCGCCGCCGTCGTCGGGGAGTATCTGGGTTCCATTAAGGGGATCGGCTTCCTGATCGCCAGCGCGCAGCAGTCCCTGCAGGCAGATGTTGTGATAGCCGGAATACTGGTGGTTGCATTTGTGGCAGTGACTTTTGACAGGCTGTTGATCTATGTTGAGCGCCCCATGAGCAAATGGCGCACATTTTGAACACGCAGCGCGTATCGATGGTCACCTCCCAGGTTGGGTTGGTCCTGGCGTTAACACTCGCATGGCACTATGCAGCCAGAATGGGTGTAGTGGATCCGGGATTCATAGGCTCGCCGGCCGGCGTCGCAGATCGACTGTGGAAATGGGTCCTCGACGGGTCCTTGGTGGGTCACGTGATATCGACGCTGGAAATCCTGCTCGCAGGTTTCCTGATCGGCACGGTGGCTGGCGGCGCATTGGGGGCCTGGATCGGCCTCTCGCCGACGGCGCATGATGTCGTTGAGCCGTTCCTGATTTTTTTCAATGGTATGCCCCGACTTATTCTTCAGCCGTTTTTCATCATCTGGCTTGGTTTCGGAGTCGCATCGAAAGTTGCACTGATTGTGGCGGTGATCATCGTGCTGGTGGCAGTCGGCATTGCCAACGCGCTTAAGGATATTGACAGGGATCTCGTAGCAAACGTGAGGATTCTCGGTGGAAACCGGAGGGATATGGTCTGGAACGTCTACCTTCCTTCCCTCACGCTCGCTTTTGTGGCCACTTCACGCACGAACATCGGGTTCGCATTTCAGGCTGCGTTGGTAGCAGAGTTCGTGGGTACGGCATCGGGCCTTGGATACTTGATCGTCAAAGGTCAAAACCTGTTCGACATAGACACAATTTGGGCCGCGCTAGTCATAGTTGTCGCCTTGGCATCATTTCTGGACTACTTGATATCCAGGATTGAGGCCCGCGCGACGCGCTGGATGCCCCAGGCATCCTGAGCAGCCAGGACCTATTGGGCGCCCGCGACCAGACTCCGGTCGTGGTGGAGGTGCGCAAGTTCTTCGGCCATGCGCTGGACTTCGCGCAGCGCGGCGACCGGCACGGTGCGGCCAAGGCGCTCAAGGGCTTTGGCGGTGCCGGCGTCCTGGAACTGGTGGAGAGCGACGAGGACGGCACGTATCGGGCCGTATGCACGGTGAAGTTTGCCGCGGCTGTTTTCGTGCTTCACTGCTTTGCGAAGAAAAGCAAGCGGAGCATCGAAACGCCAAGAGAAGACATGGACATCATTCGCGCCCGGCTGAAGGTGGCGGAGGCGCTTGCCAAGGAGTGGGGGAATGCGTAACAAAGGCACGATGAATGGCATTGAATTCGAAGTCGGCTCGGACAACGTCTTTGCCGACCTGGGGCTACCCGACGCCGAAAAGCTCAAGATCAAGTCCGACCTCGTGGTCGAGATCACCCGCGCCATGCGGCGCCTGCCCTGCGGCTGACGCAAAAGGCCGCCGCCGAGCGCATGGGCATTCCCCAGCCCAAGGTCTCGGCCATCCTGGGAGGGAATTTTTCCAACCTGTCCGAGCGCAAGCTGATGGACTGCCTGAACCGGCTGGGCTATGACATCGAGATCAAGGTCAGGCCGACCGCAGCTCTCATGGGCCACCTCACGCTGGCATTCGCCTGAGCCGCCGCTAAAAACGCCACGCCACACCTGGGGGAAAGCGCGATGAACCTGATTGAACTGCAGCACCCTGACCGCGCCCGAGTTCCAGCGCCTGGCCGACGTGCCGCCTGAAGCGCAGTGGTTTGCCAATCTGGACAGCGCCCACACCCGGCGCGCCGATCTGGAAAGGCAAGGGCTGGCGGGCGCCAGCATCCGGCGAAAGCTCGCCGCGCTTCTTTTTTATATGACTACCTGTGCGAGTCCAACGCGGTCGCGCACAACCCGGTCAAGGGCGTCAAGCGCCCGAAGGCCGAGACCAGCGAAGGCAAGGCGCGGGAGTTGGGTGACGCGCAGGCGCGGCTGCTCCTCGATGCGTCGCCCGCCGACATCCTCAAAGGCAAGCGCGACCGGGTGATGCCGTCGGTGCTGCTGCACCACGCGCTGCGCCGGGAGGAATTGACCAAATTGCTGGTGAAGGATTTCAGCCAGGAGCGCCGGGGCGTGCCGCACCTGGCGGTGCAGGGCAAGGGCGGCAAGCTGCGCTACCTGCCGGCGCATCCGCGCGCCCAAGGCGGGCGCGGCGGACTGTGCCCTGACGCCGGGCAGCGTCTATGCCGACGTCGTGGTGCGCTACATGTCCAGGTGGGGATTGTCGGCGACAACATGAGCCCGCACGCGGCTGGGCAACGGTCCGTTCACGCTGGACCGGTCGAACGCCTATTACAGCCTGCCGGGCATGGCCGCGAGGCTCAGAAAGCCGTCCCATCCCGCAACGGTCTCCTGGAACGATGCGCAGGAGTTCATCAGGCGCTTCAACTAGAAAGAGGGCCACAACCGGTACCGCCTGCCCACCGGGGCGCAAAGGGAATATGCGGCCCGGGCAGGAACCACGACCGCGTACTCCTTCGGCGGCGACGCCAGGCAACTGGAGCGCTACGCGTGGCACGGCGAAGACTTCGCCTCGGGATCCACGCACCCTGTCGAGCAGAAGGCCCCGAGCGACTGGGGCCTGCACCGCATCCACGGCAATGTCTGGGAATGGGGTGCAGGACTGGTACGACGACCGCTACTACGCCAGCAGCCCCGAGTTGGATCCTCCCGGACCGAAATCGGCATCCGGCCACGTGGTGCGCGGCGGCAGCTGGCGGTCTGCGTTTCGCAAGCAATACGAGCCTGACTACCGCGGCATCGGTATCGGCTTTGGGGTCGCGCTGGCCGTGAACCGGTGACGCGCCGCACTTTCCTTCAACTCGCATTGGAAACGCCCATGAACATTCCCGAAGACCTGAGGATTTCCCGCCGTGACTTGTTGATCTTCGGCGCCGCCGACATCACGGCGACCGCGACAACCACCGAGCCTGTGCCTGTGGCCATAGTCACGCTGGAAGTGAACGGCAAGACGCACACCCTGGAGCTCGACACGCGGACCTCCTTACTCGACGCACTGCGGGAGCACCTGCATCTGACCGGCACCAAGAAAGGCTGCGATCACGGACAGTGCGGCGCCTGCACCGTGCTGATCGACGGCGTGCGGTTCAACGCGTGCCTGTCGCTTGCCGTGATGCACGAAGGGGCCCGGGTCACCACCATCGAGGGCCTGGGAACGCCGCAGCGCTTGCACCCCGATGCAGGCGGCGTTCGTCAAGCACGATGGCTACCAGTGTGGCTACTGCACACCGGGGCAGATCTGCTCGGCCGTCGGCGTGCTCGACGAGATCAGGCGGGGCATTCCCAGCCACGTCAGTGCGGACCTCACCATGCGGCCGCTGCTCTC
>JANMXI010000160.1:0-3991 GCA_031394735.1 Pseudomonadota bacterium | reverse complement strand
GCGGCAACTGCTACGCCTGCCATCAGATGGAAAAAGCGGAGGTCAGCTATGGCACGCTGGGGCCAAGCCTGACGGCTTACGGCAAGGATCGCAAATTCGATCCAGCCGAGGCCAAGAATGCTTTTGCCAAAATCTACGATTCACAAGCGGTGCTTGCCTGCTCGAACATGCCGCGGTTTGGCGCCAACAAGGTCCTGAGCGAAAAACAGATCATGGACCTCGTGGCATTTCTGTTCGATCCGGAATCGCCAGTGAACAAATAGCCGCGAGGTATGCAACGCGCCGAGGGCGCGCCGATCACGCCTGCTTCTTCATCCAATCCGGAAAAGTCGCGGTTTCGTAGCCTTTTTCGCGCACGTAACGAAACATCGCGAGGAACGCGCCGGGTTCGGGCAAACCGGGTATCCGCGCCACTTCCCTCGCCTGCGGAGACAGTTTGGCGAGACCGTCTGACCGTTCCGGAAAAAACTGGATCGTCGGCGTTCCGTGAACCTCGTAGCTTACGCTGAACGGCTTCTCGGCGAACTTGATGCCATCGAAATCGGTAACGACACGCGAGCCCACGATGTTGAGGTGCAAAATCTCGAAATTTTCACGAATGTAGAATTCGATTTTCGAGTCCATCATGTGAACTTCGTGCATGCGTTTGCAGGCCGGACATCCCTTGAGACCCCACATAATTGCAAAGCGCTTGCCATTTTCGGTAGCGCTCGCGAGGTCATCCCGCAGATCGAGAAAGCTCTCAAGATACCAGTCCATCTGATAGAGGCCGTCGTCACTGAGTTTGGGCCGTGCAAGGGCTGGAGCGGAAAGAAGCTCAAGCAAACCGAATCCGGTCAGGGCCATGGCCTGCCGCCTGCCGATGTTTGGTCCGATCGGCTTCGACATAGATCTCGACCCTTACTACTGGTATATATATGCGAATTCGTTTATATGTATCATATGTCACGTAGAACATTCGAGAAAATCTTGCTGGGCGCTGCGTTGATCCTGGTTTTCAACCTGTCGGCAGCATCCCAGGCCGCCGAACTATTGATGTTCTCGCAGGGCGGTTGCCCCTCCTGCCTGCGCTGGGGCCGCGAGGTCGGTACGATCTATGACAAAACAGCGGAAGCCGCCATCCTGCCATTGCGGCACATCGATATCGCACGACAGACTACCAGTAATGTGACGCTCTCCTCACGCATTCTGTACACACCCACCTTTGTGGTGGTGGACGACGGCCGCGAGATCGGTCGCATCACCGGCTACATCAATGACGACGCATTCTGGGGATTACTCGGATCTCTCGCCGGCAAGATAGCGCGCCCGCCAACCGAAATCAGCAAGCAACTGACCGTTTCATTCATGCACCAGACGGGCTATTGACCACCATGGCATCGATCCTCTCAAACGAACTAGAGACCGAACTTCGCGATGGCGCGGAATACTCGCCAGAACTCGACCTGTTGATGCGCAAGGCCCGCAAGGCCTGTAATTTCTTAAAGGCCCTGTCACACGAGAACCGGCTCTTGCTGCTGTGCCTGTTGGCTGAGCGCGAGCGATCAGTCACGGAGCTTGAAAACATTCTTTCGTTGCGGCAGTCGGCAGTTTCTCAACAACTCGCCCGTCTCCGCTATGATGGCATGGTCGATACCCGGCGCGACGGTAAGACGATCTATTACAGCCTCGCTAATGAGGATGTGCGGCGGGTAATTTCCGTCGTATATGATATTTTCTGTAAGCCCACAGCACCTGTCGAGAAAGCATAATTTTGCAGTGCGGTGAGATCGCGGTGGAGCGATCGCTATCTATAAGCAAACTCTTGCGCGCAATCCGGAGATAGCCCCGTGCAGAATTTATCTGCCTGGTTGCCTGCTCTGCTTGGCTTCGCCATCGGCGCAGTCGCAGGATTTGCCGTGCGCCATGCCAAGCTCTGCTCGTTCGGCGCAATCGAAGACGCGTTGATGGGAGGCGACGGGCGAAGGTTGCGCGTTTTCGGACTTGCGCTGGGAATAGCGATCCTGGGCACCCAGGCGCTGATCATTGCCGGAATGCTCAATCCGGAAACAACAAGTTACGTGCCTCCCGCATTGCCTGTCGTCGCCATCGTGATCGGCAGCATCATGTTCGGGATCGGCATGGCGTTGGTCGGAACGTGCGGTTTTGGGTCGCTTGTCCGGCTTGGAGCGGGCGACCTCCGCAGCCTGGTCGCTGTTCTCATTCTTGGGGCGGCGGCCTACGCAACCCTTCGAGGCATATTGGCCGGACTTCGCATCAGCATTCTTGAACCGCTGTCCGTGACCATGCCCGAAGGTGCCCGCTCGGACATTGCTTCACTTGCATCGCGCGGCTTCGGAATTGAAATGCGTGCCGTCGTAACTATCGCTCTCGCCACCGGTTTGATAGCGCTGGCATTTAGCGATCGGCGGCTTTGGCGCGCTCCACGGCTGCTTACGGCTGGCGTGGTGCTTGGCATTGCAACCATCGCAGGCTGGATCGTCACGACAACGCTCGGCGATGAGTTCAGCGCCCCGCTTCAGCCGCAAAGCCTGACATTTGTATCTACGATCGGAAAGACCCTATTTGCCGGCTTGCTCAACGTTGCAAACTTCGCCGACTTCGGAGTCGCAAGCGTCCTGGGCGTCATCGCAGGATCATTCCTGGCTGCTTGGCGCGCGGTCGAGTTGCGATGGGAAGCATTCGACGACGACCACGAGATGCGACGCCATTTGACTGGCGCAGCTTTGATGGGTATTGGCGGCATTCTGGCCGGTGGCTGCACCATCGGTCAGGGCATTACTGCGGGATCGATCTTGGCGCTGTCTTCGCCGCTCGCCGTTGCGGGGATGATGCTGGGCGCCCGCATTGGCATCGCCGTTCTAGTGGACGGCTCGTTCCGCGACATTTTCGAACGCGGCTGGACCGAACTGCTACGCGGCAAGGGTCGATATTGACCCTTGCCGCGACTTATTTCAGGAGAAGCGTCTTAAAATCACTTGAAGCACCCCGCGCTATCGAGTCGATTTGAAAGATTCGGGAACTCCCGCTATCTTGGACCATACAGATAGTCTTGCATTGTTTTGCGGTTCACAACCGTCGTCTCCGACGAGACAACTACTTCTTCCGCGCCGCAGTCCGCGCATCCGCGATAGCTAGTTTAAAGCCGGCTGCATCCAATACCCCCGGCACCCTGAATGTCCCGATGATGAACGCAGGCGTGCCCTGGAAGCCGAATGCTTCGGCCTGTTCATTGTTTCGGGCCAGCAGCGCTTCTATCGCAGGCTTGTAGGTCTCCATGTCTTGCTTCGCGCGATCGACGTCGATACCCGCCTCTCCAAGCAATTTTTGAACGATGTCTTCGTTCAATCTCGTGCTGGCTCCAATGAGCGATGCGTGGGCCTCGTGGTACTTGTTCTGATATTTGGCCGCGAGAACCATTTTTGCTGCGTATTGCGAAACTCCACCAAAGATCGGCCAGTCTTTCATGACGATACGCAGCTTGCCATCTTCCTTCGCGATCTTGATCAACTCAGGTGCGACCTTTTTGCAGTAGGGACACTGATAATCGAAATATTCAACGATGGTGACGTCACCTTGCGGATTTCCGATCGACGGAATGTCCGGGTCACGGATCACGCTTTCCCTAAAAGCATCCGCGCTTTCGCCTCGCGCTCCTGGCATGGCGGTGACAAGTGCCCCGAGAGAGAGCATGGAAGCGATAGCGGCAACAATGATCGATTTTTTCATCGAGTGACCTATTTTTGTGGGGGGTTGGTAGATACTGCCGCGGCGTCATTAAACGCAGCTGACAGAGACGAAGTGGAAAGGATTTCCGAAAGGGAGATGCCACCGGTCGCTTTTGGGCCGAATACGATGTTGAAAGGAATACCGAAGCGTCCGTGTTCGCGCATGAACTGAGCGATTTCTGTGTCCGGCTTGGTCCAGTCGGCCCGCATCGGTACGACATCCGAAGTAAGGCGTGCCGTGATCTCATGTCTTTGGATAACAA
>JANMXI010000159.1:0-7998 GCA_031394735.1 Pseudomonadota bacterium | reverse complement strand
GAGCGTCGAGGAGGCCATTGCGGATTGCGGTTTCGTCGCCGGTACCACCTCGCGACCGCGCAATTTCAACTGGGATTTTCTGACGCCGCGCGATCTTGCGCAGCGGGTGAACGCGCTATCGCCGGACACGCGCGCCGCGTTGTTGTTCGGGTCGGAGCGATTTGGTCTCGCGAATGAGGATCTGCAATGCTGCAACGTATTGGTCCGCATACCGGCCAATCCGGACTATTGCTCCTTGAACCTGGCCATGTCGGCGCAATTGATTGCCTATGAACTGTATCTGGCGCGGACTCAACCCGAATCGCACTTTCAAGTCGAGCGGCCGCTCGCCACCGGCGAGGAGATGGAACTGCTGTATGCGCATTTGCAGCGAGTCATGGACCTGGTCGGCTTCGAAGACCGGAACGGGTCGGGTCATTTGATGACGCGGCTGCGGCGCCTGTTCACTCGGTCACAGCTGGACCAGAACGAGATCAACATTCTGCGCGGCATCTTCAGCGCGGTCGAAGCCAAGCGGCGCGCGCCGCAGCCGCCGGCGCCACAATCCCCATGACCCAGCCTCTGCCGGTGTATCTGGACAATGCCGCCACCACCGCCGTGGATCCACGCGTTGCTGCGCATATGGCGCAGGTGTTGAGCGGCGCTGATTCGTACGGTAACGCAGCCTCGGCGAATCACTCGTTCGGCGCCGCGGCGCAGGCGCACATTGAAATCGCGCGCGCACAGGTGGCGGACGCGGTTGGCTGTGATGCGGGCGATATTCTGTGGACCTCCGGCGCCACCGAAGCGGACAACCTGGCGATCTTCGGTGTGGCGAATTACTACCGCGAGCGGGGCCGGCATATCGTCACCGTGCGCACCGAGCACAAGGCGGTGCTGGATCCGTGCCGGGAATTGGAAAAGCGCGGTTGGCGCATCACCTGGCTCAACCCGGATGAGCGAGGTTTGCTCGATCCGCAAGCCGTGGCGCGCAGCCTGTGCAGCGATACGGTGTTGGTCTCGGTCATGCACGTCAACAATGAAATCGGTGTGGTGCAGGATATCCGTGCCATCGCCTCGCTGTGTGCAAGTCACGGCGTGCCGCTGCATGTGGACGCCGCGCAGAGCGTCGGGAAAATTCCGTTGGATCTGCGCGACGCAGGAGTGGCGCTGGCGTCTTTGTCGGCGCACAAAATTCATGGACCCAAGGGCGTCGGCGCGCTGGTCGTCGATACCCGCAGCGCCGTGCATCTGCAGCCTCTGGTGTACGGCGGCGGTCAGGAACGGGGCTTGCGCTCGGGCACGCTGCCCACTCACCAGATCGTCGGCATGGGCGAGGCGTTTGACATCGCCGCTCGCGAGGGCGCCGCCGACACGCAGCGCGCGGCAACGCTGGGTCACTCGCTCACCGAACGCTGTGCGCGCCTCGGCGGCGTGATCCGCAACGGCGATGCGGCGCTGGGCGTTGCGCAGATCGTGAACCTGTCGTTTGAAGGGGTGGAGGGCGAGAGCCTGCTGGCGGCGGTGCGTGATCGGATTGCCGTCTCCGCGGGGTCTGCCTGCGCCTCGGCAAGTCAGGAACCTTCCTATGTCCTGCGTGCGTTGGGCCGCAGCGAACGACTGGCGGAGGCCACGCTGCGCTTCGGTCTGGGACGCTTCACGACAGCCGCGGACATCGATGTGGCCGTGCAAAGCGTCACTGAGGCGGTCGAGAAATTGCGGCGCATTGCCGGTGTCCAGGTCGAACGCCGGCGGGATCCTGCGGGTGTTTTGGCCGGTGTAACATGAGCACGCTGCCCGAACCGTATAGCGAGATAACCCGGCGGTATTTCGAAACCGCGCCGAATGCCGGCATCCTGCAGGGCTTGGGTGTGGGCAGCGGTGTGGCCGGTACGCCTGCCACGGGAACTTGGGTGCGTTTCGACGTTCAAATTTTGCAGCAACGCGTGACGGCTGCGCGCTTTCTGGCGTTTGGCTGCCCGCATGTGATCGCCATCGCTTCCTGGCTTACCGAAACGGGCGTCGGCCGCGTCGCACAGGAGCGCCTACCTGAGACCGTGCACGCACTGCAGCGTCGATTCGAGGTGCCGCCGGAAAAACTGGGCCGATTACTGGTGATCGAAGATGCTTGGATTCGCGCGATTCGGGCAGCCGTCACAAAATCCCGGTCCGCATTGGAATAGAATATGTCGTACAGTGTTTTGGTCGAAAAAGGAGCCTGCATGGCGATATCCCTGACTGAATCCGCCGCCCATCGCGTTCGTACGCATCTTGAACAACGCGGCAATGGCATCGGCCTGCGCGTGGGAATCAAAAAGACCGGCTGCTCCGGTTTTGCCTATGTGGTCAATTACGCCGATTCCATCCAGCCCGACGATGCCGTGTTCGAGGCGCGTGGGGTGAAGGTGGTGGTCGATTCGAGCAGCCTGCCGCTGATCGACGGTACCATCGTCGATTTCGTCAAACAGGGCTTGAACGAGGCCTTCAAGTTTCAAAACCCCAAAGCCAAGGGTGAATGTGGCTGTGGCGAGAGCTTCAACGTCTAACCCGCACGAAAAATGACCGACAACCGCCGCCACGGCAGGTTCATCGGCCATTTTTCGTAAGCCATTTTTCGTAAGCAATACAGATACTTCGCCGTTTCCCCGCAATTGCCTGGGAAGCGCTTCCCGAGTACACTTCGCACCTCTTTGCGGGCGCCTTGCTGGCGCACCGCTTTTCGTCATTCCTACGAGGTCATCATGGCAGTTGAGCGCACCCTTTCCATCGTCAAACCCGACGGCGTCGGCCGTAACTTGATTGGCGATGTCTATCGGCGCTTCGAATCGGCGGGTTTGAAGATCGTCGCTGCGCGCATGATGCAACTGTCGCAAGGTGAGGCCGAAAGCTTCTATGGCGTGCACCGCGAACGGCCGTTCTTCAAGGACCTGGTCAAATTCATGATTTCCGGTCCGGTCATCGTGCAGGTGCTGGAAGGCGAGGGTGCCATCCTGAAGAATCGCGACGTCATGGGCGCCACCGATCCGCAGAAGGCCGACAAGGGCACCATTCGCGCGGACCTCGCCACCAGCATCGACGAAAACGTGGTGCACGGGTCGGACGCCGCCGATACAGCCGCGCGCGAAATCGCGTTTTTCTTTCGCGAAACGGAAATCTGCCCGCGCAAGCGCTGATGCTTGTGCGGCCGTTCTAGCTCCAAGGGGTTCGTTGACAGCCGTGGCCGCCGAAAAAATCAATCTCCTCGGTTTGCCGCGTTCGGAGTTGGAGCAATTCGTCGCAGGCGTGATGGGCGCGAAGCCGTTTCGCGCCCGTCAGTTGATGAAATGGATCTACAAGCAGGGCGCGCACGAGTTTGCCGCCATGACGGATCTGGCCAAGGACTTTCGCACGCAGCTCGAAGAAGTCGCGTGCATCAAGGTGCCCGAGATCATGACCGAGCAGGTCGCCGAGGACGGCACCCGCAAATGGCTGCTGCGGATGGACGAGGTGCAGGGCATCGAAACGGTCTACATCCCGGAACCGGATCGCGGCACGTTGTGCATCTCCAGTCAGGTGGGATGCGCGATGGATTGCACTTTCTGCTCCACCGCGCAGGGCGGCTTCAACCGCAACCTGAGCGTCGCCGAAATCGTCGGGCAGGTGTGGCTGGCGCAGCGCGAGCTCAAAGGGACGCGTGGTGATCGCGCCATCACCAACATTGTGTTCATGGGCATGGGTGAACCGCTCGCGAACTATCGCAACGTCGTGCCGGCGATGCGCATTTTCCTCGATGACCTGAGCTACGAGTTGTCGCGCCGGCGCGTGACCCTGAGCACCTCAGGGTTGGTGCCGCAGATCTACAAGCTGGCCGAAGAATGCAATGTGGCGCTGGCCGTGTCGCTGCATGCGCCCAACGACGCGCTGCGCAATGAGCTGGTGCCCATCAATCGCAAACATCCGATCGAAGAATTGCTGGCCGCGTGCTGGCATTACCTCGAGAAGCAAAACGGTCGCAGCATCACCTTCGAATACGTCATGCTCGACGGCATCAACGATGCGCCGGATCATGCGCGCCAGCTGGCGCGACTGATGCGCGGCCGTCCCGCAAAATTGAATCTCATTCCCTTCAACGTCTTTCCGGGCACGCGCTACAAGCGCTCGACGGCTGCGGCGATTTTGCGTTTCCGTGACATCCTCAACGACATGGGCGTAATCGCCACCATCCGCCGTACGCGCGGCGATGACATCGACGCTGCCTGCGGCCAGCTCGCCGGTCGCGTGAACGATCGCACGCTGGTGCGGCTCGGGACTAAGTTGGTCAATCCCTCGGTGTCAGCATGATGCGAAGCCTTGTCACTGTCTCGCGTGGCGCACTGCTGGGACTCGGTGTCGTGCTTGCGGCCTGCGCCACCGACGGTGTCGCGCCGGGTCGGAACAATGCCGAAGCCGCGTCCATCAATCTGCAACTCGCGGTCGAGTACATGAAGTTGGACAACCTGCCGGTGGCGCGCGAAAAGATGGAGCGTGCGCTGCGCCAGGATCCGCAGAATGCGACCGTGCAAGCCACCGCCGGCGTGTTGTTCGAGCGACTCGGCAATGATGCGCGCGCCGAACAGCACTACGCGACCGGTTCCCGGCTGGGCAAGAACGACCCCAACATCCAAAACACGTACGCCGGCTTCCTGTGCCGCAAGGGCAAGACAGCGGCCGGCGAGAAATTATTTCTCGAAGTTGCGCGCAACCCGCTGTATCAGATGCCCGATATCGCCTACACCAACGCGGGCGTGTGCGTTCGGGGTGCACCGGATGGCGCGCCCAAAGCGGAAGCCTATTTCCGGCAGGCATTGGTCATCCAGCCGAATTCCTCCGAGGCGCTGCTGCAATTGGGCGATCTCATGATGGAGCGCGAGGATGCGCTGGCAGCACGCGCGATGGTGCAGCGGTATCTGGCGGTGAACAAGCCGACACCGGAAGTGTATTGGCTGGGCGTGCGTGCCGAACGCAAGGCCGGCGATGCGACTGCCGCAGCGGGCTATGCGCGCCGGCTGCAGGCGGAATTCCCGAATTCCGATCAAGCCCAGCAGTTGCGCAGTGGCATTCCGCGGTGAACGATCCAAGCTCCGTGCCGCCGCCGGGCGGTGAGAGTCCGGGTCCGGGCTCTCGATTACAACGCGCGCGCGAAAAGCGCGGGTTGAGCATGATCGAAGCGGCTGAAAAGCTGCACCTGGATGCGAGCGTGGTGGAGGCGTTGGAAAGCAACCGCTTCGCTGCCGTCGGCCCCGTCGTCTTCGCCAAAGGCCATCTGAAGCAATATGCCGCGCTGTTGAACCTGCCGGCATCCGAGATCATGGCATCGTATGAAGCGGTCCAGCGGGTCGCCACGGCCGGCTCGCAGCTTCCGTCTGGTGTTGCCGCACGCGGCGCGAACCCGTCCGAGGCAACCGGCGATCCACTCGCCACGCCTTTTCCCAAGATGCCGTCGCTGCAGCAATTGTCGCTGCTGGCAAAATTGCCCGCGCTGTCGATGCCGGTTGGCATCGTGTTGGTCACGTTGCTGTTGGGTGCGACCGCGTTGTTGTGGTGGAAACCCTGGCAGAACCACGCCGCCCAGGTCGCGTTGAATTCTCAGGGCGTCGCGACCTCGCCGTCGGCGCCCACGGAGCCCGATGTCGCTGCGCCGACGGAAGTGCCCCGCGTGCCGCCCGCCAACGGCGCGCTTACGCCGGGCGCCGGGCAACCCGCAGGCGTTGCCGCGACGATGTCGCCGCTCGTCGGTCGAGTGCGCCTGCGCATGAGCTTTTCGGCAGATTCGTGGGTCGATGTGCATGACGCAAGTGGCGCCACGGTGTATCGCGGCAAGGGCGCGGCCAACAGCGTCAAGACCGTGTCCGGTGCGGCGCCGTTGAGCGTGTATCTGGGCTACGTCAGCGGCGTGCAATTGGAGATCAACAATCACGCCGTGGCCATCGGGCCGCAATTCGTGCGCGGCGACGTCGCGCGATTCGAGGCGGGCGCGGACGGCGTGCTGCGCCGGACTGCGCGGCCATGATGCGGGCACCGGCATGAGCAAGATCATCGAACCTTTGCGCGGTGTGCACGACATACTGCCGGCGCAGGCTGCGTACTGGCAGCTGCTCGAAAACGCGGTACGCGAAGCCATGCTCGGCTACGGTTACGAAGAACTGCGCGTGCCCATCATCGAGCAGACGCAGTTGTTCAAACGCTCCATCGGCGATTTCACCGACATCGTCGAGAAGGAGATGTTCAGCTTCGTCGATCAGGGCGATGATCACATTACCCTGCGCCCTGAAGCGACCGCCGGCGTGGTCCGCTCCGTCATTTCCAACGGGTTGCTGCGGGAGGGCCGCTTGCGCGTGTGGTGCATGGGGCCCATGTTCCGGCGCGAACGGCCGCAGGCGGGCCGCTTCCGCCAGTTTCATCAGATCGACGTGGAATCCTTTGGCTTCGCCGGACCGGACATTGACGCCGAGGTCATTCTGTTGTCGGCGCGCATCTTCAAGTTGCTGGGCCTGAGCCGCCTGACCCTGCAACTCAATTCACTTGGGCTCCCGGCCACCCGCGCCGCGTATCGCGAGCAACTCACCGAGTATTTTCGGGGACATGAGGCGCAACTCGACGAGGATAGCAAGCGACGACTGCAGGGCAACCCGCTGCGCATCCTGGATAGCAAGAACCCGGAAATGCAACGCATCGTCGCGAACGCGCCGCGGCTGATCGACGCATTGGATGTCGAATCCAAAGCGCATTTCGACACGCTGTGCGCGCATCTGACCGCCGCCGGCGTGAGTTTTCAAATCAACCCGCTGCTAGTGCGCGGCCTGGACTACTACACGCATACGGTGTTCGAGTGGGTGACAGACGTGTTGGGCTCGCAGAGCACGGTCTGCGCCGGCGGTCGGTACGACGGTCTGGTGGCGCAGTTGGGCGGTGTGGCGACGCCGGGCATCGGCTGGGCCATGGGCCAGGAACGCGTCATTCTCATGCTGGAGAAGCTGGGGGTGACGGCTCCCCGTCAACGTCCGCACCTGTACCTGGTGCTGGCCGGCACCAGCGCCGATACCGCCGGCATCGCCTTGGCCGAGCGCTTGCGCGATGAGTTGCCCGGTCTCAAGCTGCTGATCAATCTGGGCGGTGGCAACTTCAAGACCCAGTTCAAGCGCGCCGACAAGAGCGGCGCCGACTATGCGTTGGTACTGGGGGACGAAGAAATCAAACGCGGTGTCGCCGCAATCAAGCCTTTGCGGGCCGTATCGGCTCAGGAAGAATGTGCAATTGATGGCCTAAGTGAACGAATTGGAACGTTGCTGGGTCTTAAGCCTCGAATAGCGGAGTAGTCATGGCTGATGGAATGATGACCGACGATGAACAACTGGAGAACGTCAAGCACTGGTTCGCCGAGAACGGCGCCTGGATGGTCGGCGGGGTCGTGCTCGGCGCTGCGCTGCTGTTCGGCTACCGGTACTACGATGGCCATAAGAATCAACAGGCGTTGAACGCCGCCGCCAAATTCAGCGCCATGACTACGGCGATGGACAAGGCCGACCGCGGCAAGGCGAAAGCCCTCGCCGGTGAATTGAAACTACAGTTTCCCAGCACGCCGTACGCCGACCAGGCCGATCTCATGATGGCGCGCCTGGCCGTGGATTCAGGCGAGCTGGCCAATGCAGTGGTGCCGTTGACCCGGGTCATGAACGAATCGCACGACGATGAGTTGCGCAACATTGCTCGGCTGCGCCTGGCGCGCGTGCTGATCGATCAGAAGAAACCGGATGAGGCCATCAACCTGCTAGCGGCCCCCAAGTCGGGCGCCTTCGGCGCCCGCATGCATGAAGGGCGTGGCGATGCCTACTATGCGAAGAACGACAAGGTTGACGCAATCAAGGAATACCACGGCGCATTGGCCGACGCGGATTCGCGCGGCATAGAACGCGGACTGTTGGAACTCAAGCTCACCGATCTGGGCGTGAGCCCGGCCACCGTGCAAACAACGGCAGCTGCCAAGGTTGCACCTTGAGACGC
>JANMXI010000158.1:0-2428 GCA_031394735.1 Pseudomonadota bacterium | reverse complement strand
ATCTATCCCGACCGCCAGCTGATGCTCTTCGCCGAGGAGGTTCTCTCGCGCAATCCTGGCGCCGAGGTGATCTTCGACGTGAAGTGCACGCGCAATCTCTTCCCGTGGATCCGCAAGCACGGCGGCAAGCCGCTGCTCTGGAAAACCGGGCACTCGCTCATCAAGTCGAAGCTGAAGGAGACCGGGGCGCCGCTGGCCGGCGAGATGAGCGGCCACGTGTTCTTCAAGGACCGCTGGTACGGCTTCGACGACGGCATGTACGCCGGCGCGCGCCTCCTCGAGATCCTGTCGCGCGTGGACAATCCGTCGCGCACGCTGGAAGCGCTGCCCGATTCGATCTCGACCCCGGAGCTGAACGTGGCACTCGACCACGAGGGCGAGAACCACAAGCTCATCGCCGAGCTGCAACGCACTGCGCGCTTCGACGGCGCCACCGAGATCAACACCATCGACGGACTGCGCGTGGAGTATCCCGACGGCTTCGGCCTGATGCGCGCCTCGAACACGACGCCGGTCATCGTGCTGCGCTTCGAGGCCGATACCAAGGAAGCGCTTGCGCGCATCCAGCGCGACTTCAAGCGGGTGCTGTCGAGCGCCAAGCCCGACGCCGCCATTCCCTACTAACCGCGCGGCGGCACGCTGCCGGATTTGCAGGAAGGGCTGCAGGGTTGTTTGTTGTCGTCATGAGGGTGTTTGTGAGAAATCGCGCGGCCTTCAGGTACTTTCAGTTGACCGAAGCGGACGGTGGCGCACAGAATGGCCCGATCATTATCAGCACAGCGGGTGTTATTCAGCAGCTGGATAACAACTGTCTGTCCAATACTAGTTAGGCATCATCATGGAGAGCGGTGGTCCTGGATTCGTCGTCGTGTACCGGTGGAAGCTGCACCCTGGCAAAGAACATTCGTTTGTCGAAGCATGGTCGGCAGTGACACGGCACTTGCTCAAAGCCAGCGGTTCGCTGGGCTCACGACTACATCGCGGGCCTGATCAAATTTGGTACGCGTATGCGCAATGGGAAAGCGCCGAGGCACGGCGACGCGCATTTGAACAGCCCAGCGACTCCACATTGCGCGCCCAAATGAGTTCCGCCATTGCAGAGACCTATCCCGAGTTGATCCTTGAAAGCGTTGCCGATCTCTTGAAGGTGAGCGGGGTACATTGAAGCGATGATGATGCGTGACATCAACTTTGAACCGCAACATTGATCAGGATTCATTGAGCCGCTCCAGGGGAGTTTGAAAGGCCAGGCGTTTCCTGGGTCGATTGTTGAGTTCGTTGGCGATTGCGTTGCATTGTGTCTGGGTCAATTTCTTCATGCTGGTGCCTTTGGGTAGGTATTGGCGGATCAAGCCATTCGTGTTCTCGTTGGTGCCGCGCTGCCACGAGTGATAGGGAGTGGCGAAGTAGAAGGTTACGGCGGTGCGCTTCTCGATGGAGGCATAGCCGTGGAATTCGGTTCCATTGTCGGCGGTGATCGTCGTGAAGGGAACGCGGCCTGAGCTCATGATCTTGATGGCGACATCGTTGACTGCATCAACGGTTCGATTCGGAAGCTTGCCGATGTGCAGCAGACCCGTCTTTCGCTCGACGAGGCTCAAGATGCAATCCTTGCTTCCGGCGCCCATCACGGTGTCGATTTCCCAATGACCGAGCTCGCATCGGCCCTCCACCGAGAGCGGGCGCTGCGAGATGTGGCGCTTGCCGGCCAAGCGCCCGCGGCTGTCGTAATGGCCATAGCCTTTGCGCCGCCGCTTCTGCGCACAGCGCAGGTGGGTGTAGAGGAGGCCGCCGGCCTTCTTGTCGCGCCAGACGTGCCGATAGATGGTCTCGTGGCTGATCGACAGATCGGGTTCGCGCGCCAGGCGTCCGGCAATCTGCTCCGGGCTCCAGCGTTCCTTGAGCAGGGCCTCGACGCGCTTAAAGTCGTGGGGAGTGAAGTGTTGGTTGCGCCGGGATCGGGATCGGCGCCCATTGGCGCGCTCCTGGGCCTTGGCTGCCCGATAGCGACCGTCTGCGAGCGTGCAATTGCGCTTCAGCTCCCGGCCGACGGTGCTGCGATGGCAGCCCAGGATCTGCGCGATGGCCGAGGCGCGAAGGCCTTGCATTCGCAGAGCCGCGAGCATATACCTCTGCTCAGAGGTGATCTGGCGATACGTCATGACGAAGATCCTCTACTTGGCGGTGGAGAAACTTCGTCAGTATCGTTCGATCGCCTCGCTGATTCAGGAGGCGTTGTTGCACTTACTTTGTGAATCCACGATGGCTAACAAGCCGTTCGAGCGGACCGTGAGGCATCGTGGGCAGCCTCCGGCCGCGGCACAGCGGTGGTGGCCGGCCGCTCAACTCGGTCGTTAGAGGTCATGCGAACAGCATCGCGTTTCATTGCGCTTTTCGGAATTGCCACCACTGTGGTCTCGGGTGCAGA
>JANMXI010000157.1:0-1562 GCA_031394735.1 Pseudomonadota bacterium | reverse complement strand
GAGCGATGAGTCGATTCTTGCGGCGCAACTGTGGCTCTGGAAGGAGCTGAAACTTGCCGTCGAGCCCGCAGCCGCCCTGCCGCTGGCCGCATTGCACGGCGGCCGCTACCTGCCGCGCGCCGACGAGAAGGTGTGCCTCATCATTTGCGGTGCCAACGTCGACCCCGCCAGTCTGAACTGAACCCCTGGCGCGAACACTGCACCGCCAAATACAATCGACCCATGCTAGACATCAACCTGCTCCGTAAAGACCTGCCCTCCGCCATTGCCCGCCTGGAGACCCGCAAGAGTCCACAAGCCTTCCTCAATGTCGAGGCCTTCCAGACGCTTGAAGCCGAGCGCAAGTCCCTGCAAATCCGCACGGAGGAGCTGCAAAACCAGCGCAACATCCTGTCCAAACAGATTGGCCAGCTCAAGTCCAAGGGCGAAGACGCCAGCGCCGTGATGGCGCAGGTCAGCGCCTTCAAGGTCGAGCTGGAAGCCTCCAGCGCACGGCTCGACCAGATTCAGCATGAGATGCAGGCGCTGCTGCTGGCCGTGCCCAATTTGCCGCATGACAGCGTGCCGCTGGGCGCTGGCGAGGCCGGCAATGTGGAGGTGCGCAAATGGAGTCCGGTGGAAGGACCTGGCGGTTCCCCCGCCGCATTTTCTTTCGAGGTGAAGGACCATGTGGACGTCGGCCAGCCGCTGGGGCTGGACTTCGATCTGGGCAGCAAGCTGACCGGTTCACGCTTTACCGTCATGAAAGGCCAGCTGGCGCGCATGCATCGGGCGCTGGGCCAATTCATGCTCGACGTGCAGACTGCGGAGCATGGCTATACCGAGTGCTACACGCCCTATATCGTCAACGCCGATTCGCTGCGCGGCACCGGCCAGTTGCCCAAGTTCGAAGAAGACCTGTTTGCGGCCAGGAAAGGCGGACAGGAAGGCAATCAGGAACGGGAAAGCGAAAACGCGGCGCTGTACCTGATCCCCACGGCCGAGGTGCCGCTCACCAACTTCGTGCGCGATGAAATCGTCGCCGAGGCTGATCTGCCGCTTCAATTCACCGCCCATAGCCCGTGCTTTCGTTCCGAAGCCGGCAGCTACGGCCGCGACACGCGCGGCATGATTCGCCAGCACCAGTTCGACAAGGTCGAAATGGTGCAAATCGTTCACCCCGAGAAAAGCTATGAAGCGCTGGAAGCCATGACCGGCCACGCCGAAGCCATTCTGCAAAAACTCGGCCTGCCGTATCGCGTCATGCTGCTGTGCACCGGCGACATGGGCTTTGGCGCCAGCAAAACCTACGACCTGGAAGTGTGGTTGCCCGCGCAAAACACCTACCGCGAGATCAGCTCGGTGTCCAACTGCGAAGCTTTCCAGGCCAGACGGCTGCAGGCGCGCTTCAAGAATGCGCAAGGCAAGAACGAGTTTGTTCACACGCTCAATGGTTCCGGCCTGGCGGTGGGGCGCACGCTGGTCGCCGTGCTTGAGAACTACCAGCTGGCCGACGGATCGGTGGCCGTGCCCGAGGTGCTGCAGTCCTATATGGGCGGCATGACCGTTCTTTCGCCCGCCCG
>JANMXI010000156.1:0-3026 GCA_031394735.1 Pseudomonadota bacterium | reverse complement strand
AGGTGACTTCCGCTTTCGGGCTATTCATGAGGGTTCCTTGCGATTATCAAAACACATGCTACCAATGGCTGACGATCCAGAAATCCAGAATTCCGTGATCGGGTCTCGCGACGGTTTATTTTCCACAAAGTTACTTCGTCTCAAATCGTCTCGCCTCACAGATCGCCATTTGACGCGCCTTCCAGCCTTAAAGTGCTTGGAACGCCACCAAACGCCAACTCCTTCTGAAGAAAAAGACGCGCTTGCAATTACTTTGGTACGCCAACGTGGTGCGATGGATCAAGCTCCTGCGCCGGTCGCGGTCGTCCGAACAGAAAGCCCTGGGCCTCCCCGCACCCGTTTTTGGCGAGAAAATGCCGCTGTTCTTCGGTTTCAACACCTTCGGCAATCACACGAAGCTGGAGGCTGTTGGCAAGCGTAATAATCGCCAGGACGATGGCATCATCATCGGGATCGCGCCCGATATCGCGCACGAACGATTGATCTATTTTTAGATTGTCGACGTGGAACCGCTTCAGATAGGCAAGGCTTGAAAAGCCGGTTCCGAAATCATCGATTGACAGTTTGACTCCCAGTGTCCTCAAGGCGGCAAACGTGTTGAGGGTTTCGTCGGTGTTTTCCATCAGCGTGCTTTCGGTGATCTCCAACTCCAGCAACGCGGGCGCAACCCCCGTTGCCGCAAGCGCGGTCGCGACCCGTGTTGGCAGCGTCGCGTCAAACAGCTGCCGCGCGGAAAGATTGACCGAAATCGGATAGATGGGCAATCCTGCATCGCGCCAACGCCGGATCAGCCCGCAAGCTTCGTTAATCACCCATTCTCCGATTGGAATAATGAGTCCGCTATCTTCCGCGATCGGAATGAATTGTTTAGGTTCGATGATGCCATCTTGTGGATGGTTCCAACGCAGCAAAGCTTCATAGCCACAGACGCTACCGTCGGAAAGTGCGATGCGGGGTTGAAGGTACAGGCGCAGTTGGCCGTTCGCTTGTGCATTGTGCAATTCATTTTCCAGACGAAGCCGGGTTCGCGCACTCTCTCCCAGGTTGGCCGCATAGAACTGGTAACTATGGCGCCCTGTTTCCTTCGCGTGATGCATGGCAGAGAGGGCATGCTCCAAAAGCTGATTTGCGTCGTCACCGTCGTCGGGGAATAGGCTGATGCCAATCGACGATGCAATCCTCAGTTCCTGGCCGGCGATTTGCCAGGGTTCGCCGAGGTCCACGATAATCTTGGTGGCGATCGGCGGGACCGCTTCACGAGACGGTACGTGTGGCAGAAGTACGACAAATTCGTCGCCACCGATGCGAGCGGTCGTATCGCTGTCCCGCAACCCTTCGCGGAGGCGCCTCGAGGTTTCCCGCAGCACTTCGTCCCCCGCTGCATGGCCCAGTGAATCGTTCACGGTCTTGAAGCGGTTCAGGCCGATCACCATCAAGGCCACCGACCATCCCTCGCGTCGCGCCTGGGCCAGCGAAAGCGCGATTCTGTCCAGCAACAGGCGACGATTGGGCAGCCCTGTCAGCATATCGTGTAACGCCAGGTGGCTGGCGCGATCCTCGGCGTGCTTTCGCTCATTGACTTCGTTCGTGAGCAGACTGTTGGCTGCCACCAGTTCATCCGTACGCGCACCTACCCGCCGCTCCAGTTCCTCGTTTAATTGATACAACCGTTCAAGCGCGTTGCGACGCTCGGTCTCGTCTTCAATGATCCAGATGGTGCCACCCTTGGCGGGATCGGTGAGGTCGATCGGTCGTGCCTGAATACGGCACCAGAATAACTGGCCGTCACTACGCTTCATCTTTCGTTCGAGTTCAATCGACATGCCCTGATTCAGCGCGGGTCCGACCGCTCGCCCCATCTCTTCATAGTCTTCCTGTGAGCCCCATACGGCGATGCCAGGCTGCCCGACCAGGCCGCCGCGCGGCCACCCGAACATATCGTCAAAAGCCGGATTGGCGTGTTGGAAAACCCGATTGCGCGTGAAGGCGATTCCCACGGACGCGTTGTTGAGAATCGCCTCGTATTTCAGCAGCGCCTGGTGTTCGGGGGAAGAGACCCACGCGGTTTCGCGCGTCGGGAGCACACTCGCCTGCTCTGCCGGGAAGGCACTCTGATCGCTGATTTCGAATCGGTCGCGTCCGCTTTGTTTGGCACGGTAAAGCGCCTCGTCGGCGCGCTTGATCAGCGTTTGCGGGGTATCGGCATCCGCATCCCTGGCAGCCACGCCCATGCTGAAGGTGAGCGATCGGCTGGCCGCGACACCTTCCACGTGAATCTGCTTGACGGCAGCCCGCAACCGATCGAACAGCCCCGGGACCTGCTCCAGCGCGAATCCCGGCATCACGAGAAGGAACTCTTCCCCGCCGAAGCGGCCGAGGCGGTCGTGGCCGCGCAATTGCTGCTGACAGGTATTGGCGAAAGCAATCAGCACCGCGTCCCCGCGGTCATGCCCCAGTTCGTCGTTAACGTTTTTGAAATGATCGATGTCGATCAACGCAATGCACACGCCTTCATCCGAGGCGCGGCGGCGGCGGAATTGCAGCTGTGCGTATTCAAGAATGCTGCGCCGGTTGGGAAGGTTGGTCAGATCGTCGCGCATCGCCAGGATCGCGAGACGCTGGCTTTTGCGCATGTTTCTTATGAGGACAAAGCCGAGTCCGCCCAAAAACGTCAGACTGAGGATCAGCGCCAGTATCAGGGTCAACCGGCGCGCTTCGGACGCCTTGGCTTCCGCACGGAGCAGATTGTTTTCGGTATCTTTTTGCCGCGCTTCGAATCTGGTCTGCAATTCGGTAGTCAGCGCGGCATTGGCCAGCTCCGCGCGGCGCGTCTCTGCATCACGCAGCTCGTTGACCTCCTGATACGCTTTTTGGTATTCACCGAACCTGGCGAAAATCTCCGAGGAAGCGCGGTGGTAAGAGATATCAGTTTTCGGGGTCTTAAGCTTCATCGCATAAAGTTTTGCTTTTGCCAGCGCGTCCAGACTATCGAACTTACGGTCTAGCTGGGCAAGCGCGCGTGCACG
>JANMXI010000155.1:0-2472 GCA_031394735.1 Pseudomonadota bacterium | reverse complement strand
GTGCCGCTCGCTCTCGATGAGCCGCTACCTGCGTTCCTCCGGCAAACGGTCGTTCCGCCGAACAGCCGATTGCTGTTGGGCAGGCTGACCCAATCGTCGGCCAGCGGCTGGGCATGCAATATGGTTAGCGCCTTGAAAATTCCCACGAGGTAGGACACACGCAGCAATTTATCCGCGTCGAGCACTCGTTCGCCGGGGTGCTTTTTCATCTCGTAGAACGGTCCGTTAGAGACACCGCCAAGCAATGCCTTGGCGTCCTCGTCCCGAATTCGCCAGCGCTCCATGATGTTGAAAAAGGCCTTGATGGCCGACCCGCTGAGTCGCTCGCGTTCCGGCTTTGACGCCAGATCGATTGGTGCGGCAGGTTCGTACAGGGTGTCCGGATAACTCAGCGTTTGCACATGCTCACTCCTATTCCAGACTCATTATTCTCTGAATCAGGAGAATGTCAAACAACTTAAATTAAACAAATTATTAATGTAA
Organism: Pseudomonadota bacterium; assembly: GCA_031394735.1. Classification (GTDB taxonomy): domain Bacteria; phylum Pseudomonadota; class Gammaproteobacteria; order Steroidobacterales; family Steroidobacteraceae; genus TMP-86. The sequence goes on along the minus strand of JANMXI010000155.1, from coordinate 1,989 downwards.
ATACTTACATTAAAATTCTAAGTAGCTGTTTATTAATAATTTATAAATTGAGTGAGACATGCAGTTGCGCTTGGCTACACGCTCGTCACCGACAATCAGCGAGAATTCTCGAGAATAAACGCCCTGGCGATCGAAAACTGGATCGCCCGAGCGTAGTTCACATCCATGGAAGAGCAGCGGTCAACTACGGCGATGTAGCGGCTCTCGCCGCTTAACCACCGCGGCTGGCGCAAACGCCGGCCGCCTTTAGCCAAAAACCTAGTGCGCGTGAACCTCGCCCTTCACCTTGCGGCGCCGAGGCTTCTCGCCAGCGATGGCCACCGGCGCAGGCGGCGTTTCCTTCAACGGCACCGGCATGGATTTCAGTGCAACCTGCAGCACCTCGTCGATCCACTTCACCGCCTTGATCTCCAATTTCTCTTTGATGTTGTCGGGAATCTCGGCGAGGTCTTTGACGTTGTCGTCCGGGATCAGCACGGTGGTGATGCCACCGCGATGCGCCGCCAGCAGCTTTTCCTTCAGACCGCCGATGGGCAGCACTTCGCCGCGCAGCGTGATCTCACCGGTCATGGCGACATCCGAGCGCACCGGGATCTTGGTCAGCGCGGAAATCAACGCCGTGCACATGCCGACGCCGGCGCTCGGGCCGTCCTTCGGCGTGGCGCCCTCGGGCACGTGAATATGGACGTCGGTCTTCTGGTAGAAGTCCAACTCCAGACCCAGCACGCTGGAACGACTGCGCACCACCGTCATGGCCGCCTGGATGGATTCCTGCATCACTTCGCCGAGCTGGCCTGTGTGCGTGAGTCTGCCCTTGCCTGGGACGACCGCAGCTTCGATCGTGAGCAATTCGCCACCCACTTCGGTCCAGGCGAGGCCGGTGACCTGACCCACGCGATCGCTCTCCTCCGCCTTGCCGTAGCGGAAGCGGCGCACGCCGAGGTATTTGTCCAGATTCTGGGTATTGACGATGATCGACTTTTCGTCTGGGTGCATCAGCAATTGCTTGACGGACTTGCGGCCGATCTTGGAGATCTCGCGTTCCAGATTGCGAACGCCGGCCTCGCGCGTGTAGAAGCGGATCATGTCCTGAACCGCCGAATCCGCCACCGTCAGTTCACCGGGCTTCAGACCGTTCTGCTTGATCTGCTTGGGGACGAGATAACGCTTGGCGATGTTGCTCTTCTCGTCCTCGGTGTAACCGGGCAGGCGGATGACTTCCAAGCGATCCAGCAGCGGCGCCGGGATGTTCAAGGTATTCGCCGTGCACACGAACATCACCTCGGACAGGTCGAAGTCGACCTCCAGATAGTGGTCGTTGAAAGCGCGATTCTGCTCCGGGTCCAGCACCTCGAGCAGCGCCGAGGACGGATCGCCGCGGAAGTCCATCGACATTTTGTCGATCTCATCCAGCAGGAACAGCGGATTGCGCACGCCGGACTTGGCCAGGTTTTGAATGATCTTGCCGGGCATGGAGCCAATGTAGGTGCGGCGATGGCCGCGGATTTCTGCTTCATCACGCACGCCGCCCAACGACATACGCACGAACTTGCGATGCGTGGAGCGCGCGATGCTCTGGCCCAGCGAGGTCTTGCCGACACCCGGAGGCCCGACCAGACACAGGATGGGACCGCGCAGATTCTTGACGCGCTGTTGCACGGCCAGGAATTCGACGATGCGCTCTTTGACCTTCTCCAATCCGTAGTGGTCCTCTTCGAGCACCTTTTCGGCAGCCGAGATGTCCAGGCGGATCTTGCTGCGCTTCTTCCACGGCGACTTCACCAGCCAGTCGATGTAGTTGCGCACCACGGTCGCTTCGGCTGACATCGGCGACATCAGTTTGAGTTTGTTGAGTTCTGAATTGGCTTTCTCGCGCGCTTCCTTGGGCATGCCCGCCGCGGCGATGCGCTTTTCCAGCTCGCCGATTTCATTGGGGGCATCGTCCAGATCGCCGAGTTCCTTTTGAATGGCCTTCATCTGCTCATTCAG
>JANMXI010000154.1:0-1791 GCA_031394735.1 Pseudomonadota bacterium | reverse complement strand
TCAATGCTGGTATGTTTGAGAGCAATCCGGCAGAGCAGTGAATTACCGGCAAATGCAATCATGGCTAGCGACGTTAGGGCAATTATGCGTGCGTATGACATTGAAAGTTTCCTTAAGGCCATCGATCAGCTGTGGCCTAGGGTGCCCAATGCCAAAGCTCAGCCGCTGCCCGCGAGCGCAGCGAGTGGCCGGTCGGCTGGAGCGCCTTGTTGGGCGATGAAGTTTGAAGAGCCTGCCGTGTTATTCCGCCATGCTGACACCCGAGCCACCCATTTCCTTCGGGACGTCCTTCATCTTCGGTAACCCATCCTTGATGCGCAGCTTCGTCTCCTGATAGTGGACATGGATGCCGGCGTGGTACGCAAAGTCCGGAATGACCGCTGCATACACGTCGGTGAGTCCCATGCCGGGATGCTCAGTGAAGATGTGGCCTCCACACGTTTTGCACCATTTTCGATAACTGTGCGGCGTCTTGTTGTAAGTGCCGATGTTGTCTGCTCCCCGCGTGATCTGCACCGCTTCGGGTTTCCATAAAGTGAAGGCGTTGACAGGCCCTGCTGACCAGCGTCGGCACGACTCGCAATGGCAATAACCCATTCCGGCTGGCTCACCGCTGACGGTGAACTGAACCGCATCGCAAAAGCAGCTGCCTTGGTAAGTTTTTCCGTTGTCCATAATGTACCTCCATGATGACCGCACGACGAAAGAAGCTGGAGCGCAATTATTCGCCCAGATTTACTCCAGCGTGAAATTTCCTGGATTATCGGATGCCCAACGTCCGAATTGTGCGGCGCCGGCAGGCGTCCGCACCAATGACGAGTTATGCATTGCCTGCCACGAGCTTTGAAATAACTGGTTCAAACTCAAGCAGACGCTTGGAATTGATGGCAACACCAATGTTGTTCGGAATTTGTTGTAGCTGCCAATGTTCGCGAGTAAAACTGGTGAGCCACTGGAACCGGGAAAGCTTGCAATGTCGGTCAAGAACTCAGTCTTTCCGTTCCAATTGATGGCTGGGTGAGTGGCAGTAATTCCTCGACGAATTACTGGAAGATTATTTACGGCGTCCCATATCCCGCTCGGATAGCCGATAGCAGGCGCGGGCCGCTTGCACGGCCTGAGAGGTATCTCTAGGGCTTGCGGTCCTTCGGTGCAAGTCAATCTTTCTATCTTGGCACCAAGTGGACCGGAAGCGCGCTGGGCGTCATCGTGAATGTGAACAATTCCTGCACGGGTGCGGCGCCCGGATCGGGCTCCAGGCGAAAATTGCGCATCGTCATCGACATCGCCATTTTGATTTCGGCCAGCGCGAGGTAGCGCCCCGGGCAGAAGCGCGGTCCGCCGCCGAAGGGAAACAGTTTTCGCGCCGGATCGTCCCCGGCTGCGCGTTTCTCGCCCAGCCACCGCTCGGGGCGGAACGCTTCGGGCGCGGGAAACTCCGCGGGATCCATGCCGGCGAGCCGCGTCATGATAAGCACGGGCGTACGCGGTGGGACGAGCACGTCGCCGATCACGACTTCGCGGTTGGTTTCGAGGCCGAGAAAAGGCGCGACCGGCTTGATGCGCATGGCCTCGTCGACCGAAGCGTCGAGATAGGCGAAGCGATCCAGGGAGCCGAATGCCTGCAATACGGGGCCCGCCCCCAGAACCGCATCGGCCTCGGCGGCAATGTGTCCGGCCACGCGCGCATCCCGTGCGAGGAAATTCATGAGCCAGGCGATGGTGTTCGACGTGGTGTCCTCGCCCGCGAACACCATCGTCACCGCGTTGCCGATCACGTTCTCGTCGGTG
>JANMXI010000153.1:0-1645 GCA_031394735.1 Pseudomonadota bacterium | reverse complement strand
ATCTGTCGCGCATCAAGCTGATGAACAGCAATTTCGCGGTACAGCCGCCGGGCGTCGCCGAGCCCATCATGAAGGCAATGCCCAAGGCGCTGCAGGTCGGCAGTTTCGGCATGACCGAAGCGGCAGGCACGGTGTGCACGGGCGCCTGGGACGAAGCGGAATCGTTACGCATCTCGCGGCTTGGAAAGCCGCTTCCCGGACTGCAAGTGCGCATCGTCGACCCGGAAAGCGGCGAGGACGTGCACACCGGCATTCGCGGCGAAGTGCTGGTGCACGGTTACAGTCTGTTTGAAGGCTATTACCGCGACGCGGAGAAGACCGCACAAGCGCTCGACACACACGGCTGGTTTCATACCGGCGACATCGGCTCGCTGGATGAGAACGGCACCATCATGTTCCATGGGCGGTTCAAAGACATGCTCAAGGTGGGCGGAGAGAACGTCGCCGCTGCGGAGATCGAGGCGCTGCTGCAACGTCACCCGAGCGTGAAGCTGGCGCAGGTGGTCGGCATACCTGACCCCAAGTACGTCGAGGTGCCGGCGGCCTTCGTCGAACTCAAGCCGGGTCAGAGCGCCACCGAAACGGAGTTGATGGATTTTTGCCGCAAGGAAATCGCCAGCTTCAAGGTCCCCCGTGTGGTGCGATTCGTGACCGAGTGGCCGATGTCGACCAGCAAGGTGCAGAAGTTCCGGCTGCGCACGGCGCTGGTCGAGGATCTGGGACTGAATGGCTGATTGGACACGAGCATCCTCCCCGTCTGTGCTCCGGTCCTCAGTGCCCCCCGCCACTTCCCCGAGCGCCGAATGGTGGCTTGGCAAGCCATACGAACGGAATCAGAAAAACGAACATCAGACTGAACAGGTAGAACATATCGTTTATACCCAGCGTGAGCGCCTGCTGCGTCAATACTTGATCCGCATAGGCCAAGGCGCGTGCACCGCTAATATTTAGAGATTGGAGCTTCGACTGAAGTTCCGTCCAGCCATACGCAGAGTCGCGGATATGCTCGGTCAAGACCGCGTGATGAAAATCGGTGCGCCGGTTCCACAACCATACCGTGATGGCGGTTGCCATGCTCCCCGAGATCGTGCGAAAGAAACTCGAAATGCCAGTGGCGGACGCGAGCTCATCTGGTTTTACGGATGACAAAGTGATCTGATTCAGCGCCAGAAAAAACGCCGATACGCCCACGCCCTGCCAGAAGCGCGGAGCCGCCAGCTGTAGAAAGGTGGCCGACTGATTCAATGTCGAATTCCAATACATGGTGAGCATGAACACCACGAATGCGGCGCTGACGATAACGCGCAGGTCCATGCGGTGCATGTTCTTGCCAAGTATCGGCGAGATTATCAGCGCCAGTATGCCCACGGGCGCAACCGCCAGCCCCGCCAGCGTCGCGGTGTATCCCAGGTTGGTCTGCAACCAGAGCGGAAACAAGATATTCGAACCCGTGAACGCAAAATACGCCACCGCTACGCACGCTACGCCCACGCGAAAATTAACCCGCTGGAAGAAATGCAGATCAACGATCGGGTGCTTGTCTTTCAGTTCCCATGGAACCAGGAAGGTCAAACTGACGACCGCCACAGTCGCGACGGCAACAATGATGGGCGATCCAAACCAGTCGAGTTCGTTACCGTTGTCC
>JANMXI010000152.1:0-17712 GCA_031394735.1 Pseudomonadota bacterium | reverse complement strand
CAGATCGATGTCGCGCCGGGCTGCAGTCATTCTGACGGTAAGACGGGAATCCCCGGCCAGCTCCAGATGCGAGCCATCGGGAAGATTGACGCGGCGAGTCTCTCCCCGCGCGGTGGCATACGTGGCGGCGCCGGGTGACTGCATCGACCACCACGCCACACCGACCGCCAGGCCCAGCAACGCGGCAGCCGACGCCAGCGGCAGAATCCAATGCCGGCGCGAGAGGGTGGCACGCCGCGGCTTGTCGGCAACCTGCTCCGTCATCTGCCAGATCTGGCGCGCGCGGCCGAAAGCTTCCTGATTGCGTGCATCGGCATCGAGCCATTCCAGCCAACCACTGAGGATCTCGGTGGACTGCGGCTGCTCGCGCAACTGCACGAACCAGTCGCAGGCCGTTTCGAAGCGCACGCGGTCGTCGTCGGTTTGCGGGATGTTATTCACGAGCCCGCCTGTTGGCCCGCGAACCGATCGCGGCAATGGCTCATCGCCTGCACCACGTAGTAGCGGATCATTCGCTCACTGACACCCATTTGGTGCGCCACATCGGAAATGCTCAGTTCATGAACCCGATAGAGCAGGAACGCGCGCCGGCAGGCTTCCGGCAACTCCTGCAGGAAGCGATTGGCCAACGCCGCCTGTTGGTCGGTGGAGGTCAAGTCCTCCGGCGTGCGCGGCTCGGCAATCTCTTGCGAGGCCTGCAACTGCGGTTCGACCGCACGAACGGTGCTGCGGTGTCGAAGCCGGTCGATGGCAAGGTTGGCGGCAGTCTTGAACAGGTAAGCGCGCAGAAAACCAAGTGTTTCCGGCTGATCCAGGTTCAAAAGCCTGGCATAGGATTCCTGCGCCACCTCCCGCGCCTCCTGCTCGGACTGCAGTCGAGTCCGCAGGAAACCGATGAGCCGCTGGTTATGCTCCTCGAACAGCCGCGACAGCACGGACTGGCGCGTGGCCTCTTCGGCTGGGGGATCCTGCAGGGGATTCTTTTCCGCCATAGCTGTACTACGGATGAGGGGGAAAATGCGGAAGTGCTTATTGTATCAATCGACGACGCGCATCATGCAGCCAACGCATGAAGCCTCAAACCAACCGCGCGCGCCACTTTCAAGATAGTAGCAAAGCTCGGATTCCCCTCTTTGCCAAGCGCCTTGTAAAGACTTTCCCGGCTTAATCCGGCATCCCGCGCCACCTGAGTCATACCTCGGGCCCGCGCAATATCTCCGAGCGCGTGCAATGCCCACCGCATCATCCGGTGCGTCTTCAAACCATGCATCGAGGTAGGCGGCCATCTCTTTCGGTGTGCGCAACTGGTCGACGATGTCATAGGCCGTGGTCCTCGTCTTTGCCACACCTTTTGCTTTAGCTTTAGCCATCACTATTTGCTTCCTACAGATTTCTGGCCAATTGAATCGCCTTCTTGATATCTTTCGGCTGCGATGATTTGTCGCCGCCCGCCAGCAGCACGATCAAACACTTTCTTGCTCTGTGAAATAGACGCGGTAGCCAGGACCCACGTCGCTCTTCAGCTCGCAAACAGCATCGGTCAGTACCCGATACTGACCATGATTGCCATTAGCCAATCGATCCACTCGCACTTGGACGCGGGCACGGACGACGCGATCTTTCAGCCCGTTGAGCCAATCGAGATAGACTGACGTCGTTTCAACGCGCATTTGCGGTGTATCCTATGAGATACATATGTCAATCACCGAAAGTTCAGCGCGAATCGCAATCGCGACTCATGGCCAAAGCAGGTTCGCTTGATGGGAGTTCCACGTTTCAGCGGAAACGCGAGATCGCTTCCACGCCTTGCATCTGTCCCAGCAGTTTCAGCTCAAGGCGCAATCCGCCGCGCATTGAGGACCACGCCTTGCACGGTGCCCGTCACTGTGGCCGAGGCGTTGATCGCGCCATCGGTCCAGCGAATGTTGAGCGTGCCGGCGGCAACGCCACCTACCGTCAGGGTCACTTTGGCCGTGATCACCGAGGTGGTGAAATTCCAGGCGATCGTGCCGCTGGTGACCACGTCATCAGTAAAGCGACAACTGCTGAGCGTGAACGCAAGACCGGTGGAGGTATCGGCGTACTTGAACGTACCGCCGCGCAATCCCGCCTGGGTGTTATCGAGCGAGGGGATGTAGCGCGCCAGCGCATCACCCACCGCCTCGAGTGCGGACGCCGCCATGCGCTTTTGATCCGCACTGGTTTTGTCGCCCGTGTTGGCGGTGAGCGGCGTGAGTTCCTTATACGTCTTTGCAAATCGGGGAACAGTCCGTACGGGACGAACCTTGGCTGTGCAACTCGTATCGCCCGTCGCCAGTGTCTGGACGAAATTTTCCAGGATGCTCGTGGTGCAGTAGTACGCATCCTGGTCCGCCACCACATGCGTGAGATTGGGAACGATGACATGCACGGCATTGGGGAATTGCGCCACGACCTGTGCGGCATCCTGCGGCGAGGTCACGCCGTCCAGATCGCCCGACAACACCAACGTGGGAACCGACGGAAACACGACGCTTGCCGGAATGGGCTTGCCCTGAATTTGATTGGCGGGCGGCACCGGCCACGGCAGGCAGGAATCCAGCGGCGTGATGTACATCTGCGATACCAACGCTTCGTCCACTGTGAACGGCGCAAACAGCGTCGGACGGTTGGTGCGCGCGGCCGCCAGTGCAGCGTTGTATTGCTGCGTACGCGTGGCGACGCTCGCCTTCAGGTCATACAGCAGCGGATAATCCGAACAGCTGACGGCTGTGTACAGGCCATAGCTAAAATCGGCCGCCGATTCCTCGTAATAAGTTTCCTGCTCGGCCGCGATGCGCAACAGCGGCCGTGAGTCTGCAGAATCAAGGTACGCGCGCGCGGCTGCATCCAACTCGCGATAGATCGAGCCGCCGCTGCCGGCATTGTCGATGACGCGCATCAATCCGGGCGCATCGAGCGTCACCGTCGCATTGAATCCGTACGCATCCGGCGCCTTGCCGGTAAGCGGCTTCAGCCGCAACGCAGCAGCAAGCTGCTTGATGCGCGCGGTGGCGCTACCGCCCAGCGCACGACAAGAGGCACTGCGGGAGCACGACAGGTCGAAGCTGCTCCACTCGGTTCCCCAATCGGTGGGAAACCACGCATCCGGCGCGCGCACCGGGTACGCGCTGTCGAGCACCATGCTGCGCAGTCGATGCGGATACAACGCCGCCATCACCTGGCCGACGAACGTGCCGTAACTGTCGCCGTAGAAATCGACCTGTTGCAGCGCGAGCACATCCATCACGGCGATGATGTCGCCGACTGCGAATTTCGTCCCATACAACCATGACGAAGCGCCCAATTGCGAAGCGCAGTCGCCCACTGCGCCAAGGTCCGTGGCACCGAGTTGCAGCGCCGGGCAATCGATCGCGGCGGATTTACCGGTACCACGCTTGTCGATGATCAGGATGTCGCGGCGCTCGCGCAGCGTATCGAACACACCAAGATAGAAGTCACGCGATCCGGTGGAGGAATACCCCGGCCCGCCCTCTTGCGGCAAGAGGGTCCCCAGACTCGGTAAGGACTGGTTGCGGCGCGGATAAAACTCGAAGGCCACCCGCAATGTGCCTGCCACGGCGCCGCTCGGATCGATCCCGCGTCCGAGCGTGCCGCAATACCCGACATCGGCGCTGTTACATAATGTGAGGGTTCGCGAACCTACCGTGATGGTCGACGGCGGTGCGGCGGCGGCCGTGAAGGCGACGAACGGCGCGAGAATTGCGGCCAACAGCGCGCCGGACCAGTGTTTTGCAGGCAAACAGCTCGTCGCACACTGCACGAACAGTTTGGCGGGTGAGCATTGAGGCGTCTGTGTTGCCATGGAAATTCCCTTTATTGTTGGTGAAAGCCTAGCATGTCCGAGGAGTGGCGCGCATCGGGGCGGCGTTGCGGCCTGCCGCTTGTGACGTTTTGTCATTCCAATTAGCGCCCCCGCCTGCCGCCCGCTATGATCGGTAGAAAAAGGGAGCCCGGCGTCGACCATGCTCGATGCCGATCAAGGATCGGGGGTGTATGGGCAGCAGGACGCTGACGCGAGTCGGTGATCCTTCGCCGCCGTCGACGCCACCACCAACGTAAAGACTCCCACGCTTCGCGATCAGTGCTTCGCTCCGGGCTTCAAATGTAGCAACCCGGCGGTAACGGTGCCGGCGAAGATTCCGACAATCGCTGCGCCTACGGCTGTTACTACCCATTCAACGGCAGCAATACCGCCGCCGATTGCATGTGCAAATGCGTGTATCCATTCCTCCGGCATCGACACCCCGAACTCGGCGAGGCCATGGATCAGAATCCCCCCGCCCACCCACAGCATGGCCGCGGTGCCGATGAGCGACAGCGCATTCAGCAGCACCGGCATGGACCGGACGAGTGCACGGCCGAAGCCCGCCGCGAACCCTCCGGTTGCCGACAAGCGCAAACCGATGTCGTCCATCTTCACGATCACGCCCACCACGCCATACACGCCGATGGTGACGGCGACGCCGACCAGCGCCAAGACGATCGCTTGCGTGGCGATCGAATTGGCGCTTACCTGATTCAGCGCGATGACCATGATTTCCGCCGACAAAATGAAATCGGTGCGGATCGCGCTGCTCACCTGCCGCGCTTCGAGTTCCTTAGGGTCATTGATCCGCGCAACTTCCTCGACGGCCTTTTCGCCCTTGAATGACTTGATGATTTTCTCGGCGCCCTCGAAGCTGAGATACAGGCCGCCGAGCATCAGGATCGGCGTCAACAGCCAGGGCGCGAATGCGCTCAGCAACAATGCGGCGGGCAGGATGAACAGCAGCTTGTTGCGTATCGAGCCGATGGCGATCTTGCCGATGATCGGCAATTCGCGCTCGGGCGGCAGCCCGACCACGTAGGTCGGCGTGACTGCGGCGTCATCGATCACCACACCCACCGTTTTGGTGCCCGCCCGCCCTGCAGCCGCAGCGACATCGTCGACAGACGCTGCGGCAAGCCGCGCAAGCGCCGCCACATCGTCCAGCAACGCTACCAATCCACCCGCCATGTCAGTTAGAAAGATCCGCGGCGAGATGACGATAATGATGGTTCGAATAGTGTTCGATGATGCTGTCTCGCTCGCGCCATGGCGACGTTCAAGGCAAAAGGGGTGAAAAGAATACCGGCGCAGCAGGTATTGTAGATACCTACTCCCGAGGAGTTTATACAATGAAACGGACCCGCAAAGCACCAAGAAGAATCCTGGTGATCGACGTCGGCGGCTCGCATGTCAAATGTGTCGCGACAGGCCACGAGACCCCGGTGCGATTCGATTCCGGACCGACGATGACACCGGGCACGATGATTCAGACCGTGTTGCTGCTGATCGACGGATGGCGCTACGACGCTGTCTCGATCGGATACCCCGGCGTGGTTCGTGGCGGTAAGATCGATCGTGAACCTCAAAACCTGGGCGCGGGTTGGATCGGCTTCGATTTCGAAAAAGCGATTGGCTGCCCTGTCAAACTATTGAACGATGCCGCCATGCAAGCCCTCGGCAATTACGACGGCGGCAGCCTGTTATTTCTGGGACTGGGAACTGGCCTCGGGACCACGTTGATCGTCGACCATACGATCATACCGATGGAGCTTGCGCACCTGCCGTACCGCGGAAGCCATACCTACGAAGAACTGGTGGGCGATGCTGCTCGAAAGCGCTTGGGGAAAAAGAAGTGGTCGGCGAACGTCGAGAGAATGGTCAAGGATCTGCGCGACGCTTTCTTGCCGGACGAGATCGTATTGGGCGGTGGTAATGCTACGAAGCTGAAGAAGCTGCCGGCGGACACCCGGTTTGGGGCTAATACCAATGCGTTTGAGGGTGGGTTTCGGATTTGGGCGCAGCGGTGAGATTCAGCTTGCGGTAGCTCACAGACGTGCAGATACCGCGACGTCGATGATGCAACACCGTCATCGTGCCGGAGTCCGAACACGGATCTCGTCAAGCTTCACCGCCATCTTGGCCCGAATCGCCGCGGGACTCTGCGGCGGCGCGACCAGTGCACCCGACAGAATCTTCACTCCATACCGGTTGAAGGCAACTCCGCCAGTGCCCCAGGTCGTCATGTGAGTGGTGACTCGCTCACCGTCGTTCGCGTCGAAACCGAGATCGGCAGCCGACAGCATCTTCAGAGTCGACGTGTCGTAGATGAGTAGATGCAAATTCGGCTCCCATCCGTAATGAGTGGTGTAGAAAATCCTCGCATGCGAGGGATCAGGCACCATGGCGATCATCTGCTCCTTGGCGGGAATATCGAAGCTGCCGACGACGACACCCGTCGCCGCATCGCGAACATGTTCACCTAGATCGTAAATCCGGCCGGCCGCGTAAGCGATCTTGCCAGCCGTGTCGGCGTCAGCATCAACCGCGTAGGAAGGTCCCACGCTCAAACCCGACGCATCTACGTTCAGCGCATCGATCTCTTTCAGCACCGGCGCCTGCGGCGACGAGTGGTACACGTATAGCGACGACGCCGAGTCACCCCAAGCAAGAGAGTCCGCCGGCTGTGGCGGTCCGACAGGTGCCAACGTTTGGGCCCGCGGAACGGCATCATCGAAGATCAAGGTTCCCGCCGATTGCACGACGCTCGCATCGTGAGCCAGCGCGACGGCGAGCGAATGCGCCGCACCAGGCGCCACCGCCATATCCCCTGCGATGTTGGCACCGCCACCCGTACTCGGATCGCCATAGGAACCCAATGGAATATCCAGATCCGAGGTGAGCGATGGCAGCAGCAATCGATGAATGGTCGGCGTGCTCGAGGAGGCGGCATAGGCATACTGGCCATCGTCGGACAGCGCAACACGCATCAGGTCTTCGGACAACACCAGCTTGGTGCCGACGGCGCCGGTGGCGGGGTCGAGCTGCGCGACTGCACCGGTATTCGACGTGTAGTAATTGTTGAGTGCCGTCACCACCAATTTCTGTGAGGCAGCGTCGTAGGCCACATCGGTGGTGCCCACTACATCCGCATTCACCAGCGTGTATTCCTTCCCCGGCGTCATAAACACGTAATAGGACAGCGGTTGGGTGATGGGACTGCCGACCAACTGCCGAGTGCAATCCGCGTCGTAGCAGATCTCGATCGTCAGATTCTGCTTGAAAAATCCGGACCCCACGCTCGCCGGACTGGCGACTGTCAGATCGATGTACAGCGTCACGCCCCCGCTGCTGTCCTCCACCGTGTGATAGGTCTCGTCCGTCAAGAATCCACTCGACCCCTGATGCGGGCGGATGAACAGACCCGTGCTGGGAATATTTTGCAGGTAGAGTGAGAAGCCCACAGTCTGCGCGAACATATCTGCGGTCGTTGCTTGGTAGCGCCAGCTTGGCTGGTTAAAGGAAAACGTCGCGTCGTCGGCAACTTCATAGGTAACGCGGATATCCACCGGACTTCCCTTGATGGATTGTGTGCACCCCGCGTCGTTGCACACCATCAGGTGCACGACCCCACTGTAGGTTCCTTGACCTAGCGATGCCGGGTCGGGTAGCTGAATGGCCAGCTTTCCAGACGACGATGAATCCCAGGTCACGTTCGCACTCGACACCGCAGTACCCGACACGGTGATCTTGTAGGGCAACGCGACCTGCGGCGGGTTCGCGACAGTGAGCAATACCAACTGTGGCTGCGGCACGCCGTTGGAGATGCCCGTCGTCAATCCAACGCTCGGGGAGTCGAGCGTCAGGCTGGCCTGTGGCGCAAACGGAACAACCGCGTTACCGGGTGACCCGCCACCACCACCGCAAGCCGACAACACGGCAGCGAACAATGCTGGAAAGCAATGTCTACGGTTCATCACGGCCCCACGAACGGCCCGTTGATCAGAACGAGATAATACGGTCCGACCATGGCGATCGTGTCGCTTCCCGCGCGAATGACTCGCTGGGCGCTCAGGTTGTTAATCGGAATCGGGATGGTGGCAATCGGCGCGAATGTTGCCAGATCAAACGACCGAAGCTGGAAGTTGGTGCCGATGCCGCCCAGTCCATAGACGAAGAGCTTTTGCTGACCGGAGTCTGGAACCAGACCAAAGAGATAGTCCATCGGATTGAACACGCGCACGGACGAGGTCGCAGGATCGAAGATGTTGCCGGTATTGCCGTAAATCAATCCGCCATCGAAGGTGATCGGGCCACCGCCGGCGTTTAGCGATTCGGACGTGAGATGCACGCCCGTCGAATCGACGCTCATCGTGTACAAACTGTTGCTGCTACCCACATTAGCGCCATACAAAGTCGTGGCTGTGCCGTCCCATTGCAGGCGATCCACCAAGGCGCCGGACAACGGAGGGCCGGTCACACCAGCGATGGTCGGCCGCATGACTGCATCGTCATACACCGCAACGCCTCCATGAAATCCATCCGGGCCCAGCGGATCGTTGAGCGCGACGGCGACGGTGTGCGGGAAGCCCGGCATCACCTGAACGTCGAGCGGGAACAACGGGTGCCCACCGGCGTTCGTTACCAGATTGATGGTGATATCGGGGCTAAGCGCCGGCAATAACAGCCGCTGGATGATGTTGGGATCGCTCATGGCGATGTAGAGGAACTGGGCATCGTCGGAAATCGCGATGCGGTTCGGCATCCCGCCAAGCGGAACCTCCGGTCCCAACGTTTGAGTGACCGGATCAAACGTCGCCACTGAGCCGGTCGAGCCGCCATTCCTGGATGACAGCGCCGCGTAAAAGAGGTGCCGACTCGCATCCCACACCATATCCGCCGGCTGAATGGGGAGAATCTTGATCGAGTAGCCGCTCGTTCCCGCAACCATCAACGTATCGGAAATGGTGTAGTCCACGGTGATCTGAAAGGGACTGCCGGGCAACGGATTGACGCAGTTGGAATCCAGACACACCGTCAGCGCAACGACGGCGTGATAGGCACCTGGAGGTAGAAGGTGCGCATACCCAAGATTGATGTAGACATTTCCCGCCGTGAGGGAAGTAGGGCTGAAATCCACCGAGTCGACCCCAGTGCCCGTGATCGCCACGTTCGTATAGGGAAAGACTTCCGGACCCTTCATGGTCGCGGCAATTTGGATCTGCTGCGCTTGTGTATCGGTGAAGAGCGCCGACCGCTGCACGGCATTGGTAGCCAAGGTGAAGCTGAGTGCGTTGGCGCCTGTGGGTGTCGTCACCGTATAAGTCACTGGAATGTTGACTGTCGCGCCCGGCACGACTTTCGAACACTGGGAATCTTCGCAGATGCGCAGTTGGATGGAATCGTTGTAGGTTCCCGGCGTCACGGTAAATGGCGCCTTGAAATAAACCGTCAGCGCTCCGCCCGCTGTCGTGAACTCCGAAAAGTTGACGTCGTTAATGCCTGAAGTGGAGAAGCCGCCCTCGAAATACTGGGCGTTGGCTGGCATGTTTTTCAGAACAATATCGACCCTTGCTGAGGGCGACACGCTTTCGGTTACGTTGGCGGATTGGGTTACGGAACCCGGCGTTGCGGTAATGGATGCCGGAGCCGGAGGTGGCGAACTATTTCCCCCTCCCCCGCCTCCTCCACAAGCCGTGAGCGCTGTTCCCAACACTAGGATCAGCGCTAGGCGCAAGGCTCTTCCCTGGCCCACTCTTCTTATCATTCATTGCTTTTATCACGGGGTTGGAAAGGTCGCAAATAGTCGATCGGCGCCCGCCGGTCGGGAGCGGACATAACGTGACAATTGAGCTTTGCATGAGGATGACCCACTTTCTCGATGACAGCAGGCGACGGTTGCGGGAGGCGGATCCCCTCTAGGCCGATTCATTCACGACGAGCGCATCATGGCGCGCCTTCGCATCCTCACTTCGTCGATCAATCGAACAGCCTCATTGATGCAATGCTCCGTGGTGGATTCGTCGATGTCATCACCGGTGTCGTCCGCCACATTGCGCTGGCGTCGCAGGGCATCTAGCACCACCACTCGCTTCGGGTCGGCGCCAATTGTGAGCGGCAAACTTTGCAGCAACGTCGCGTGATGCCCGAGGCGATTGGTGTCGGGTCGATATCCGTGCATCATCATCGCGACCAAGGCAGATTGCATGATGCACTTAAGCTCCAGTTTGGTAACTGAAAAGCAGAAATCTGGCGGAAAGCGATCCTTGTTTCGGCGTACCGCCTCGTTGAGTCTTTTCGCCGGCACTCCGTACAGAGCTGCGAGGTCTGAATCGAGCAATAAGCGCTGTCCACGGAGGTAGCGAATGCGCTTGACCACGTCAGCGGGTGGAATGAAAGATTTATCAGCGGCCATGCCAAAAGGATGTCCGCACTTCCGATCAGGTGGAAGACTGCAAACCGTGCAGTTCACGAAGATTCGGGAATGCCGCTATCCGGCTACGGCCGTCAGCCCCGCCACTACCATCGCGACGATCCACGCCCCCAAGAGCCTGCGAACGCTTCATAGCCATAGCGCGCCGCCGCCGTGCCCAGAACTTGAAGTCGCAAATTGCGACTTCAAGTTAATAAGCTCTTGTTTGGCCGTAAGACCTCATCAAGCCTCACCCCCGCACCTCAAACCCTTCATCGCATCCATCACCACGCGCATCGCCACACAATCATCCTCGTTGTAGTCGAGCAGCCGCTGCTTCAAATCCGGATTGCCAGTCCTCACCCACTGGTCAAACCATTCGATGGAAGAGGCGCCCGACGGATCTGCATCCCGCCAGGAAAAGCCGCAGGACTTCGCCAGGCTCTTGATCGAAAAATCCATGGTCGGCCATTCTGATCCCGGCTTGACCACATCCCAGTACAGATCCAAGGCCCGGGGTCGCGTATAGAGCGCTTCGAATTCCTGCGCACTCGCAAGTTGCGGATACTGACGCTGCAACTTGCGGTACTCGGTCCGCTCGTACTTCGAGTAGCGAATAACCGCAGCAGTGGGATGCTGAGAAGAGAATTCCTGCAGGACCTTGCCATAGGACTACTGGTAGACGTCGACGTCGATCCATCGGTAGACCAGCCGGCGACTCACCCGAAGAAACAGGCGTGCGCATCTTCGGATACCAGTAACGCGAATTCCTCCACCGCTTTCACTTCCGGCTGAGGTTCGTAGCTGTGCCACTTCAAGTCGCGCCGCTGCCAGAAGACGCGCCATACCCCACGCGCTCTCACGAACGTCGCCTTCGCCACCGGCGATTCGTGCTTCTCCCCGGGAGATCCGAGCCAGCGAGGGCGAATCTCGAAGATCTCGACGCTTTGTCCGGACACACGAAACGCAAGATCCAACTCGGGGCGAACGTGTGGCGTCGGCCGACGCTGCTGCATAAAGGCATCCATCGCCTTGCGCACTCGCGCCTGCTCGATCTCGACGAGCGCCATGATCGCTATGCGACCTTCTGTAAGTTCACTGTGTGGGCCTTGAGACCCACCTTGAGGCACCCCTGATCGCATCAAAAATTGCAGCCAGGTGCTGCCTGCTTTCGGCGGCACTAGCCATGCGGCTACGAACCAATTTCAATAATCTGATTTAGGCTTTCGCACGCTCGTGCGTACGAATCTTCAGGTACCTTCCTCAGTGGATGTGGTTTGGCCTTTCGTGCGCGCCAATCAAATGACTTTGGTTGATGACTGAGGATGAAGCTCGCCACGCCTTTCGGGCCAGCGAACTTTACGGCGAACGGATTGGTTTCGTTATAGGAAGCGGTGGTCATCGGCAAGCCAATAACGATTCCCGTTCTCTCATTGAACTCTCGTGGCGAAAGCACGACGAGCGGGTGAATGTCTTTCATTTCGCGACCGGACTGCGGATTGCAATCAATCCAGATCATGTCGCGCCGATCAGGGCACCATGACTTTCGGGTGGCCACTAGAGCACCTCGCGGCCCACCGGCTTGGTGGCCATAACCTCACCACCGTGCAGTGCTGGATCAAATGTAACCAGCTTCTGTGCTAGCGTCAGCTTGGGCTCACCAAGCGCTCTGACCAGAATGTTCGAATCCTGAGCTGATACTTCCACCGGTTGGCCAACCCTAAATCGCGCCGACCGAGCAACAGCCGCAGGAATCCGTACAGCAAGGCTGTTTCCCCATTGCTGAACGGTCAACATCGCACTCTTTGCCATGATCGACCTCCTATGTATCAACAAGTTTATACATAAGACTACAGATGTCAATTTGACTGCTGTTCCACGACAACTCTGAGTTCCACAAAGGCCCTCACAATGAGGATGCTCATCTGGACTGCTTGCTGGCTGTTCAGAACAGTCGCCGCCATGACCGCGCCATGTTCGGTGAAGGCAAACGGACGGTACCTTGTGTTCCATCCACGACCGCTGTTCAAGGTCGCAAATTGCGACCTCGAAAGAACAACCTCTTGATCTCTAAGCTGAAAGACGAAATCCGTCGGGAACCGTTCGGCATTACGGCGCACCTGTTCATGTAGACGATGCAGGCATGCATCCAGCATGGCCGATTTGCACGAAGTTAGCAGCCAGAATATCCAGTCCATATCTGCAAAAATGCAGATAACACAGGTCGCGCATCGGATCGGTCTCGATATCGAAGAACAATTCCACCGGCGAGTCCGGCCACGTTACCTGCTTGGTCAAATACGGCGTCGGGTGCGCTGCGCAGGCAAGTTGCGCACGCGACTGGAACTTGCGCAGCATGGCAGGGCCAACACCCTTGAAATCGGTCTTGTTCTTGGGCTGACAGAACGGCTCGATGTTGGTGGAGGCCAGTGCGTCGACGTTTGGAAAGGTATCCATCAAAGCATCGCGCCGGGCCCTGCCGAGTTCGGGCAACAGCATCAAATCCCGCGCGGCCTTCAGCAAGCCGAGGCGCTCGGATTTCCGATCGCATTGCATGCAACGCTTAGGAAGCACCCGTAGACGAATAGGTCGGGCATTCAAATCCGCCATTTGCAGTCCCTAAGACGTCACCCGATGACCGGCAACCTCGATTTCAAGGGGAGCATGCGTGATTCGCAAAGCATCGGAATCACTGCCGCCGATTCGCTGGATTCATCAACCCCAGAATGGCTCATACACTTGATCGAACTGACGCCGTGTGTCGGCATCCAATGTGGCAACTGACTTCTTCAATGCAGTCAGCTCGCGGGCAAGTTCCGAGTGATGTTGAACGATCTCGCGCGCCTTCACGAATGCCCGCACGACATAGATGCTCATTTCAACGGCTCGACGGCTGTTGAGGATGGTTGCTGCCATGATGGCGCCATGCTGAGAGAAGGCAGTGGGCGGCTTTCGGCTCCCGCCGCGCCCTGGCTTTGAAGTCGCAATTTGCGACTTCAAAGCCATAAGTTCTTGTTTTGTCAATAAAAAGCAAAAATCAGGTGGGAAGCGATCCTTGTTTCGCCGTACAGCCTCATTGAGTCTTTTCGCCGGCACCCCATAAAGAGCCGCGAGGTCTGAATCAAGCAGAACGCGCGTACCACGAAGGTAGCGAATGCGCGTTACCACATCAGCAGGTGAAATAGAGGGACTGTCAGCGGCCATGCCGAAAGCATGTTCACTCACTGGATCGTTTGAAATACGAATTACCGCGCAGTTCGCGCAGAATCACGGACGCATCACAAGCTTGCGCCCCTACACCCGCACCTCAAACCCCTTCATCGCATCCATCACCACCCGCATCGCCACACAATCATCCTCGTTGTAGTCGAGCAGCCGCTGCTTCAGATCCGGATTGCCGGTTCTCACCCACTGATCAACAATCTGCATCCCGCCAGGAAAAGCCGCAGTACTTCGCCAGGCTCTTGATCGACAAATCCATGGTCGGCCATTCTGATCCCGGCATGACCACATCCAAGTACAGATCCAAAGCAGACCGTCGCGGGAAGTGACTGAAGAGAACGTTTCGTCAGGTGAGTCACGACGCGGAAGTTTCCTTGCACCCAGCAGCGACTGCAGTCGCCGACCTAAGCCTTTGGAAGGCGCGACCATGATCTAAAGACTACCGCATTGAAGCATGCGCGGCATAAGGACGCTTCCCGCGGCCGTTGATCTGTACATGCCAATACCCAATACGAGGCGGCTTTTTCAGATTCTACAAAGGTTGCCCTCCGCAGCCACCCCTCTGGGTGATATCGTCGGAAGACGATGGCCGAAGACTGGACAAAGGAGTGGGAGCGCCGGATTGTCAACGGAATGTATCCGCTGCGCCGCTTTCTGGGCCGATCAAATCACAGCGTGGTGTTTCTCACTGAATGCGAGGCGCAAAACGTTCCTCAAGCCGCGATCAAGATCTTCCCGGCCAATGAGCCGCTGACGGAGGCGCAACTCGCGCTCTGGAAGAGGGTTGCCACCCTGTCGCATCCTCACCTGATGCGTCTTCTCGACTCAGGCCGTTGCCGGCTCGGGGGGCACAACTTCCTATTCGTGGTGACGGATTATGCGGAGCAAAACCTCGCGCAACTTCTTTCCAGCCGGCCCCTGACTCCCGACGAGGTCCGGGATCTGCTGCCCGCAACCCTGGATGCGTTGGCGTTTCTCCATGGCCAGAATTTGGTGCAGGGTGCACTCAAACCAACCAATTTTCTGGTTGTCGGTGATCAATTGAAGCTAGCAAGCGATACGATCCGACCCGCCGGCGAACGCACCGCAAGCACTGCCAAGCCTTCGGTGTACGACGCGCCGGAAGCCAAGAACGGCGGGGTGTCCAACGCGGGCGACATTTGGGGGCTCGGCATCACGCTTGTCGAAGCCCTCACGCAGACCCCGCCAGTGTTGCCCCGAGACAGCTCCGAAAGCGTCTACCTACCCACAAATCTTGCACCGGAATTCGTTGAGACGATACAGCGATGTCTGAACCGCGACCCTGCCCAACGTCCCGCAATCGCTGAACTCTTAGCACAATACAAACAGGCGCCACCGGCGACGCTCCCATCCGATGTCCCGCCCGAAATGAACGAGCCCTTGGTCCAGACAGCAGCCACGCAAAATCCGTCGAAGACGAGGGTTCTCCTCACCGGGATCACAGTAAGCATCATCGCGCTGTTGGTGGTTTGGACCGCGGTGCGCCTGATCCATACCCACGCCAATGTCCCGCATGCTGCTTCAACAACGCCGCAATTGCCACCGGCTGTATCGAAGCCCGCCGTCGTGGAGAATCCGAAGGCGAGTATCGCCGCTTCGCTGCCCCCGGTGCTTCATCAAGAGATTCCCGAGATATCGCGCAGTGCACGCGCGACGATTCGCGGCGTCATCAAGATTGCGGTTCGTGTGAGCGTCGATCGCTCGGGCAACGTCCTCGCGGCAACCTTACACAGTCACGCATCCAGCAAGTATTTCGCGCGCGCCGCAATGGATGCTGCAAAGAAATGGCAGTTCGCCCCGGATGCGGACCAGCCTTCGCGAGCGTGGCTGTTGCACTTCGAATTGACCGGCGCGGGCACCACTGCGCACGCTACTGCACTTCAGTAGTATCGCCGTGCCCAGAACTTGAAGCCGCAAATTGTCCGTGTTGCCTCACGTAATTTTGTTACCGGTTGCCTCATCAGCGATGTTACCGGGAGGCCCTTTTCTCATCCCCTTCTGATCCGATTGTAAGTCGCAAAGCGGAAGGTCAGTCTGACGCCGAAGGCGGCAGAAGCCGGGGATGATCGATGCTGGAGCGGTGATTGTCATGCGATTACGGTGCAGTCTTGGGTCAGGTTCGTCATCTCGCACATTAGCCGCTGTATGGCCCCACGGCGCCACGTGCGCACCCGGCGCTCCAAGGTACACAGTTGCCGAGTGCTGTAGTGCTCCGGATAACGCGCCCGGAACTCGATGAGTAGTTCCACAGCCGTCTGATCCGGCTGCGCCTCCAGGGACTGGAGCATCTCCGCCCAGTGCGCCCCGAACGGATCGGGGCGGATGCCGCGAGGCTTGTGGTTGAGGTTGCGGTAGTGGAGGTGGTCGGTTATCACGCCGCGAGCGCGGGCATCCCGGCGCCAGATCTTCACCCGTTTGCTCAGCGTTTTCCGTTGGTAAGGATTGAAGCGACCAGGGAACTGCGCGCAAAGCTCTTCAAAGAGCTGACAAGAGTTGATGTTCGGGAACCCTTCGAGTCGGCGACACACCAGGGGCCAGACCATCGTGAGCGCATGGAAGCGGCCATTGCCGCGTCCGGCATAGATCAGTGGGGGACGTTCTGGCGTCTTCGCAACGGACACAGAGACGCGAGCCGGCGGAACGACGGGCATCGCTGCGACATCCTTTTGAGCCACACTCTGCAGGCCGCGCAAGTAACGAGGCTTGGCCGCGACGGAGAAGGTCGGTCGCACTTCTCCAGCCCGCCAAGCGCTAGAGAGGCTTGCCACGAACGCGGCGAGATCTGGCGGGTCGGCTGTAATGGCGGGCGGTACCTCGCCATCAGTCAGCGCTGCCAGATGTGCCTGCACGGCTCGCATCTCTTCCAGGAGCTTCAACGGATCGAGGGCACCGGCGACATCGCGCAGCTTCGCCTTTGCAGTTTCCGGCATACACTGAGCCTGCAGAAGCCGGTCACAGGGTGTTTGCGGCGGATGGTAGCGCTTGGTGACCTGAGCGCCCTGGCGATGCTTTGCCGCCAGTTTGAAGGAGGGTTGGAAGAAGTTTACAAAGAGTCGCGAGGCGCCATACAAGCGCGTGATCGCTTTGGCGGCAGCGATGCCCTCGAAGCGCTTGTACCCCAGCAGCTTGCGCCCGACGGCGCCGTTCTTTTGCTCGATCCACGCTTGGTCGTTTTTGCGATACGGGCGCGAGCGGGTGAGCTCGATTCCATGGCTCAGGCAGTATTCGATCAATCGTTCGTTCACAAATTCGCTACCGTTGTCGACATCCAGCGCGCGAAGGGCGAACAGCAAACCGACGCGAATGCGCTCGAGCGTTTCAACGACAAGGTGGCTTTCGCGTACGACCAGCGGCGCAGCTTCCGTCCAACCACTGGCAATGTCCGTCACAACCAGGCTGTTGATGTAACTGCCGCGGTTAACCGCCCCACAATGGGCAACCAAATCCATTTCCATGCTGCCAGGGACCGGCTCATTCCAATCCGCAAACGTGCGCAACGGTATGCGCCGGCGCGGCTCTGGTTCGATCCGTCGACGTTTCTTTGAGCGAGTCACCGCGCGCGGCGCGCGCAGCAGCCGGTCGATCGTCGCTGCACTCATCGCGCGTATCTTCGCGCGGATCATTTCATCAAGCTTCAAATGTCCGTTGCGCTCTAAAGCAGGCAGCAAGATCGGTAGCAAGGCCTTCAGACGTTTGCCACAGACTCGATCAGAGGCCTCCCACAACACGATCAGGGCGCCGCGGGCTGCCTCGTCGTAAATCGATGGACGGTTGCGTGTCTGGCGGCCCTTCGTGGCCGGTTGACCGTTCAGTACGCGGATCGCCGACTTCTCGTGATAGCCGGTGCTGGCGACGAATTCGTCCAGAATCTTACGCTTCTGCTTGACCGTAGCCGCCCGATAACGAAGACGGATAGCCTCGGCGAGTTCGGCCCGCGCCGTATGAGTCATCTTCCTGCGCATAACGCCTCCCAGATTGGAAGGCGACATGGTGACAGACGCTCACCGGTAACATTTCAGGTGAGGCAACCACCGTATTCAGTAACATTCAACTTGAGGCAATGCGCACAGTCGAGATTACGGAAGGCGGCGGACAGACTGTCGCTGCGGTGCTCGAGCGGCGCACCGCCGAGCGCCCACAGGGCGTTCTGCAGGCCTTCGGCCAGGGCCACATAACTCTCGCCGCCAAGGATGACGTGAACGTGCTCAAA
>JANMXI010000151.1:0-11523 GCA_031394735.1 Pseudomonadota bacterium | reverse complement strand
CGCCGGCGACCGTGCGGCGCTCGACCTTTTCGATCAGAAAGCGCGGCCTGCCCTTGGTTTCGCCGTAGATCTTCGCAACGTACTCACCCAAGATGCCGATGCACAGCAGCTGTATGCCGCCCAGCAGGTAAATCGGGACGGTGGTCGATGCCCAGCCGGGCAAGGCGCGATCCGTAAACAGACGTACGCCGAGCACCCAGAACACCATGGCCAGACTGAACAGACACACAATGCCGCCGAGGCCCGCGATCAGGCGCAGCGGCACCGGACTGAACGAGGTAATGCCATCGAGCGCCAGCTTGATCATCTTGCGCAAGGGATACTTGGATTCACCGGCGACGCGATCCAGCCGATCGTAATAGACGCTGGTGGATCGGTACCCCAATTGCGGAATGATGCCGCGCAGGAACAGATTCACTTCAGCGTGCATGCCCAGTGCCGCAATCGACTTCTTGCCCATGAGACGGAAGTCGGCGTGATTGGGGATGATGTCCACCCCCATGGAGCGCAGCAAGCCGTAATAGCGAAGCGCGCTCCAGCGCTTGAAGAAGGTGTCGGTGGTGCGCGCCTTGCGCACGCCGTAGACGATTTCGTAGCCGACCGCATGCGCATCCACCATTTTTTCGATGACGCTCAAATCGTCCTGCAAATCGGCATCGATGGAGACCATCGCATCGCCGTCCGCGCTCAATAACCCCGCCAGCAAGGCATTTTGGTGCCCTCGATTGCGCGACAGCTTGACGCCGACGAACAAATCCGAGGTTGCCGACAAGGTTTCGATCATCGACCAGGTTGCATCCTTGCTGCCGTCATCGACGAACCAGATATTGCTGTCGGGCGCAATCTTGCCGCGCGCGATCAAGTCCTGCATGAGCGTCGCCAACGCCGGCGCCGTCAGCTGCAAGGCGTCTTCTTCGTTGTAACAAGGCACGACCAGGCTGAGCTTCATTTGTGGCCCTTGGACAGAGCCGGATCAAACGACCACAGGGCATTGCCCAGAAAATTCCACACCAGCACGACGGCCGTGGTGATCACCTGTGACACGACATAGGGCAAGGCAGAGTAATGCACGAACAACGCCATCAAGCCGGTATTGATCGCAAGCCCCACCGAAGCCACCAGCGCAAACCGGCTGGCCGCGACCAGATGCGGATTGTCGCTGCGAAAGGTGAAGTGATAATTCAGCAGATAGTTGAAAATGGCACTGCACACGAACCCAATGCTGGAGCCGGCCACGGCGCTGATTCCGAAGCGCTCCACGCACAACACCAGGATGAGGTATTGCAGCAACGTGGACACGGCGCCCACGCCGGCGAAACTCAACGCTTTGGCGGACCACCGGGTCGTCATCGGCTCACGACTTTCTTGGCGTGCTTCAGATAGTCGATGATTTTGGCACGAGTCTCATCGTCGGGCACGCCGGTATATTCCATCGCGGTTCCCGGAACGGCCGCCTGCGGATTCTTGATGAAGGTATTCAGGCGGGCTTCGTTCCATTCACCACCCGAGGCACGCAAGCGGGCCGAATAATCAGAATAGCCGTCGGCCGAGGCGACCTTGCGGCCGATGACGCCCCACAGGTCCGGGCCGATACGATGCGAAGTGCCATCGCCCACCTTGTGACAGCCACTGCAGGCGGTGGCGAACGCCACCTCCCCGCTGCTGCCGAATTCGGGCCGCAGCGACACGATGGCGTTGTCATCGTCGGCCCACAGGACGATTCTGCCGTCCTTCCCTTCCGCGATATCCCGAATGCGCTTGTCGATCTGGATGGGCTCGGTATACACGACCCGGTCGTTACGGATGCGCACGCGGAACAGACGTTGATTGACCAGTGATCCCACCAGTAAATCGCCCTTCCAGACGGGGAACAGATCCTTTTCGACGCCGGTCAGGTTGGATACGCCAATGGACGGCAGCCACGCATAGTACGGTGCCTCGAAGCCCTCATGATCACCCTGCTTTGGGTTCAGCGGCCATTTGAAGGTGCCATAGTCCACGCCGTAGGTGACGATGGGCCAGCCGTAGTTCAGCCCCTGCTTGATGAGGTTGAGTTCGTCGCCGCCCTGCGGCCCGTGCTCGGTGTCCCAGATGCGCCCTTGCGGGTCTTGATACAGACCCTGCGGATTGCGATTGCCCAGCGTGAACATCTCGGAGCGATCATCGGCGAGATGAATCAAGATCGTCTTGCCGTAGGAAGACGTCGGATCCTGCGACACCATCTGTTTTGATGACACGCCATTGAATCCGAAATCCCCCACCGTCAGCAACAGGGTTTGCGGATCCCGCATGATCATGCGACCACCCCCGAAATGTCCGGCGAAAGGTGTGCCGCGCCGCCGGCCCTCGCCTTTGATCGGCAAACACGGCGTGGTCTCGAAGAGCGTGCGCCATTTCAACTCGGGCGAGCCTTGCAAGAATGCACTGCGCGCACCTTCCATCAGCGACACGCGTTCGACCCAGCAACTGCCTTCATGTTTCCAGAAGTAATGCGAGGAAAACACCCGCACGCGGTCATCCAACTCCTGCACCAGGACGCCGGTCACCCGAAACCACCAGGTGATGACCGTGCTGCCGGCATCCTCGCCGATCACGCTCAGGGCATCGCCCTCTTGCGGCTTGTGCCAGGGACCCCCCGTCGTGTCCTTGGCAAACTCGGCGCCGTTGACGGGAACGCGGTACGGCAACGCTTTGATTTGCAGCGCGTCGGGCTTCTGCTTGTTCTGCCAATCGAACACGTACAACAAACCGTCACCGGTGATCAGCAGGAATTGATCGCCGATTTTGGAGATACCACCACCGCGCACCGCAGGCTCGGGAATCTGATCCAGGTACGAGGTGCTGCGCACGTTGTAGAAGGCGGTGCGAATGACGGTGGAGTCGACATGCGGGTTCAGCGCCTGGCCTTTCTTGGACGCGGCAGGGCCGCTGATGAACACCGCCACGGCAGCAGCAACGGCCAGCAGAACGACGCCTGCCAGCCGTCCACGTTGCTGCAGCCAAACTCCGGCCGGTATGAGCACGGCGGCCGCGACCAGCATCTGCGCCATGATGATGCGCGCGGAATCGACCTTGCCGACGAGAAAGTACAAAAATACGATGCCGAACACCGCGACGATGGCGACGATCAAGCCCATGGGGCGCACCGGCTTGCCCGTCAATCGGCTCGCCACGGGGAGCAGCGCACAAACCACATAGGTGCCCAACAGGATGGCCAGCGGCTGCATCTCCGCCGGCTTCAGGCTCCAGAAAGGTAATTTGAACTTGAGTTCAGGCAGCAGAAGCGCCAGCGCAGTCAGCGCCAACGCGTGCCACAGGATCAATAAGCCGACCGACAATCTGTTAGAGTTTTTCATGACCAATGCGCAAACGGACACAGCCGCTCACAGTAGCTTGTTTCGGCCCCTATAAGACACGATCAGGGGCGCAAGGTACAGCAGATACTGCCAAATTTTCAGTGCATCGCACACTATGATTCGAAGCCCGCGTTTGCACCATAATGTGACCGAGCCGTCGCTGCATCGCGAGGCGGTCGAGTACACTGATCGGGCTATTTTTCCGAATGATTAACATAAACTATTGCCTATCATGTCGATTAAGGTTCTCAGTGTCTTCGGCACCCGTCCCGAAGCAATAAAAATGGCGCCGGTGGTCCGCGAACTGCAGCGTCGCGCGCCCCAGTTCGAATCCGTGGTGTGTGTCACGGGTCAACACCGCGAGATGCTCGACCAGATCATGCAATCTTTTCAGCTGCGCGCCGACTTCGATCTCAACGTCATGCAGCACGCGCAATCGCCTGCGCAGGTGGCCGCCCGCGTGTTGGCCGAACTGCCCCGTATCTTGGAGGAGGTCAAGCCGGACATGATCCTCGTCCAAGGCGACACCACCACCACCTGCGCTGCGGGCCTCGCTGCGTTTCTGGGGCGGGTTCCCGTGGGTCACGTGGAAGCGGGACTGCGCACCGGCGATTTGGAACAACCGTTTCCTGAAGAGATGAACCGGCGCGTGACCACCGTGGTCAGCGCGTTGCATTTCGCGCCCACGAAGGATGCCGCTGCCGCACTCCTCAAAGAAGGCGTGCCGCAGGAGCGCGTCATTCTGGCCGGCAACACGGTGATCGACGCATTGCTTCAAAGTGTACGCGAGGACTATGTCTTCGAGGATCCGCGTCTGACGCAGCTTCCGCGCAACGGCAAGATTCTGCTGGTCACGACGCATCGTCGTGAGAGCATCGGCGAGCCGATGCGCCATGTTTGTGAAGCCCTGCTAAGACTGAAGCAAGCACACCCGGAACTCACCATTGTGATTCCGACACATCGCAATCCGGCGGTGCGCGAAATCGTGCTGGGCATGTTGCAGAATCAGACCGGCATCATTCTGGTCGATCCGCTCCCGTATCTGGATTTCGTTCACATGATGGCGCGCAGCGACATCATCCTCACCGACAGCGGCGGCGTGCAGGAAGAAGCGCCCTCCCTGAAGCGGCCAGTGCTCGTGATTCGCGAGGTCACCGAGCGGCCCGAAGGGGTCACCGCCGGCGTCGCGAAATTGCTCGGCACCGATCCGACGCGCATTTTCAATGCCGTGCATGAGTTGCTGACCAACGAGCAGGCGTATCGCGCCATGGTCGGATCGGTGAACCCGTACGGCGATGGCCATGCCGCGAAATATATTGTCGATGCCATCGCGACCTGGCATCTGCAGCGCCGGCGTCATACCGCATGAAAATCCTGGTCACGGGCGCATCCGGATTCATCGGCTGCCGGCTCGCACAAGTGCTGGTCGATCAAGGTCATCAGGTTGTCGCGACGGGTCGCAGCGCTAATGAGGTGGAGACGGCGCGCGTCGCGCGCTTGACGGCGGCAGGCATTCGCGTCAGCGAAGGGTCGCTGCTGGATCCGGGATTCGCCGATTCACTGGTGACCGGATGTGAGGCCATCATTCATCTGGCTGCCGCACAGCATGAAGGCAATGTGCCGGACTCCTATTTTCGTGACGTGAATGTCGAGGGCACGCGCGCGCTGATCACCGCCGCGATCAAGGCGCGCGTCAAGCGGTTTGTGTACGGCAGCACCATTGGCATCTACGGCTCGGCGCGCGATAGCGAGCTGGATGAAACCAGCCCGCCGCGGCCGGAGAATATCTACGGCGTCACCAAGTACGAAGCGGAGCAGATGGTGACGACACATGCAGCGCAGATCGAGATCTGCATTGCGCGAATTTCCGAAACCTTCGGCCCCGGCGACTTCCGGCTGTTGAAGCTCTTCAAAGCCGTGGATCGCGGCGCCTTTGTCATGCTGGGATCCGGCGAAAACGTACGGCAGGTCATTTTCGTCGATGACCTCGCGCGCGGTCTGCTGCTGGCAGCGCAACACCCGGCCGCCGTGAACGAGACATTTGTGTTCGCGGGCAATGAGGTCATGACCACGCGCACGATGGTGGCCACCGTCGCCACGGCCGTCGGACGCAAGCCCTCCAAGGTGCGCATTCCGATCTGGCCATTTCGCGCGGCCGCGGCCGTGCTCGAGGCGACCTTGCGTCCATTGGGCATCCAACCGCCGCTGACGCAGCGGCGCCTGGACTTCTTCACCAAATCATTTCTGTTCTCGACGGCAAAGTATCAGCGGCTGCTGGGCTTTGCGCCGCAGACCTCCTTCCGCAACGGCGCCGCCGTTACCGCCAAGTGGTATCGGGACAACGGCCTCTTATGAGGTACTGAGCCATGTGTGGCATTGCGGGCATTGTCGGTACGATGCGCGACAATCCACGCGCCTTGGACCGGTTGCTGCCGGCGCTCGTGCACCGCGGCCCGGATGACGAGGGCCGCTACGTCGACGAGTTCGCGGCCCTTGGCCAGCGTCGGCTGTCCATCATCGACTTGGCCGGCGGGCATCAACCCTTGTTCACCGCAGACAAGAAATTGTGGCTGGTGGCGAATGGCGAGATCTACAATTATCGCGAATTGCGTAAAGAGCTCGAGGCACGCGGTCACCGCTTTCTGACGAACAGTGACTGCGAGGTCATCCTGCATCTGTACCGCGAGCATGGCGAGGACTGCCTCCAGCACCTGCGCGGCATGTTTGCCTTTGCATTGTGGGACACCGACAAGAAGCTGTTGTTTGCAGCGCGCGATCACCTCGGCCAGAAGCCGTTCTTCTACGCCGAGCGCGGCGGCTACTTCACGTTTGCCTCTGAAATCAAAGCACTGCTGGCAGCAGATCCGAGTTTGCGCGAGTTGAACCTCGAGGCATTGGATCAGTATCTGGCGCTGCGCATCATCGCCTCGCCCCGCAGCATGTTCACCGGTGTGCACAAATTGCCGCCCGGTCATGCGCTGGTGGTGCGGCCGGATCAGCCGGCGCGGATCTGGCGATACTGGGATGTGCACTACGGACCCAAGCTCACCGGCAGCGAGGACGAACTGACCGATGCGCTGGAAGCCGAAATGCTGGTGGCGTTGCGCCAGCACCTGGCCAGCGATGTGCCGGTGGGCGCCTTCCTCAGCGGCGGGCTGGACTCGAGCCTGATCGTCGCCCTCCTTGCCCGTCATTGCGTGGGCAAAGGCTTTCCCACCTTCACACTGAGCGTGCCGCATCCGGACTTTGACGAAGCGCCCTTCGCGCGACAGGTCGCGGATCAGTTCGGCACCGATCATCACCAAGGTACACTGCAGTTGAATCTGGCGCAGTCGCTGCCGACCCTGGTCTGGCACCTGGACGAGCCCTCCGACGCGCTGGCGCTGTGCACCTACGAGCTGGCGCAATTCACGCGTCAATTCGTCAAGGTGGTGATCGGCGGCGACGGCGGCGATGAGTTGTTTGGCGGTTACGATCGCTATTACGGTTACAAGTACGCCGGCCTGTACGCAAAGATACCGGCTTTTCTGCGTCGCAATGCCATCGGTCCGCTGTTGAACATGATTCCGACGGGACGCTGGTACAAGAGCCGCAGCCACCAGACCCACTGGTTGCATCAGATGTCATTTCAGCAAGGCGGCGCGCGCTATTCGGCCAGCCTGTCGTATTTCTATTTCGACGTGTGCGCACGCGCCACTCTGCTGACAGACTCGACCTTGGCGGCGCTGAAAGGTTTTGATCCGGAAGCCTGCATCAAAGATCCGTTCAATCGCATCGAGGCGCAGGATCTGGACCGTATGTTGTACGCGGACTCTCAAGTTCGCATGCCGGATCATCCGGTAATGATCAGCGATCGCATGACCATGGCACATGGTCTGGAGGCGCGCAGTCCCTTCATGGATCACAAGCTCGCGGAATTCGCCGCGCGGCTGCCCTGCGATATGAAGGTGCGCGGCAAGAGCCTGCGTTACCTGCAGCGCAAGTTGGCGCTGCGCTATCTGCCGCAGTCGTTGCTCGACCGGCCAAAGCAAGGCTTTGCCTCGGCCATGCCGTATCTGCTGCGCGATGAATACCGCCATTTGTACACGACCGTGCTGCCACGATCGCAATTGGTGGCCGACGGCATCCTGCGCGCCGAGCCTATGCAGGCCATGGTGACGCAGCATCTATCCGGCGCTGCGGATCACGGCAACCGGCTATGGCTGCTGCTGAATGCAGAAGTCTGGTATCAGATGGCGATCAAAGGTGTATCGATGGATGACATGCGTACGCAGCTTGGCGTGAAGCGCGTTGCTCAGCCAAACCTGCCGCGAAAACTGCGCACCGCCAGAAACGTACTGCCGCTCGCCAGCAGCAACCAGGCAACACCGACGCCGTAGAGAATGCCCACCAAGCCGTGAGCCGCGCCCAGCAGGGCGGCGCCGGCGGCCACCAGCAGGCTGATCCAGGTCAGCGCACTGACGATCACCAACATCCGCGCGGAGCCGCAGGCGGTGGTGACGGTGGTGGCAAACCCGGACCACACCTTGATCACACCGACGACGATGGTGGCGATGATCAAGGTGACATCGTATTTGAACTTACCCTGCAGCAGCGTTTCGAACACGAACGGCGCCACCACCAGAATGATGAGGGTGGAGACGATGGAAACGCCGACGGCGGTCAGCGCCTCACGAACCAGCACCGCACGCGCTGCGGCCGCGCTGCCCACCGCGCGCAGGCGCGGCAGAATCGTAAATGCATTGCCCATTTCGATCATCCGGAAAGGCGATCCGGCCACCGCCGCCAAGACGGCATAGGTGCCGAGCATTTCCAGCGATCCCACTTTTGGAATCGCCAGCCGCTCGAATTGCATCATCAATTGCACGCCCACGCCGACACCGAGTGCGGCCAGGCCTTCCTTGAATGCCAGTGCAAATTCAATCTCGCGGCGGGTTGCATTGACCGAGCGATGCGCGACCTTCCAACCAATGACGGATGAGGTCAGGTAACTCAAGGTCATGCAACCGACCACGAACACCGAACTGGTGAGTGACAGCGCGATGGCGAGCGCTGCGGCCCCCAGCAGTACGTAGTTGGACACCTGCGACAGAATCATCGCAGCACGCAACCGGTGTTCGCCCTGAAACAGGGCGACGCAGACGCGATTGGTTGAACTGCCCACCACCATGGCCAGCAGCAAGGCCGCGATCCAGGTTGAAAGCCCGTAGTAGCTAACGGCGATCACCGCCGCGATGACACCCGTGGCCAGCGCCGTGGCAAAGGCGTACAGCGCCAGCCGGCGACTCACCCGCGGACGGTGCCGGTTGGCCACCACTTCCAGACCGATGGGTCCGAAGGTCAGACCGAATTGATTCAAGGCCAGCACCAGCGCCACCACACCGAACTGCGCCGGCGTCATGATTCGCGCCAGCACGATGTTGCCGGCGGCAAAGCCCGCGCCGCCCGCCGCGAATCCGATGGCCGAGCGCAGCGAGTCCGACTTCAACAGGCGCGCAATCACGATCGCAGGACTTCAGGCCGCAGGTCGAACGCAGGTAGCCGCAATTTTCTTGCTGAAGAGCTTGTTGTTCTTGCCGTAGAGGATGTAGCAGACCCGAAAGAGGAACTTCAGTGCCGCCGCTGCCGCCATGGCCACGTAGTTAAACGGATTGGAATAGAAAACATACAGATTCAAGTCGAACACCTTGACCTGTTCGTAACCGGTATGCAGCAGAACCTGATTGAACGTGTACTCGGTAAAGGTGTTCTGATGGTCGAAGTTCTGCGCCAAGGCCTCAGCGCCGGTCAGTGGGTTGGCGCCGTTCAGCGCGAAGCAGATTAACCGGGCACCGGGCTTCAGTTTGGCCTTGCACAAGTTCAGAAAATCCAGAATCTCGGGCTTGGTCAGATGGTTCAATTCCTGCTCGACGAAAATCAGGTCGTACGAGGCATCGGCGCTGTCTTCGAGAAAATCGAAGGCATAGGCCGTCGTGCAATTGAGTTTGTGCTTCAGCGCGTAGTCGATCTTGTCCGGAAACGAATCCACGCCCAGAACGCGGGCGTAACCCAACTGGTTCAGCAAGCTGACGCCATAGCCGGGACCGCAGGACACACACAGAATGTTGGCGGACTTGTCGGCCGGCAAGAACTTGCCGTAATTGTCCTTGTAGAACAAATAAAAGCTGCGATAGCCCTTTTCGATGTCCTCGGGTGCCTCCCAGAACGAATCGAAGGGTTCGATGGTGGCCGTAAGCTGTCGGCGTCGCATGACTTAAAAATTCTCCTGCTGCTACAAATGCACGTTTCGAAGCGCGCAGTGTACGTTAAAATGCCGGCGCATCTATGACCCAACCTACGTTTAACGAACCCGTGCAAGCGCCGCTTGCGAAGCCAGTTCGCACTCGCCTCTACATTATGCTCGTGCTGCTGGCCGCGCTGGGTGGCTACGTCTACACGCTGCGCGAAAACGCCATCTTTTCCTGCCCCGCAGACGGGTATGGCACGGACAACTACCTGGCCTACTGCCACGCGCCTCAATACGGCGACTACGATCACGGCGCGTTCTGGTTTGCGCTGGAACCGGGCATTCGCGATTACGTGACGCATGCCCAGGTCCTGTTCCTGGGCAACAGCCGCGTCCAATTCGGTTTCTCAGGTAACACGACCCGCCGCTGGATGGCGGACGTGCCTGCGTCGTATTTCCTGATGGGGTTTGCGTACTGGGAAAACTACACGTTCGAGCGTGCACTGTTGCAAAAGGCACGCCCCACCGCCCGCGCCTACATCGTCAACATGGACGGTTTTTTCGATATCAGCGAAACGGAACCCGCCAAAGCGGTGATGTACAGCAACGATTTGGTGAACCACTACAGGGCGAAGCGATTCTGGCAATGGCCACATCAGCAAATCTGCTCACGCAGTCCTCGGCTGTGCGGTGGAAATGAGGCATTTTTTCGTTCATTGAAGACCGGCGACTACGTGCGCTTCGCCGGCGAAACCGGGCAGTTTCCGGTCGCCTACGACCCGACCGTCGACACTGCGCTCGTGGCTGACTACGTGAAACGCGCTGCCATTTTCTTTGCCACTCTGCCGGTGGACAAGCGCTGCGTGCTAATTACCATGGTACCGGGTTCGCAGACCCGATCCGGCAACGCGCAGGCATTTGCCGACGCCTTAGGGGTGACACTGATCGCCCCGCAACTCGACGGCCTGAGCACCTTCGATCGATCACACCTGGACGCGCCCAGCGCGCAACGCTGGTCGCAGGCATTTTTCGATGCCGCCGGACCCAGAATTCGTACCTGCCTGGGGTCTGCAGCGCTCGCTGCGCAGTAGCGTTTCATGCAGTGGTTGCCGCCCGCCCCCCAGTTTCGTGATTCGCTGCGTGCCGCGTCGTCGGCGGCATCACCGGCAGAGCGAATCGCGCAACTGATCGCCCTCAGTCAGCATCGCTTAAGCTACCTGGAGGTCATCCAACTCGACCGCGCGCTGGGGCAATCGGCCGCAACTTCAAGTCTTGGACTGAGTGCCGTGAAAATGGCGCTGCTCGCCTCCTCCACCGTCGATCATCTACTGCCGGGCATCCGCGTCGGTGCCTTGCGCCGGCATCTGCTGGTCGAGCCGCACATTGGCAGCTATGGCCAGTATCGCCAGGAGTTGCTCGATCCGCAGTCCCCCCTGCATGCTTTCAAGCCTCAGGTGGTGCTGTTCGCCCTCTCGGCGCGGCACACCATTGCCTCGATTCCGGTGACGGCATCGTTTGAAGAAGCCGACCGAGCATTGGATCGCAGCATCGCCGACTTGCAGACGCTGTGGCGCGCCGCACGTTCATCGCTGCACGCCACCGTCGTTCAGCAGACCTTCCTGAATGTCGCAGAGCCGATCTTCGGCAGCCATGAGCCCTTGGTGGCCGGCGCGCCTGCGCGACTGATCAGACGCCTGAACGACAAGCTCATCGATGCCGCCCGCGCCGATGGCATTGTGTTGCTCGATATCGCCGGCGCTTCGGAGCGTGACGGGTTGGACGCCTGGTTCGACGCCACGCGCTGGCTGCAGGCCAAGATGGAAATCTCCCCCGCGGCAGTTCCCCTGTATGGTGAATTGCTGGCGCGCGTGCTGGCCGCACAGCGGGGCCTATCGAAAAAATGCCTGGTGCTGGATCTGGACAATACGCTGTGAGGCGGCG
>JANMXI010000150.1:0-2633 GCA_031394735.1 Pseudomonadota bacterium | reverse complement strand
TTCCGTCTCCCGGCATTCGCCAGTTTTCTAGCAAGGAACGAACCATGCGTCACTCGACCCGACTGTTCGCGATCACCGGACTCATGGGCGGGTTTCTGCTGGCGGGGGCAGCCAGCCGGGGCGAGGAAAACGCCTTGCAGGTGGGGGATTCCGTGCCGGACTTCCAATGCCTCGATGATCAGGGGTTGATCTGGGACTCGCGGGACCATGTCGGCAAGAAGCCGATCGTCGTGTACTTCTATCCCAGCGACTTCGCGTTCTGCTGCACCCGGCAGGCTGCGCGCTATCGCGACCGTCAGCGCGATCTGGAAAACCACGGTGTGGAAGTGGTGGGCATCAGCGGCGATGTCGTCGCCGCACATCGAATGTTCAAGGAAACGCATCGGCTGAACTGCGCGCTGCTGGCGGATTGGGAGGGCCACATCGCCCGCAAGTTTGGGGTGCCGCTGCGGGCGGGCGGGAAGGCGATGGTGAAAGACGCCAACGGCAAAGAGATCGTTGATGAGGATGGCGCGGCAATCAAAGTCCAACGGGATTTCACTGCGGAGCGATGGACCTTTGTGATCGGCAAGGACGGACGCATCGTCTACAAGGACTCGACCGTTGCGCCCGCGAAAGACAGTCAAGAAGTCCTGGAGTTCCTCTGCAAATGACCGCCAAATGACTCGTAGGACGGGCACTCTTGCCCGTCCGCGTGTTGGCTGTCACAGCACGACGGGCAAGTGTGCCCATTCTCCAGACGCCGCGACTTGCCCTTCGACCGGCGACCTCCCGC
Source organism: Pseudomonadota bacterium (assembly GCA_031394735.1). GTDB lineage: Bacteria > Pseudomonadota > Gammaproteobacteria > Steroidobacterales > Steroidobacteraceae > TMP-86. Next base: position 1,858 of record JANMXI010000150.1, on the reverse strand, counting down.
GCAGTGCGTTTCGGAAATGGCCATACTGCGAAACGCGTTGAATGCTTCTCTTCGGGCGAACCGTACATGCACCCGCCACTCGCAGATCAGGATCAGTGGCTGGAACGGCATCGGCCGTATCTGACGCTGCTGGCTCGCGCGCATCTGAATCCGCGCCATCCGGCGAAACTCGATTCGTCGGACATCGTGCAGCAGACGCTGTTGGATGCGTTTGCCAAGCAGGATCAGTTTCGAGGCTCAACCGAGGCCGAGTTGGCCGCGTGGTTGCGAGAGATCTTGAAGCACAACCTAGCCGACGCGCTGCGCAACCAGCAGCGCGACAAGCGCGATGTTCGCCGCGAGCGGTCGCTGGACGAAGGGATCGATGCGTCGTTCGCGCGCACGCAAGCGTGGCTGGCCGCCGTGCAGTCGTCTCCCAGTCAGAAGGCCGTCAAGCAGGAGGATCTGCTGCGACTGTCCGAGGCTCTGACCAAACTGCCCGAAGCACAGCGTGAGGTGATCGTGTTGCATCACTTGCAAGGGCTGAAGTTGGCCGAGGTCGCGGCAGAGATCGGTCGCAGTGACGCGGCGGTGGCGGGACTGTTGTTTCGGGGACTGAGGACGCTGCACACTCTATTGGAAGAATGAGGCTTGGCCATGTCGGAAGACAGCGTGACAACACCCGACGACGACGCGGATCGCGACCAGCAGTTGGAGGCGGTGATCGCCGACTACATCCGGGCGTGCGAGTCTGGTCTCTCGCCGGATCGTCGTGAGATTCTGGAACGCCATCCGGAACAAGCCGACGAATTGCGGCAGTTCTTTGGCCAACGCGACCGCATGAATCAGATGGCCGAACCGATTCGAGGCTTTGGCGACGCTCTGGCTCTGGCAGTGGGGCCGGGGCAACAGCTCAATTACGTGGGGAACTACGAACTGCTGGAGGAGATCGCGCGCGGTGGGATGGGAGTCGTCTACAAGGCGCGTCAAACCACGCTGGGACGCATCGTGGCGGTGAAGATGATCGTCTCCGGACGGCTGGCCACCGAGCAGGACGTGCAGCGGTTCCATGTCGAAGCGGAAGCGGCGGCCGGTCTGCAACACCCGAACATCGTCTCGATTCACGAGGTGGGCCAGCACGAGGGCTTTCACTATTTCTCGATGGACTACGTCGAGGGCCGCGACCTGTCGGCGATCCTGCGCGAGAACCTGTTGCCCGCGAAGCAGGCCGCGACCTACGTCCGCCAGATGGCCGAAGCGATCCACTCCGCGCACCAGCAGGGGACGCTGCATCGCGATCTGAAGCCGTCGAACATCTTGATCGACAGCCACGATCAGGTGCGCATCACCGACTTCGGTCTGGCGATGCGCGTCGAGGGGGACAGCGACCTGACTCGCACCGGCCAGATCGTGGGGACTCCCAGCTACATGCCCCCCGAGCAAGCGCAGGGCAAGCGCAGCCTGATCGGCCCCGGCAGCGACGTGTACTCGTTGGGTGCCGTGCTTTACGAATGCCTCGCCGGCCGCGCGCCGTTCCGAGCCGACTCGGTCCTGAAGACGATCGAGCAGGTGATCCATGTGGAAGCCGCCTCACCGCGCCTGCTGAACCCCGGCATCGCCCGCGATCTGGAGACGATCTGCCTGAAGTGCCTGGAGAAGGAGCCGCACCGCCGTTATGGCACGGCCCAACTCTTGGCCGACGACCTGGGCCGGTTCCTGCGCGGCGAACCGATCACCGCGCGACCCATCAGCCGCCCTGCGCGATTGTGGCGCTGGTCTCGTCGCAAGCCGGTCGTCGCCAGTCTGACCGCCCTGTTGTTGTTGGCGCTCGTGACCATCACGGTCACCTCGAGTCTGGCCTACGTGCGGGAACTCGCGC
>JANMXI010000149.1:0-30767 GCA_031394735.1 Pseudomonadota bacterium | reverse complement strand
CCTCGGGCGCGTAATGCAGGATGAGATTGCTCAACGGGTCGATGACATACAGGCTGCCCGGCGCGGCATCGAGCAGCGGCAGCAGCCCGGCCGCCGCCGCATCGGCGCGCACCACTACCAGATCCGGATGCTCACGCTTCATGAATTCCAGATCGCAACACGTACCGCTCGCCATGAACACCCGTTGCACGCGCACCCTATCGCGATCCAGTGCGAGGCGAACCTGGCGCGAATCGTGGAGCGCCGTGCGGCAGCGGGCATCGCAGGCACCGGCGCCTGCATACAGGACGGTCCAATGATGACGCAGAAAGTCCGCCGGCGTGCGATTGCCGTCAGCAAGCCTCAGCGTAAGCGGCGGCAGAGGTCGCGCGGGCTGGAACAGCTCGCCGCGATTCACGCGTTTGGTGGGCTGCAAGCCCGCGTGACCGTAATACATGAAAAACGAGATGGCCAGCGGCGCCAGGAACAGCGCCGCGAGCAACAGCAGCATGCGTCGTCCGGGGTTCATGATTTCAAATTGCTCACGATATAAATGACCGACAAAGCCAGCGCCAGGCCGAACCATTGCACGGCGTAGGCGATGTGTCGAATCGGGGGAAAGCCCGGCGCGGCCCATTCGCGTCGATAGCCGTCGGGTTCATGCGCATCCAGCAGCAGCACTTCGCCACTGCGGCTCCAGGTGCGCCTGGCCAACACCGCTTGAATGTCGCGCAACGACGGAAATGCAGCGCGGATGGGAAATGGCGGCGCGAGGGGCTGTGGTTGACCCATTCGAATTCCGGGGCGTGGCAACTGGTCGACACGCGCGCGAATGTGTCGCTCACCGGCCGGCACCTCGACGGCGGGCAATTCGGCACGGCTCGCCCCCAGCGGGATCCAGCCGCGATTCACCAAGATCGATGCGCCGTCGCTCATCGTGAAGGGCGTGATGACGAAATAGCCGGCACGCCCGTCGGCGGCGATCATATTGTCGATCAGAATCTGTCCGGTCGGATCGTAGTGGCCGGCTGCTTCCACCCTTCGATAGCGCTCGAGGGGGCCGGTGGCAGAGTCGATGCTTTGCGTGCTGCCGGAGCCGGTGGCGAAGGCGTCGTACAGGGCGCGCTTTTCATCGGCGCGATGCAACTGCCAGCGACCCAGGGACAACAGCAGAACGAGCAGCGCTGCGGTCAGCAGCGACGGCCACAAACCGGGGGCGAACACGCGCGAGCCGATGGTGATCGGCACGTTATACTCTGCGGCAAAGGCGGTGAGGACGCATGGAACTGAAAGTCTTGGTGATCGTGATTCTGGTGCTGATCCTGATCAGCCTTGGAAAGGCGCTGTTTCATCTATCCAGCGGCAAGGGTGACAGAAAAGCGATGGTCAAGGCATTGAGCTGGCGCATCGGCTTGTCCGTGGCGCTGTTTGCGCTGCTGATCCTCGCCTACTACCAGGGATGGATCGAACCGAAGCATTGAGTCGTCGGTTCGATCGGAACGCCTGCTACAACCAGTAGACGAAAATAAACAGGCCGAGCCACACCACGTCGACGAAATGCCAGTACCAGGCCACGGCTTCGAAGGCGAAATGCCGCTGCGGCGTAAAGTGACCTTTCATGATCCGCAACCAGATGACGGTGAGCATGATGGCGCCGATGGTGACGTGCATGCCGTGAAAGCCGGTGAGCATGAAGAAGGTGGAACCGTAGATGCCGGTGCCCAAGGTCAGACCGAGTTCGGTGTAGGCCTCGTGATACTCGAGCGCCTGGAGCCCGACGAAGGTGAACCCCAACAGGAAGGTCAGCGCCAGGAAGAATTTTACCTGGCCGCGGTGTCCTGCGAGCAACGCATGGTGCGCAATCGTGATGGTGACGCTGCTGGTGAGCAGGATGGCGGTATTCCAGGCCGGTAATCCGAGCGCCGGCACGGTTTCATAAGTGCCATCGGCACGCGGTCCCAGGGTCGCCGGACCATTGGTGGGCCAGGAGCCCGCGTAGTTTTCCCACAGCAGCAGCTTGGTAAACACTTTGACGCCGCTGCCGCTGAGCCAGGGCACCGCCAGTTCGCGTGCGTAGAACAACGCGCCGAAGAACGCCGCGAAGAACATGACCTCGGAGAAGATGAACCACATCATGCCCATGCGGAAGGAGCGATCCACCGCCAGGTTGAACATGCCTTTCTGGTTCTCGCCGATGACCGTGCCGAACCACAAAATGAACAACAGGCACAGCATCACGAAGCCCGGTATCAGCGACCAAGCGGGCAGCCATTCATTCAACGCCGAGATGGCCCCGGCCATCAGCGTGAACAGCGTCACCGAGCCGAAAATGGGCCAGGGACTGCCGTGAGGAATGTAATATGAATCGACGTTTTGCGCGTGTGCGTCAGACATGATGTTCTTTCATCCAATGATCTTAGAAGGTTCATGCGGCGCCGGTCAGCGCGCCGCGGTTTGCGTCAAATCGTAGAAAGCATAAGCAAGCGTGAGTTTGTCGACATTGGCCGGCAGGTTCGGATCGACGATGAATCGAACCGGCATCTCGCGCCCTTCGCCGGCACGAAATTTCTGCGGGGTGAAGCAAAAGCATTCGGTCTTGTGAAAGTACAGCGCGGAACCGCCGGGCGAAACGCTGGGCACGGCCTGCGCCACGGACGTTGCCGTCGTCAGGTTCCTGGCAAAAAACCGGGTGTCATACAGTTTGCCGGGATGGATGCGCATGGACTTCACATCGGGACGGAACTCGTAGCTGCCCACGGTCGCGGGATTGGCGATGAATTCCACCGTGATCGTGCGGTTGGGATCCACGGCTTCACGCACGATGGCGCGCCCCGCTTTGGCCTCGGCATTGCCGATGCCGGCCACCTTGCACAACACATCGTAGAGCGGCACCAACGCAAACCCAAACGCGAAACTGCCCGCGGTGAAGAGGAGCAGCCTTTGCGTCAGGCTGCGATTCGCCTTGCGTTGCTGTTCAGGCGACAGGCCGTCGCGATTCGGATCGTCGGTGTTCATCAATGCGTGCTGCGATACACGGTCAGCGCGATGAAGCCCAGATAGAACGCCAGCGCCAGCGCCCCGACACTCAGGGCGCTGTTGCGGATGCGGCGGCGCTGCTCGAACTGCGCGGTCACGCCTATTTCACCTCAGGCGCGGTTTGAAAGCTGTGGTACGGCGCCGGCGAGGGCAGCGTCCATTCCAGACCGCGCGGGTTCGCATCCCAGACCTGTGCCGTGGCCTTCTTGCCGCCGCGTGCGCATTGGATGACCACCACCGCGAACAGGATCTGCGCCAGACCGAAGCCGAAGGCGCCAATGGAGGACACCATGTTCCAGTCCGCGAACTGCACCGCGTAATCCGGGATACGGCGCGGCATGCCGGCCAAGCCCAAAAAATGCTGCGGGAAGAACAACACGTTGACGAAAATGGTCGACAGCCAGAAGTGCCAGGTGGCGAGCTTCATGTTGTACATGTGCCCCGTCCACTTCGGCAGCCAGTAGTACACGGCCGCCATGATGGAGAAGATGGCGCCGGGGACCAGCACGTAGTGGAAATGCGCCACCACGAAGTAGGTGTCCTGGTACTGGAAGTCGGCCGGCACCATGGCCAGCATGACGCCGGAGAAGCCACCGATGGTGAACAGGAACAGGAAGGCAATGGCGAACAACATGGGCGGTTCGAAGGTCAGTGACCCGCGCCACATGGTGGCCGTCCAGTTGAACACCTTCACGCCGGTGGGAACGGCGATGAGCATGGTGGACAGCATGAAGAACAGCTGCGCCGCCAGCGGCATGCCCACGGTGAACATGTGGTGCGCCCAGACGATGAAGGACAGGAAGGCGATGGACGCCGTGGCGTACACCATGGAATCATAGCCGAACAGCGGCTTGCGCGAAAATGTCGGCAAAATCTCCGAAACGATGCCGAACGCCGGCAAAATCATGATGTAAACCTCGGGATGCCCGAAGAACCAGAAAATGTGCTGGAACATGACCGGGTCGCCGCCGCCAGCCGCATTGAAGAAGCTGGTTTTGAAGAAATGGTCGGTCAGCAGCATGGTCACCGAGCCTGCCAGCACCGGCATGACGGCGATCAGCAGGTAGGCCGTGATCAGCCAGGTCCAGCAGAACAGCGGCATTTTCAACAGCGTCATGCCCGGGGCGCGCATGTTCATGATGGTGACGATGACGTTGATGGCGCCCATGATCGAGGACGCGCCCATCATGTGAACCGCAAAAATCAGCATCGGGAAGCTGTCGCCGCCCTGTACCGACAGTGGCGGATACAGCGTCCAGCCACCGGCCGCCGCACCGCCGGGGACCAGGAAGGTCAGCAGCATGATGGTGAAGGCGAAAGGCAGGATCCAGAAGCTGAAATTGTTCATGCGCGGCAGCGCCATGTCCGGCGCGCCGATCTGCATCGGCACCATCCAGTTCGCCAGACCCACGAAAGCGGGCATGACCGCGCCGAAAATCATGATCAAGGCGTGATTGGTGGTCATCTGATTGAAGAAAATCGGGTCCACCAGCTGCAGGCCCGGTTTGAACAACTCGGCGCGGATGACCATGGCCATGGCCCCGCCGATGAAGAACATGATCAGGCTGAACACCAGGTACAGGGTGCCGATGTCTTTATGATTGGTCGTGAACAGCCAGCGCTTGATCCCGGCGGCGGGCTGATCGTGGTGGTCGTTGTGGGCGTGGTCGGCGGATGCGTAGGCCATGTCGATGTAACTCTTTGGAATATATCGGTATTAGAGACTAACGGGCAATGACTTGAGCGCTCTGCACGGGCAGTTCAGTGCCGCGGGATGCCTGCTTGGCATTGGCCTTCTGGCCCTCCACCCATTTCTTGAACTCATCGGGGGTCTTGACCTCCACCACGATGGGCATGAAGCCGTGGTCGCGGCCGCACAGCTCCGCGCATTGGCCGCGATAAACGCCTTCTTTTCCGGGGGTTACGCGGATCCACAGCTCGTTGACGAAGCCCGGGATGGCGTCGCGCTTCATGCCGAAATCCGGCACCCACCAGGCGTGGATGACATCTTGGGAGGTCAGCAGCAGCCGAACCTTCACGCCGCTCGGAATGACCATGGGCCGATCCACCGACAACAGGTAGTTGTCGACGGATTTCGGGTCGATGCCCGAGTGCAGCTGCCGGGCCTCGTTGGAGTCATCCGCCAGCGTGGAGAAGTAGTCCACCCCGTCCGCGGCGTCCATGTACTGGTACTGCCATTTCCATTGATAACCGGTGACGCGGATGGACAGTTCGGAGTTGCGGGTGTCCTCGATCTTGATCAATGTTTCGGCGGCCGGTATGGCCATGATGACCAGGATGACCACGGGGATGACGGTCCAGATGATCTCCGCCTTGGTGCTGTGAACCATGGCCGTATCGGGCACGGCGCCCTGCGAATGCCGGAATTTCAGCAAGCTGTAGATCATGGCGCCGAACACCACGATGGCGATGGCGACACACCACCAGAACACTTGCATGTGGATGTGGTGGATTTCGACGCTCAATTCGCTGACCCCCACGGGGAGGTTGTAGCCATTGGAGGTGTTGGCTTGAGCGGCGGCCGCCAGCAGTCCAACGGCGCCCATACCCAGATTTGCGATTCGACGACCCAGGACTCGATTGACCAGCGTTCGATTGAAAATACCACTCATCTAAAACCTTCCCTTTGAAACCTTCAAGTCATGACTTCAAGCGGCGGGGACTCGTTGAGTCGACCCACCAACGCCTGCAGGCGATGCGCCAGGCTGCGTCTTTCTTCCTCGGTCAGAAAACGGCCAACCTCGAACGCTCGCCCATGCGACTCGATCAGCAGTTGGCTCGGATGCAGATTGGTCCGCGGAGTGTGTAGTTTAACCTTGGCCCAATGGCGAGAGAACGCTTGTTTTTGTTCGCCGCCTTCGGAAACGGTAATGATTCTGATTTCAGTCTCGGTCACCAGCACTTCCTGGCGGTGATGGCGGCGTTTCAGGCTCCAGTGCAGCGCGAGCCCAAGCACCAGCATCTCCAGACCCCAGAAGAGCAGGATCGGCCACAGACCCTGCAGCGCGAACAACATCGCGAAGGTGAGTGACACGGCGAATATCGTGCTGAAGAAGAAAACGGCCGTACGAGGCGTCAACGAGCAATTGGGAATCAGTACGATGCGCTGTTCCAAACAGTTCTCCGCGGCAGATGGACGAATCGTAAAAGAAGGCGATTCTTCAGGCAACACAAACACTTGCGCCTTCGCGGCGCCTGCCTTGCGCAAGTCTGACGACGAAGTGTGAACTGCGTCGCTTTTTATTGTCGCAACGCAGCCATTCATCGGTGGTCGCAGGCCGCCTGTCGCAAACCCTTTGAACATCGGATGGCGCGCTCGCAAAGTGCGTTCCATGCAAAATCCTATTCGACTGGTAGGCAGCAGCGGATTCACGCTCATCGAGTTGATGGTGACGATGACCATCGCCGGCATCCTGGCCGGCATCGCCATCCCCAACATGCGCACGTTTCTGCAGAACAACCGCATCGCCAGCACCGGCAACGACCTGCTGCACTCCATTCAGATCGCGCGCACCGAGGCCATCAAGCGTCAATTGACGGCCGGTGGCACGGTTTCCGTGTGCGCCACCGCCGATTCAACGCTGGTCGATGATTCGCTGACCTGCAGCTACGGCAACTTCTCGCAGTGGTTCGTATTCGTCGACACCAACGGCAACGGCCAGCACGCGGCCGGTGAGCCGGTCCTGGGACGCGGCGCCGCCTCCACCACCAACACGGTGAAGAGCAATCAGAACGGCATTGTGTGCTTCGCGTCGACCGGCTTTGCCAACCCAGCCTGCAGCACCAGGGTACCCACCTCGGCCGTGGCGATCTGCGATTCGCGCGGCAATGTCGCCATCGGCGCGAATTCCACGGCGCGCGCCTTGTTCATTGCGCAGACGGGCCGCGCGCGCATCTCGCAACTGTTTGCCGATGTGACGACCGCAATCTCGACCATCGGCGGTACCTGCCCATGAACACGCTTTTGCAATTTGGGCCGCGCAAGATCCGCGGCTTCACCATGGTCGAAGCGCTGGTGGCGCTGGTGGTGCTGGCCATCGGTATGCTGGGCATCGCCGGCCTGTATGTGACCACGCTGCGCTCCGGCAGCAGCGCCATCTTTCGCATGCAGGCGATCAATCTGGCCACCGACATGGCCGATCGCATCCGTTCGAATCGCAACGCTAACCTGGACTACAACAGCGCCGCCGCGAACAACAACTGCTTCGGCACCGCTGCGGTGGATTGCACCCCGCAGCAGATGGCGGAGAACGATTTATTTTTGTGGAACGCGCAGCTGGTGCAGATCCTGCCCAGCGGCACCGGCACCGTGGTGGTGACCGGCGCCAGCGCGCCTTACACCTACACCGTCACCGTGTCCTGGTTCGAACAGGGCAGCGACACCACGGTCGCAAACACGGCGCAAACCTACACATTGCAGATGCAGATATGAGCCAGCGAACCACAGTTAAGTACTTGAACCTCACGCCGGCGTCGATGCGCGGCCTGAGCCTGGTCGAGCTCATGGTCGCGATGACCATCAGTTTCGTGCTGATCTTCGGCGCCACCCAGGTGTACGTGGACAGCCGCAATGCCTACAACGTCAACGAAGCGGTGGCGCGCCTGCAGGAAAACGCGCGCTACGCCATGTCGGTGATCGAGCCGGATATCCGCATGTCCAATTACTGGGGTCTGGTGAAAGGCGCCTCCCTGGTCAGTGGTCAGGCGGCGCAAACGGCCGGTGCGTCGACGATTGCCAACAACAGCCAGGTGCTGGTGTGCGGTACCAATTTCGCGGTGGACTTGAACACCACGCTGCAGGGCGACAACAACAGTTACGTGCTCAGCGCTTCGCGCGGTGCAGCCTGCAATACGCTGGCCGGCACCGGCTGGCTCACCAGCCCGCAGGTCAGCTCCGACACGCTGACGGTGCGCCGCGCCTCCACTGTGCTGAGCCAGGATGCCGCGCTTGCGCCACTGTCGGTCGCGAACGTTTTGCAGATCTGCTCCACGCGAACCGCGGCGCGCGTCTACAGCGACGGCTCCGCCTGCGGCACGGCGCCTACCTCGCAGGTCAACAATCTCATCACCAGTGCCTACTACGTGGATAACACCTCCACGCAAGCCGGCACGCCTTCGCTGCGCCGCAAATCGCTCGTCACCATCGGCGGCGTGAAGCAATTCCAGGACCAGGAAATCATGGCCGGCGTCGAGGACATGCAGGTGCAGTTCGGCATCGATGCCAGCGGCGTGTCCGGTGTCGCGACCCGCTATGTCAACCCGAACGCGGTGCCGGTGGGTGCTGCGGTGGTGTCGGTGCGCGTCTGGCTGCTGTTGCGCTCGGAGGCGCCGGAACCTGGCTTGATCGACAATCGCACCTACGCTTATGGCGACCGACTGGTTGCCACCGGCACGGTCTCGGTGTTGAACGCTGCGGGGAGCGCCGGCAAGGCCTTCCAGCCGTCCCTCGATGCCAGCAACGCACTCACCTCGATCAAGCGCTATCGGCGCCTGCTGATCTGCCGGACGTTCCAGATCCGCAACTCGTTGGGAACGTAAAGCCATGAAACACCTGTCTGCCTCGGGAGCGAACATGCGCAGCCAACGCGGCGCCGCCTTGGTCATCGGCCTCATTCTGCTGCTGGTGCTGACGGTGCTCGCCATCTCCGGCGTCAATTCCGCCAGCCTCGAATTCTTCATGGCCGGCAACGAGCAATTCCGGCAGAACGCCTTTCAGGCCTCTGAAACCGGCATCGAACGCGCCATGGTCAATGGTCTGTACGTGGTCGGCGGTGCACCCACCGACACCGAAACCATCGCCGGCAACAACACGCCGAGTGATGCCTACACGGCCATCATTCGCAAACCCCTGGGCAATGCGCCGCAGCCGGCCATCTGGGGCAATAGCTGGAACAGCTTTTCCTCGTACCACTTCGAGATCAGAAGCACGGGCACGGCGGTGCGCAATGCACAAGCGCTCAACTTTCAGGGCGTGGCGTCGATCGCCCCGTTCGATTCTCAAACTCAGATGCCGGGCTCGGGGCTTGGCAACCCGTTCAATTGACGCGCACGCACTTGGAATTTTGGAGAGCAGTATGAACAGATCAAACGCAACCATCCTCGCAGGCCTGCTGGCGCTGACACTGCCGCTCGCGGCATCCGCCGCGCGCGTTCCGGTGACATTGACGGAAGGATCGGTGGAAAGCACCGCCGCCGACATCAGTCTGCCGGGCAATGAGAGCGGGATCATCACGGTGCGCAGCTGCCCCGCCTGCAGCGCACAGACTTTCTACTTTGCTAAGGATCGGGTTCTGATCGTCAACGGCAAGCAGGTGGATCTGCCACAACTGATCGCGGCATTGCGCCTGGCCGGCAACACGCCGGTCTCGGTGCATTACCGCCGGTCCGACGCCACTGTCACACGCATCGTCCTGCTGACCGCGATCCGCGCGGACACTAAGCAGTAAAGGTTCCGGAGAAATTTTATGAACACCAAATCATTGTTCGCATCGGTCGGCGCAGGCCTGCTGCTCACGCTGCTGGCGGCGGGCGCACGCGCTGACGATACCGAAATCTTCTTCAACCAGTCCAACACCAATGTCGGCGCCAATGTGCTGCTGATCCTGGACACCTCGGGCAGTATGGACGACGAAGTCACCTCGGGCCCGGATTACGATGCGACCATCACGTACCCGACCTACGGGTCCTGCGACTCGAACTACGTGTATTACGCCACCATCGGCACGCCGACCTGCTCGACCACCAACCGGGTGTTGAAGACACAGTTCAAATGCGCCTCGGCGGCATCGCAGTTGAGCAACACTGCCGGCGTGTCGGGACAGTACGGCGATGCGTTCATCCGCTGGGGTAGCGTCACCACGCGCGTCAGCCGCGTGTCGACCACCGTCTACAAGTGGACCAACAGAATGTCGGTGAACAACGGCACCGACGTGGAATGCTTGAACGATTCCGGGGTTGACGGCGATGGCGTGGACGCCGCCAATCTGTATCCGACCAAGAACTCCGACCCGGCTGCGACGCGCGGCATCTGGAGCACGGCGGCCAACTCCTGGTGGGGCGTATTCGGCAACGTCGGCACGTCGGTGACCTTTTACAGCGCCAACTACATCAACTACGCCAACGACACCACGTTGCTGGTGACGCAGACCAAGATCAAGATCATGCAGGACGCGATCCGCCAGCTGCTCACCAGTGTGCAGGGCGTGAACGTCGGCCTGATGCGCTACGACTATCGTGGCGCCGGCGGCATGGTGATGAATGCGGTGGCGCCCATCGCCACCAATGCCACGCCCATCACCAACACGGTGAACTCGTGGATGGCGGCCGGCAGTACGCCGTTGACAAAGACTTTGTATGAAGCCTACTTGTACTACGCCGGCGGCACGGTGAAGTATGGCACTACGTCGTGGAGTACGACCTGTACCTCCACCTATACCAATTCAAACGGTGCGGTCCACTGCAGCGCGGGCATTTCGTTTGCATACCCCAGTGTGCCGGCGTCACGGACCGGAGGCACCGCTGCGAGCACCACGTACGACACGCCTGCGGATCTGTCCTGCCAGAAGAATTACATCATCTTTCTGACGGACGGCCAGTCCAACAACGATGACACGACGATCAACACCACCATCAAGGCGCTGCCGAGCTTTGCAAGCCTGGGTGGAGTTTGCGATGCAGCCGTCATGCCCGGCGCCAACGGCGGCCAGTGTCTGGGTGCGCTGTCGCAATACATGTTCCGCTCCGACCTTAATAGCACCGTCGGTGCTAAACAGAACGTTACCAGTTACTTCATCGGCTTCGGCGACACCTTTAAGACCGATCCGAACGCAACGGCGTATTACAACTATCTGAACGACGCGGCCACCCGCGGCGGCGGCAAGGCGTTCACCGCCACCAGCCTCACCGAGTTGCAGGCTGTGTTCAATCAGATCTTCGGCGAAGTGCAGAACATCAACACCAGCTTCTCGGCGCCCTCGGTTGCCGTGAACGCGTTCAACCGCACACAGACGCTGGACGATCTGTACGTGTCGGTGTTCAAACCCACGGGCACTTATCATTGGCCGGGCAATGTCAAGAAGTACAAGGTCACCAACGGCATCATCACCGATGCGGCCAGTTCGACGGTCTCTGCGGTGGACCCGGCCACCGGCTTCTTCCGCGATGTCTCGCAGAGCTTCTGGAGCACGGTGGTCGACGGACCTGAGGTGACCAAAGGCGGTTCGGCCTCGCTGCTGCCGATTCCCGCCAGCCGCGTGCTGTACACCTATCTCGGCGCCAATCCGGCTTCTCCGTCGACGGCGCCGCTGGTGGCCCTCACCACTGCGACAGACGCGGATTTCGCCATTGGCGCCGCCGGCGACCCAACGCGCGTGGACCTGCTCAATTGGGCTAAGGGCCAGGACGTGTTGGACGACAACAATGACAGCAGCACCACCGATGAACGCTTCGTCATGGGCGACCCGATTCATACCCAGCCTGCCGTGGTCATCTATGGCACCGGCCCGGATGACACGACGCTGTATGCGCCCACCAATGACGGCTATCTGCATGCCGTCAACGCGCGCACCGGCGTGGAGCGCTGGGCCTACATTCCGAAGGACCTGTTGAACAAGCTCAAGCTGCTGTACGACGACGACACCTCGGCGAGCAAGCACTATGGCCTGGACGGTCAGATCACGCTGATCAAGTATGACGTCAACGGTGACGGCATAATCGATTCGGTCGCCGGTGACCGCGTGCTGTTGTATTTCGGCACTGGCCGAAACTCGGATGTGCAGGCGTACTACTCGCTGGATGTGACCGACCCGAACAGTCCGCAATTCGTCTGGAAGATCGACACCGCCGTACTGCCGGATCTAGGCCAGACCTGGTCGACGCCGGTCGTCGCCCGCGTCAACATCGGCGGCGGCGCGGTTCAGAACTCACAGAAGCTGGTGCTCATCATGGGCGGCGGCTACGACCCGGCGGAAGACGGGTATACCTATGTGACCGGTGACTCGGTCGGCAACCACATTTATATGGTGGACGCGCTCAAGGGTACGTTGCTGTGGGATGTGGGCAATGCCACGAGTTCGTCGCAGAAGAAGCTGGCGCGAATGTCGCACTCCTTCCCTGCCCCCATCACGGTGCTGGATACGAATGGCGACGGCTATGCGGATCGCCTGTATGCGGGCGACATGGCGGGTCAGGTGTGGCGCTTCGACATTTTCAACGGCCAGTCGGTCTCGAATCTGGTGACGGGTGGCGTGATGGCCTCGCTCGGCAGCAAGGAAGAGACCGTGCATCTGATGGCGAACACGCGGCGCTTCTATAGCGCACCCGACGTGGCTGCCATCCAGAAGGCCGGCGCTGCCACCTTCTTGAACGTCGCCATCGGCTCGGGCTACCGCGGCCATCCGCTCGACACGGGCACCGTTGACCGTATGTACTCGCTGCGCGACTACAACCCGTTCAATCAGCTCACACAGGCCAGTTACGACACGATGATGCTGACGGCGAACCTGGTGGTGGATGCGACTTTGCAGGACATCACCACGGTGGCGCAGTCCATCATTCCGGTGCCGAACGGCTCCAACGGCTGGAAGCTGCTGCTGAACACGCACGGATCGGGCGAGAAAATCCTCGTGCCGGCGCGTACCTTCAATGACGACATCTTCTTCACCACCTATACGCCGAATGTGGCGGTCACCTCCGATCCGTGTACGGGCGTGGGTTCGGGCGTGAACCGCAGCTACATCGTCAGCGTGTTCAACGGCGCGGCGGTGATCGACCGCAACCACGATGACAGCTATACGACGGATGAGCGTAGTTCTGACTTGAGCCAGGGCGGCATCGCGCCGGAAACGACCTTCCTGTTCCCGGCCTCCAACGGTACCAATGGCGACGGCACGCAGTCCGGCGGCGAGACCGGCGGCAGCCGCGGTCCTGTGGTCTGCTTGCAGGGTGTGGAAGTGCTCAACGCCTGCACCAACTACGATCGTCGCAGGAAGACTTACTGGCGTGAAGGCACGGCGAACTAACCGTGCCGGCTCACGACATCAACAAGAGTGGTCAACCCATGAACATGCAGCGCTTGGACAACAACCTCAGCCGGATGCGCGGCGTATCGCTCATCGAATTGCTGACGGTGCTCACCATCGTCGCCATCCTGGGTTCGCTGGCAGTGGGTGCGTATGGTCGCTATTCGCAGCGCGCCAATCGCACCGACGGCACGTCGGCACTGCTGAGAATCCGGGTGGCCGAAGAGAAATTCTTCCTGGGCAACAATACCTACACCACCGACTTCACGACCCAACCGCCGACCGGGTTGGGCGCCCAGCCGAGCGCGACGACGCCGAATGGTCGCTATACCATCACGCTCGCCGCCGGAAGTACCGGCAGCATTGCCACCTCGTTTATGGCGACGGCAACCGCAACGGCCGGACAGTTGCAGGACGCCGCAGCCTGCCAGGTCTTCACGATCGACGATGGCGGCAACCGCACACCTGCCGACAGCACAGGCTGTTGGAAATAGGACTGGTTCAAAGCAAGTCCAGATCGAAGCGCCCTGCCGATTCGCGCGCCGTTGCCTGCGGCGCGAACGGCAGGTCGGCGATGCACGGCGCTGCCAGGCGCTGCCGCAACGTGTCGACATTTTCTGCAGCGTAAGGCAGGTCCGGCTCGATTCGATTGCACACCCACCCGCACAAGGTGAGCCCTTGGCGTTCGATGGCATCGCGTGTCAGCAGGGCATGATTCAGGCAGCCCAGCCGTAGCCCAACCACGAGAATGACGGATAGCTGCCAGCGCTGTGGCAGATCCGCAAAACTGCGTCCCTGATCCAGCGGCGCAAGCCAGCCTCCCGCGCCTTCCACGATGAGCACCTCGCTTTGCAGTCGCAGTCGCTCGACGCTGCGATCCAGCACGGCGAAGTCGATGGCTGTTGCGCTCTGCGC
Source organism: Pseudomonadota bacterium (assembly GCA_031394735.1). Taxonomy (GTDB): domain Bacteria; phylum Pseudomonadota; class Gammaproteobacteria; order Steroidobacterales; family Steroidobacteraceae; genus TMP-86. The sequence goes on along the minus strand of JANMXI010000149.1, from coordinate 16,797 downwards.
CGCAGCGATATGCGGCGCGATCGCCGGTTCGAACGCGTATGGGTTTACGTCCGCGTAGGCGGCGCGCACGTTCATCGCCGCTTGCAGTGCCAGCGCGTCCGCGTTGCGCAATCCTTGCGCAGTGCGCTCGCATCCGGAGGCGATCGGTTTCATGGCCGCGACGCGAAGCCCGCGTGCGACAAAGGCGTGACACAGCGACTCGGCAACGCGGGTTTTACCGACGCCGGTGTCGGTGCCGGTGATAAAAAAGCCCAGAGGCGTCATGACAGTCACGAGCCTCGCGTGCGTGCGCGCAGTTCCGCGGTGATCTCGGCCAGCGATACGCTGGTTTCAAGTGCGTCGCCGCGGCGTTGCAGAGTCTGCGGCGCCCAGGCATTGGCGAACACGATTTCCGCCGTGGCCGTTATTCGCCCGTCGACGCGAAACGGCTCGTAGGCATGCTGCATGGCCGCCAGACGCTTGCGACCGGTGAGCCCGCGGCGCCGTTGCGTCAGTGAGTTGCGCGCACCATTGGCACGCAAGTCCTTGAGCAGCGCGCCCACATCGGCATAGTTCAGCGTGTAACGCTCGACATCCAGCACCGGCGCGTTGAAGCCGGCGCGCACCAGCGCGTCGCCGAGATCGTGCATGTCGATGAACGGATGCACGTGGGCTTCGCCGTCCACCGCCGACCAGGCGCTGCGCAATTCACGCAAGGTGTCGGGCCCGCAACTGCTCAACGTCAGCAGACCACCCGGACGCAACACGCGGCGGAATTCGCCGAGCACCGCGTCCGGATGATTCCACGGCAGCAGCAGATTGCTGAAGATCAGATCGACGCTCGCATCGGGCAGTGGCAATTGCGCGGCATCGGCACAGACGCGCTCGAAGCGCCGCCACCAGCGCTGCTGACGCCGCGCCTCGAGCAGCATGCCGCGGGCGCTGTCGAGTGCGATCACGCGCGCGTTGGGATAGCGCGCTTTGAGACTGCGGCTGGCATGCGCTGTGCCGGCGCCGGCGTCCAGTACTACGCCCGGGTGCAGCCGGGTCAATTCCAATCGCTGCAGCAGAATGCCGCGCACCTCGGATTGCAGCACCGCGGCTGCATCATATCCACCACTGGCGCGGGTGAATGCGCGCCGGGTCGCGCGCCGATCGAACAGGTCCTGCTCCTCGCGCATGGGCTACACCAGACCTTGCTGCCGCAAATCGGTGAGCGCGTCGCAGAGACGATCCACCTCCGCGTCCGTGTGTGCGGCCGAGAAGGTGATGCGCAGCCGCGCCGTGTCCTTGGGCACCGTCGGTGCGCGAATCGCGCTCACCCAGAGGCCGGATTGTTCCAGTGCCGCGGCAGCAGCCAGCGCGCGTTCCGAGGAGCCCAGCAGCAGCGGCTGAATCGGCGTATGGGAGGGCATCAACTGCAATCCGAGCGCGACGACATGTTCGCGAAAGCGGGCGATGTGCCGACGCAGGACATCGCGGCGCCAGGGTTCAGATTGAATCAGACTCAACGAGGCGCGAGTGGCGGCAGCGATCGCGGGAGGCAGTGCGGTGGTGTAGATATAGGTGCGCGATTTCTGCACCAGCCAGTCGCACAACAGCGCATCGCCGGCGACGACGGCGCCGAACGTCCCGAACGCCTTGCCCAGAGTGCCGATGAGGACCGGCACGTCCCGCGCGTTCAATCCATAGTGTTCGACGCAGCCGCCGCCGTGTTCGCCCAAGACGCCGATGCCGTGCGCATCGTCCACCACCAGCCATGCGCCGTGTTGGGTGGCAAGCTGTGCCAGCGCCGGCAACGGCGCCAGATCGCCATCCATGCTGAACACACCGTCGGTGATGAGGGCGGCGGGACTCTCGTGTTCTCGAGCCTCCAGCAGCGCTGCAGCTTCCGCGACGTCATTGTGCGCATAGCGCAGCCGCTGCGCTTTGCTGAGCACTGCGGCATCGATGAGCGAGGCGTGATTGAGGCTGTCCTGCAGCACCACGGCGTCGCGTTCGAGCAGCGCCGCGACCGTGCCGAGATTGGCCATGTAGCCGGTCGAAAACAGCAGCGCGCGTTCGCGGCCCAGGAAGGCGGCCAGTTCCAGTTCCAGCAGTTCATGTTCGCGCGAGTGACCGCTGATCAGATGCGAGGCGCCGCTGCCGACTCCGTCGCGCTCTGCACTGCGGACCATCGCCTCGATGACCTGCGGATGACGGCTCAGGCCCAGGTAGTCGTTGCTGCAGAAATTCAGCAGCGCACGCTCGCGCGTACGGCGACGGCGCAGCAGATGCGCGGATTCCAGCGCGCGCAGTCCGTCGCTCAACCGCAGCTGTGCGCGCTGGCGCTGCGCGTTCACCGATCAGCCGTGCGCGGTGGCGCCGCGCGTGTGGGCAAGCGTAGCCTGGCTGTGGTTGTGCAGGGGTTCGGGCACCAGTCCGAGACGCTCGAACAGCCGCCGGTCGTGTTCGGTGTCGGGATTGCCGGTGGTCAGCAGCTTCTCGCCGTAGAAGATGGAATTGGCGCCGGCGAGAAAGCACAGCGCCTGCATTTCATCGCTCATCTCACCGCGCCCTGCTGACAGCCGCACGTGCGAGAGCGGCATCAGAATGCGTGCCACCGCGATGGTGCGCACGAAATCAAAAGGGTCCAGCGGTGCGCTGCCGGCCAGCGGCGTGCCTTGCACCTGCACGAGCTGATTGATGGGCACGCTCTGTGGATGTTCCGGCAGCGTGGCCAGGATCTGCAGCAGCTCGGCGCGGTCGGCGGGGGTCTCCCCCATGCCGACGATGCCGCCGCAGCACACGTTCATGCCGGCGTCGCGCACGCTCTGCAGCGTGTCCAGCCGATCCTGATAGGTGCGGGTGCTGATGATCTTTTCGTAATACTCGGGCGAGGTGTCGAGGTTGTGATTGTAGTAATCCAACCCGGCCGCCTTCAGCTCCAGCGCCTGATCAGGGGTCAGCATCCCTAAGGTGGCGCAGGTCTCGAGCCCGAGCGCCTTGACCTCACGGATCATCGCGATGACCTTGCGCAGATCTTTGGGCTTGGGCGAGCGATAGGCCGCGCCCATGCAAAAGCGCGTCGCGCCGGCGGCCTTGGCGCTGCTGGCGCGCGCCGCCACGTCCTGCACCTGCATCAGTTCTTCATTGGCGAGCCCCGTGTCGTAGCGGATGCTCTGCGGACAGTAAGCGCAGTCCTCGGGGCAGGCGCCGGTCTTGATGCTGAGCAGGGTGCTGACCTGCACTTCATTGGCAACGTGATATTGCCGGTGCACCTGCTGCGCCTGAAACAGCAGGTCCATGAACGGTTGCGCGAGCAGCGCCCGAACTTCCGCCACGGTCCAGTCGTTGCGCACGGCGGCGCTGCTTGATGTCTGCTGGTTCACGAATCACCCCTTTCAGGCCGCTTTTGGGCGCGGCGACGTCGATGAGGCGCAGTATTCTGTTCGCGCCGTTGATAGTCAACCTAAGGCTGGTCATGTGGTTAACGAAGCTGGCTGCCGCCGTGGATACCTGGACCTTTCCGCCCACCTGCGTCTTGTGCGGGGATGCCGGCGCCGCCGCCGGATTCGATCTGTGCGCGGCCTGTGAAGCGGAAATCCCACTCTGCGAGCAGCCCGCCGCGGCCAGCCCGCCTCTGGACCTGGTCTGGTCCGCCTTTCACTATGAGTTCCCGGTGGCCGGCCTGGTACGGGAGCTCAAGTTCGGGGCGCAGCTGGCCTATGCCCGCGTGCTCGGGTTGGCCTGCCTGCGCCGCTGGCAGCAACACTCCCGCAATCCCGCGTTGGATTGCCTGCTGGCCGTGCCTCTGCATGTCGGGCGGCTGCGCACCCGCGGCTTCAATCAATCGGTCGAAATTGCCCGGCCCCTGGCTGCGGGTCTGCGGCTGCCGCTGTTGAAGCGTGCCGTCATTCGCACGCGCGCGACGCAGCCGCAGACTCTGGTGCCGGCTGAGGCACGTCATGACAATGTTCACGGCGCATTTGAACTGCGGCGGGTGGTGCGAGGGTTGCGCATCGGCGTGGTGGACGATGTGCTGACCACCGGTGCGACGTTGCAGGAGATCGGTGGAGTTTTAAAGACAGGCGGCGCGGCCTGCGTGGTGGGTCTGACGGTGGCGCGCGCGGGCGTTTAGGTTCGGAACAGGTAGTCGAGCGCGATGCCGATGAACACCGCCATGCCGAAATAATGATTGTTCAAAAAAGCGTCGAAACATCGCTGCCGGTCGCGCTTCCGGATCATGACCAGATGACGCAGAAAAAAGAGTGCGCCGACGAACAGGCCTGCGTCATACCAGCCGCGCAGGTCTGCAGCGAGCCCGACCAGGTACAGGGCCAGCAGCGTAATCCCTTGCAGCGCGGCGATGATGTGACGGTCGGACTCACCGAACAGGATGGCGGTGGAACGCACGCCGATTCTCAGGTCGTCGTCCCGGTCCACCATCGCATAAATCGTGTCGTACACGGCGCTCCAGGCGATGTTGGCCATCAACAGCAGCCACGCCACGCGTGGTACGCTCTCGGTGTGCGCGGCGAACGCCATGGGAATGCCCCAGCCGAAGGACACACCCAGGTAGAACTGCGGCAGCGAGAAGAATCGCTTGAAGAAGGGATAGGTCACGGTCAGCGCCGCGCCCACCACCGCCAGCAACAAGGTCAGGCGATTCATCTGCAGCACCAGGATCAGAGCGCTCAACACCAGAATCGCAAACAGCACCAACGCTTCCAAGGTCGAGACGCTGCCCACGGCGAGCGGCCGCGCGCGCGTGCGTTCCACCTGGGGATCGATGTCGCGGTCTGCGTAATCGTTGATCACGCAACCGGCGGAGCGCATCAACACCACGCCGCAGACGAACACCAGGAACACCTTCGGGTCGGGAAATCCATCGGCGGAAATCCACAGGGCCCACAGCGTCGGCCACAGCAACAGCCAGATGCCGATCGGCTTGTCCAACCGCATCAGCCGGGCATATTCACTCAACGTGGCCAGAGCGCGCGGCAGATGCGTCGTGGTCACGGAATGAAAGCGCACGCGGTACAGGAACCACCGCCAGCGTTGCATCAATAGCTGGACCAGTTCATCCCCTGAGCGAGGCAGTCGCACGCGTGTCTTCCTACACCTGGCCGATGGCCGGAAAGAAAAGCTCCTGCACGAGCAGCGGTGCGCCGTGCAGCGTGAATCGATAGCGACGTGCCCACAACCCCGACGGCTTGATGTCTGCGCCCAGAAACGCACGCGCAGTGAGAGGGTGGTCGGCGACCAGCCAGGCGTATTCGTAGGAGCTGCGCTCGACGCCGGAAATGCCGTTCAAGGTCTCGCCCAATGCAGCATCGCCCAGTTCTGCGAGCCACGGATGCGCATTCAGCGTCGAGTCGGGGATGAGGGATTGCGCATACACCCACAACGTTTCGCGCCAGAACATCTTCACTTCGCGGATCAGCCCCGCGCTGTCATTGCGCTGCAGAAGCCCGCGTTGTGCCGCATCCAGCAACGCGGTGTTCTGCTCGATGAGCCGCAGCGAGAACAGGCCGCCGCCGACATCGCGGAGCCGGTCGGTGAGCAGTCCCTTGCCGATCATGTACGAGCGAACCCCGGGCTCGATCTTGGCCTGGCCCAGCCGTTCGGCGGGGAGCCAGTCGGCACGCGCGGCATCGGCGGAAGGGTCGTTCAGCATCGGCGCATTCTACCCGACCCGGCCGTATTGCTCGGCATGTCCCACCCAGCGGCTGATCAAGGGCTGTACATGGCCCGGCCAACGCTTCAGCAGGCGTTCGGCAGCGCGCTGTACATCGGGCAGCAGATCCGCATCGCGCATCAGGTCCGCGACGCGCATCTGCTGCAGTCCGGTCTGCCGCGTGCCGAGCAGTTCACCGGGACCGCGTAGTTCCAGATCGCGGCGCGCGACTTCGAAGCCGTCATTGGTGTCACGCATCACCGCCAACCGCTCGCGGCCCAGTTGCGACATCGGCGAGCGATACAGCAGCAGGCAGGAACTTTCATGCGTGCCGCGGCCGACGCGGCCGCGCAGCTGATGCAACTGCGCGAGCCCCATCCGTTCCGCGTTTTCGATGACCATGAGACTGGCGTTGGGCACATCCACGCCCACCTCGATCACGGTGGTAGCCACCAGTAGCTGGATCAAGCCTTCTTTGAAGTCGCGCATGGCGCGCTCCTTCGCCGGCGCCGGCATGCGCCCGTGGACGAGGCCGACTCGCAGTTCCGGAAGTGCTTCCGCCAAGACTTGCGCGGTTTCTTCCGCGGCCTGATACGGCATCTCGTCGGATTCATCGATCAACGGGCACACCCAATACGCCTGCCGTCCGGACAGGCAGGCGCTGCGGATGCGTTGCACGACTTCATCGCGCCGCGTTTCCGACAACGCCACGGTTTTGACCGGCGTGCGCCCCGGCGGCAGTTCATCGATCACCGACACGTCGAGGTCGGCGTAGGCGGTCATCGCCAGCGTGCGCGGAATCGGCGTCGCCGTCATGATGAGTTGATGCGGCTGACGGCCATCGCGGGAACCCTTCTCGCGCAGCGCCAAACGCTGATGCACGCCAAAGCGGTGTTGTTCGTCGACGATGGCGAGCGCCAGCGATGCGAATTGCACGCCCTCCTGAAACAACGCGTGCGTGCCCAGCACGATGGGCGCATGGCCCTCGCGAATGCCCTCGAGCAGCGCCGCGCGGGCGCGGCCGGTCTGGCGTCCGGTGAGCAGTGCCACCGGTACGTTCAAGGGCGTGAACCAGCGCTGAAAATTCTGCGCATGCTGATCCGCCAGCAATTCGGTGGGCGCCATCAGCGCGACCTGAAACCCCGCCTGCACGGCGCGCGTCGCGGCCAGCGCCGCCACCAGCGTCTTGCCGCAACCGACATCGCCCTGGACCAGACGCAGCATGGGCTGATCGCGCGCCAGGTCGCGCTCTATTTCCGCCAAGCTGCGCAATTGCGCACCGGTCAGCTTGAAGGGCAGCGCCGCGAGAAGCTGATTCTTCAAGCGATCGTCGCCCGGCAGCGGCCAACCGGGTTCGTGTTGGATTTTCTGGCGCAGCAGACGCAGCGACAGCTGATGTGCGAGCAATTCCTCGAAGGCGAGTCGGCGCTGCGCCGGATGGCGCCAGCTCATGAGATCCTCCACCGGACAATCGACCGGGGGGCGATGCACCAGCAGCAAAGCCTCGCGTAAAGTGGGCAGCTCGGCCCGCTGCAGCAGTTCGGGCGGGAGCCAGTCGCGCAGTTCTTCGTTGGCAAGCTCCTGCAACGCCAACCCCATCAGCATGCGCAAGCGACCCTGCGTCACGCCTTCGGTGGCAGGATAAATGGGCGTCAAATGATCCTCACCGGCTTCGGTTCCTGCAGCGGGCGCGCGCCGATATTCCGGATGCACGATCTCCAGCCCGGCCGAGCCGCGACGGATCTCGCCGAAGCAGCGGATGCGGGTACCGCGCGCCAACCCCTGCTGTTGCTGCGCGGTGAAATAGAAAAATCGCAGCGTCAGCGAGCCCGACCCGTCGGTGATGCGCGAGAGCATCTGCCGCCGGCCGCGAAAGGCGATGTCGGTGAGCTGCACCTCGCCTTCGACGGCGACGCGCATGCCGGCGCGCAATTCGCCCAATGGCACGATGCGCGTCCGGTCTTCGTAGCGCTGCGGCAGCAGAAACAACAGATCTTGTGCGGTATGGACACCGAGCACCTGCAGTCGCCGCGCCAACGCCTCGCCGACGCCACGCAGTGCCGTCACCGGTCGCGGCGGGGTCGCACTCGGCACGACAGGCTCAGGGCTCAAAGCGCGACGATGCACTCCATCTCAATCTGTGCGCCGCGCGGCAGGGATGCCGCGCCGATGGCTGCGCGTGCGGGATAGGGTTCGCGGAAATACTCGGCCATGATCTTGTTGACCAGCGCAAAGTTGGCGAGGTCCAGCAGATAGAGGTTGACCTTCACCACGTCATCGAAGGTGGCGCCGGCGGCCACGACGATGGCCTTCGCGTTGTCGAACACGCGCCGGATCTGCGCCTCGATGTCGCCGCCGACCATTTCTTTGGTGGCCGGGTCGAGCGGGATCTGACCGGACACCCAGAGGGTGTTGCCGACGCGAACCGCCTGGGAATACGGGCCGATGGCGGCCGGCGCATCGGGAGTCGAAATGATGTGTTTTGCCATGCGCTGATGTTAGCCGGTTTTGGTGGCGATGGAACGCGCGACGCGCAGCACGTCGGGCATGCCGCGCACCGTTCGTAGGATGCGCGCCAGTTGCTTGCGGTTGCGCACCTGCAGTTCGAATTTCAAGGACGACGTGTCGCCGTCGCGCTCCAGCAGCGAGACGTGATCGATGTTGGTTTCGGTTTCGGCAATGCTCGAGGCCACGGCCGCGAGAACGCCCATCTTGTTCGTGACCTGCACCTTGATCTCCGAGGCGAACACGCGATCGCCGGCGTTTTCCCAGGCGACGGAAAGCCAGTTCTCCGGCTGCTTGCGGTACTCGGCCAGGTTGGGGCAGTTCTGCCGATGAATCATCACGCCGCGGCCGGCGCTCAGGTACGCCATGATGGGATCGTTCGGAATTGGGAAACAGCAGCGCGCATACGTGACCAGCAGGCCTTCGGTGCCGGCGATCATCAACGGCCCGGCGGCGCTCGCAGGCGCTGCCGCCTCCCTTCCGGCATCGGCGGCCGGGAGCAGGCTGCGCGCCACCAGCGGCGCGAGTCGTTCGCCCAGGCCGATCTTTTCGTACAGCTCCTGCGCGTCCATCAGGTCCAGTTCCTTCACCACCGCGTCGATGCGCGGCGCGGGAATTTTCTTCAAGGACACCGAGAACTCGTCCAGCGCCTGTCCCAGCAATCGCTTGCCGAGCTCTGCCGCTTCGCCGCGCTTGAGGTTTTTCAGGTACTGCCGGATCGCGGCGCGCGCCTTGGCGGTGACCACGAAATTCGACCAGGACGGATTGGGCGTCGCACCCTTGGCGGTGATGATCTCGACGGTTTGGCCATTGCGCAGCGTGGTGCGCAGCGGCACCAGACGTCGATCCACCTTGGCGGCGACACAGCGGTTGCCCACGTCGGTGTGAATGGCGTACGCGAAGTCCACCGCAGTCGCTCCGCTTGCCAGCCGCAGAATCTCTCCCTTGGGGGTGAACACGTACACCTTGTCGGGAAACAGATCGACCTTGACGCTTTCGAGAAATTCTTCGGACGAGCCGCCTTCCTGGATCTGCACCAGGTTCGCGAGCCATTCGCGCGCGCGATCGTGCTCCTCGTCACCGGAGCTGCCCTCCCCGGTTTTGTATTTCCAATGCGCCGCAATGCCGGACTCGGCGATGCGATGCATTTCCTCGGTGCGGATCTGCACCTCGATGGGAATGCCGTTGGGGCCGAACAGTGTGGTGTGCAGCGACTGATAACCGTTCACGCGCGGAATGGCGATGTAGTCCTTGAAGCGTCCCGGCATGGGCTTGTACAGGCTGTGCACCAGCCCGAGCGCTCGGTAACAGGTGTCCTGCGTGTCGACGATGATGCGGAAGCCGTACACGTCCACCATCTCGTTGATGGAAATGCCCTTGTTCTGCATCTTGCGATAGATGCTGTACAGATGCTTCTCGCGGCCTTCGACGTTGCCGTTGATCGCGGACTTGCTCAGCGCAGTCTTGAAGTTCTCGGAAATCTTGCTGATGAATTCCTTCTGGTTGCCGCGCGCGCGTTTCAGTTCGCGCTCCAGCACCTTGTAACGGTGCGGATATAAGGCGCGGAATCCCAGGTCTTCGAGTTCCAGTTTGACGGTGTACAAACCCAGGCGTTCGGCGATGGGCGCGTAAATTTCCAGGGTCTCGCGCGCGGTGCGGCGGCGTTTGACCGGTGGCATGGCGCCCACAGTGCGCATGTTGTGCATGCGATCGGCGAGTTTGACCATGATGACGCGGATGTCGCGCACCATGGCGAGCAGCATCTTGCGAAAGCTTTCCGCCTGCGCTTCCTGACGGTTCTTGAACTGGATCTGGTCCAGCTTGCTGACGCCGTCCACGAGCTCGGCCACCACCTGGCCGAACAGGCCGGCGATTTCCGCCTTCGCGGTCGGTGTGTCTTCGATGACGTCGTGCAGGATGGCCGCCGCGATGGTATCGGCGTCGAGGCGCAGATCGGCGAGGATGTCGGCTACGGCCACCGGATGGGTGATGTACGGCTCGCCCGACATGCGCTTCTGGCCGCGGTGCTTTTCGGCGCCGAACTCATACGCATCGCGCACCCGTTCCACCTGCGCCGGCGGCAGGTAGGCTTCGAGTTTTTCCAATAGCTGACTGATTCCCGTGGCGCGTCTTCCACCGGGCAAAAAACCAAGGATGGAAGAGGCGTAATTCACGGGCAGAACGCGTTAGACCGGTTCGTTCAGTCCCCGAGACCTAACTGCGGGGCACGGAAGTCGGAGGGGATGTCCAGTTCGCTGACCGGGGCCTCGATGACTTCTTCAGGCTCTTCGAGCATGTCCATGGTGACGTTGCCGGCGGCGATTTCGCGCAGCGCGACGACCGTGGGCTTGTCATTCTCCCAATCCACCGTGGCTTCGGCACCATTGGCGAGGCGCCGGGCGCGCTTGGCGGCCAACAGCACCAGATTGAACAGGTTGGGCTCGTTCTGTAGACAGTCTTCGACGGTAATTCGGGCCATGGCAACTTTCCAATAAAGGGTTGAAAAGAATAGCAGAAATCCGCTGACTTTAGGCCAGTAAAGAGGCCGCCAGGGCGGTAATGTCGGGTAGAGCGGGCGAACTGGCCGCTGGCCGGCCTTCGACAATCGACTCCAGAACCGCCAGCGCGTGCTCGAACCGGTCATTCACGACGATGTGGTCAAACTCGTTCCAATGCGACAGTTCGGTCACTGAATCGCGCAGCCGGCGCTCGATCACGCTATCTGCGTCCGTACTTCGAGCTCGCAGGCGCTGTTCCAACGCAGCCCGCGACGGCGGCAGGATGAAAATGCTGCAACGCTCGGGCAGCCGCTTGCGCACCTGTTGCGCGCCCTGCCAATCGATTTCCAACAACAGGTCCTGGCCGCGCTCCAGCGCTTCGGTCACCAACTGGACGCCGGTGCCATAGAAATTGTCGAACACCTGCGCGTGTTCCAGGAATTCGCCTGCGGCGATCATGTTCTGAAAAGTCTCCTTCGAGACGAAGTGATAGTCCTGACCGTCGATCTCCGCGGGTCGCGGCTTGCGGGTGGTGTAGGAGACCGAGAATTGCAAGGTCGGCTTGCGCTGCATGAGCGCCTTGACCAGGCTGGTCTTGCCGGTGCCGGATGGCGCGGCAATCACGAACAAATGGCCGCGTGCTTTCATCGGCGCAGTTTAATCATTTTGGCGGGGTTGCGTCGGACGCGAGCATGGCGCTGAGCAACGTTTGCGCGAGGGCGCGTGCCTGTGCGTGCGTCCAGTTCATTTGAAATCAACCCCGCGACCCGGCTTCAGAATGAGCATGGTACGTCATGCTCAGAAGACGCCCGATATTTCGAATGTGGTATATACATTGTAGACACATAGACCCGATCACTGGTAAGGTGGGTCAGCAATCGAATTGTTGGAGTTTGACTAATGCGTGCGATCGTCAAGAAATGGGGCAACAGCGCTGCCGTACGAATCCCCACCGGTATCATGAAGGCTGCACGGCTGGGTTTGGATGAAGCCGTTGATGTGCGCGAGGAAGGCGGGCAAATCGTGATCAAACCAATTCGAACGAGCAAGGTGGATTTGACGAAACTTCTGGCTGAAATAACCCCGGAGAATTTGCATGCCGGTGTGGATTTTGGAACTCCGGTCGGACGAGAGTTGCTGTAATGGCGGGACGGTATGTGCCCGACGCGGGCGATATCGTGTGGTTGCGATTCGCCCCCCAAGCCGGGCATGAGCAGAGCGGCCATCGTCCAGCCTTAGTAATCAGTCCCGCTGCGTACAATGGTAAGACCAGTCTTATGCTCTGCTGTCCGATGACGACGCACATCAAAGGCTATCCTTTCGAAGTGATTGTCTCCGGCGTTCGTTCGAGCGCTGTGCTGGCTGATCAGCTCAAGAGTCTGGATTGGGTTGAGCGCAAGGCCAGGTACAAAGCCAAGGCGAGCCCCGCTGAACTGTCCAGCGTTCGCGCAAAAATTATCGCGTTGGTCGGTAGCTGATCGAACGTTTCGCCCGCCCGCCTGAGTAACGCCCCAGGTCCTGGCCGTCCCACGGCAAAATAACCTTGAAGTAAGGCGTTGTCATCGGTCAGTATCTGACGGCACGTTGGCACGATCACGCAAGGGTACGGTAATGATCCACAAGGGTAACTCTCCGGTCTCGTACGACAGCATTCGTGCACACGACGCTCCCACCGATGCGCAACGCCGCCACTTGATTCAGTTGATGGGTCTGGGTGGCCTGGCGCTGGTCGCCGGCACGGCGGGAATTCGCCGTCTGGATGCCGCCGCAACGGCGAAGACGTTGCGAGCTTGGTCGCCGGTCGCGTACATCGTGTTGCACGACGACGGCATCGTCACCTTGATCTGCCATCGCTCCGAGATGGGCCAGGGCATCCGCACCACCATGCCCATGATCATCGCCGACGAAATGGAGGCTGACTGGAGCAAGTGCCGGGTGCAGCAGGGCGATGGCGATGAAAAGAAGTACGGCTCACAGAACACCGATGGCTCCACCAGCATTCGCAATTTCCTGACGAAGTACCGCGAAGCCGGCGCGACGATGCGGGCGCTGCTCGAGGACGCCGCCGCGAAACACTGGGGCGTCAAAGCCGGCACGGTACGGGCGCGTCAACATAGCGTCGTGCATGAAGCCAGCGGCAGATCACTGCCGTTTGCGGCGTTGGTGGCCACGGCGCGTCTGCTGCCCATGCCCGCGAAAGGACGCGTGCGCGTCAAGAGCCCCGCCGAGCGCCGCTGGCAGGGCAAGGCCATGCCGTCGATCGACCTGATTCCCATGACCAGCGGCACCGCTGTCTTCGGCGCCGACGTGCTACTGCCGGGGATGTTGACCGCCGCCATCGCCCGCCCCGCCGTGTGGGGCGCCCGCATCGTGTCGGTGGACGACAGCGCTGCGCTGCGCGTCCCCGGCGTGAGGCGCGTCCTGCGTGTGCCCAACTCCCCCGTGCCCGGCGGCTATCTGCCATTGGGCGGGGTGGCGGTGATCGCGAGCGACACGTGGTCCGCCATCCAGGGACGCGATGCGCTGCGCATCACCTGGGACAATGGTGCCAACGCTGAGTACGACTCCATCGCCTACAAGCAAACACTGCAGGCGGCGGTGCGCGCAGCCGGCCAGCCCGGACGATCGCAGGGGAATGTCAGCGCCGGTCTTGCTTCCGCCAGCCACAAGATCTCGGCTGAGTACTACATGCCGCATCTGTCACACGCGCAGTTGGAGCCCATGGTCGCTGTGGCCCGCGTCGTCGATGGGAAAGTGGAGGCGTGGGCGCCGACGCAATCTCCTTACGATGCGCGCAAGACCATCGCGCAATTTCTTAAAGTCAACCTCGACCACGTCACCGTGCATGTCACGTTGTTGGGCGGCGGCTTTGGCCGAAAGTCCAAACCGGATTACGTCTGCGAAGCGGCGTGGCTTGCACGCGAGATGAAAGCGCCGGTGCGCGTGCAATGGACGCGCAGCGATGACTTGCAGCACAGCTACTATCACAGCGTCGCCGCGCATCGCTTCGAGGGTGGTCTGGATGCGTCGGGCGCGGTGGTGGCCTGGCGCCATCGCAGTGCTTACCCGTCGATTTCCGCGACGTTCGCGGCCGGCGTCACGGGCGCGGAAGCAGACGAACTCACCAACGGCGCGAGTGATATTCCGTTCGCCATTCCCCATATCAGCGTCGAGGTGTGTCCGGCGCTCGCGCACACGCGCATTGGTTGGTACCGCTCGGTGAATGCGATCCACCACGGCTTTGCGATCGGCTCCTTCGTCGACGAACTGGCCCATGCGACCGGCAAGGATCCAGTTCAGTTTTGGGTGGATCTCATAGGCCCCGATCGGCGGGTGGATTTATCAAAGGAAGGTCTGGTTGCGCCAGCCAGCAATTACGATGCGAGCTGGAGTGATCATCCGCTCGACAGCGGTCGCGCCAAGCAAGTGGTGCGGTTAGCCGCAGAGAAATCCGGCTGGGGCAGCGCGCCCTTGCCCAAAGGCCGCGGACGCGGCGTGGCGATGCTGCGCAGCTTTTTGACCTACGTCGCCATGGTGGTCGAGGTGGAAGTGCAGGACGATGGCACGGTGCTCGTGCCGCGCGCCACCGTGGCGGTCGATGCCGGATTCATCGCCAACCCCGATCGCGCGCGCGCGCAAATGGAAGGCGCGCTCATCATGGCGATGAGCAACATTTTATACAGCGAGATTTCCTTCGCGAAAGGCAAGGTCGTGCAGAGCAACTATCACGACTACAACGTCACACGTTTGCCGGCGGCGCCGTATTCAGTGGACGTGCATTTCGTGGTGAGCGAAGCGCTTCCCGGCGGCATCGGCGAACCGGGCGTGCCGCCCGCGGGCGCTGCCATTGCCAATGCGATATTCGCGGCGACAGGAGTGCGCGTCCGGGAGCTTCCCGTCGGTAAGCAGCTTGCGGGTTGGAATAAGCCGGCCTAACCAGAGGCAGTCGTGGCAGCACACCCACGGCGAATTTGCACGAACACGTTGGAAATGCCGGATGTCAAAGTCGGCACGGTGAGCGCAGTCTCTTTCGAGGGCAGCAAGAAAATCCGCATATTCGGCATTGTCCAATATCGCGCAGAAGATCCACATCGTAGGTGGCAGACGAGTCTTGTTGGACTCGGACCTGGCGGTTCTTTATGGAGTAACAACTAAAGCCTTCAATCAGGCGGTCCGCCGAAATCTCGAGCGCTTTCCCAGTGATTTCCTGCTTGTACTTTCAAATCAAGATGTTGCAGGTTTAAGGTCACAAACTGTTACCTTAAAGACAAGCCGCGGGCAGCACCGCAAATATCGCCAATTGGCATTTACCGAACACGGTGCGGTCATGGCTGCCACTGTGCTCAACAGCCCACAGGCCGTGGAAATGAGCGTCTACGTTGTCCGCGCGTTTGTCGAAATGCGCGCAGGTTTGGCCGCCAACTCGATGCTGGCCCGCAAGCTCGACGCTGTGGAAAAATCAGTGGCCTTGCTGGACGCCGATTCAAAGCGACAGTTCAAGGAACTTCGGACGCTGGTGTTTTCTCTGGCCGTACCGCCTGCCAAAGAGCAATGACCTGGTCAACTTAATCGCATCCGTGCAATTGCACGCGGTGGTCAAGCTCATCCTGATCAAGTGGCTCAATCAGGCTGTTTATCGAAGCCGAATCCGCCTTCCATTCATTTCACTTCGGAAATCGAATTGTCGCCAGAATCAGGTCGCACACGCAGCACGCCATCCGCTGCGCTGAAGATGAGTCGCATGCGAATTCGAACCGGCGCAGCCATGCGCACCTGCGACTTCAACGTGTCCTTCAATCCACTCGTGCCCTTTTCCAGGATTACCGTCAGCGCGTAGTCGCCGTCGACCAGCGGCTCTGTCACATCGATGCCGCCATCCTCGCGAACCTGACTCGCAAGTGCGGTGGGGGCGGCGCTACGCCCAGTGGCCGCGTAGGAAGCGGACGCGGCACCACCGCCCTTCAGGTTGCCCACCGAGGAGACTGCAGCGGAAAGAATGCTGCCGCCCGGCATTGCGCCGCCGAGCAGTGATCCTCCGCCCGCAGTCTTGCGCAACGAAAGTCCCTGCGCTGCATCGAGTGGGCCGAGCGTCATTGACCCGAGTTCCGCGCGATAGCCGCTTCCGTCCGGGAGCGCGACTGCGCAGGCGGTGGAGCCGCACTCGATGATGAGGCTGGCGCCACTGGCCAAGGCGCCACCCGCGGCGTGCAAGCCCGCTTGAACTTTCTCACCGAACGTCGCGCCCTGGGTTTGCTTGGCCATTGTAACGTTCATGGAGATGCGGTTGGGCATCCCGCCGTTGATACCGTTGATTCCCGAGGCCATGGCAGCGGTCGCTACCATCACCATGAGCACCGATCCTGTCGTACGCATCGTTCCTGACATTGCACACCTCCGAAATTGGCCGGCAGTATGCGCTTGCGTTGGGTCTACGTGAAAGCGCGGCTACGGCTTCAGTGAGGGGCCGCATCGATCGTCATTCAATATTTGCACCTGCTCGCGCAGTTGACTGGTAAACACTTGATTTGACGCCGATTTAGGATACCGATTTCTGACTAGCTACAGACCGATACCCAGCTGGGGAGTCTATGCGCGCAGTCCCCGACCGGCAAACAGTTTACTCAACGCGCTGAGTAAAACTACTCAGCGTCCTGAGAGCTTTGCTGCCCGAATTCATCGCCGCTTGGCTCGGTCGATTGGCCCGCACGGATACTCGCGTTTAGCCGGTCAGTAAACTAGCGTTTAGCCGACGCTTGAACTTGCGTTCAGCTGCCCAGTGGGCCTCGAGGTCAACGACAGCGCCGTCAAGGTGCTCGGCGAGCCCACCCTTGCCGTCATCGCGCGCGAGCTCGTCGCCACCGTCAAGAAGAATGTCACGATTGACTGGACCATGCGGGAAAACGTTCGCGCACAGCTGCGGGTGATCGTGAAAAGAATCCTGCGAAAATACGGCTACCCGCCGGACAAGCAGGAAAAGGTGACGCAGCTGGTACTCGAGCAAGCGGCGAATTGACGTGCCGCAACACTTGGTATCCCTAGTCGGCGGATTCGTGGGTTGAATTGGCGGGCGGCTTGTGCTCGCGCCCCAAGCAATATATGCTTTTGAAAGCATTTTAAATCGGTTATAGTTTTTTCAAAGGCACATGGCGAACAAGA
>JANMXI010000148.1:0-8127 GCA_031394735.1 Pseudomonadota bacterium | reverse complement strand
TGCCGCGTCCCCAGCACAGTCCGGAACCGGGCCCATTGTCGCCGGCAAGCTGGATGCGCGACGGCTTCAACAGGCCGCGCAGGAGCCCGGACAATGGTTCACCGGCGGACGTGATGGGGGCGGCACTTACTATTCGCCGCTTAAGCTCATCACGCCGGACAATGTACAAAAGCTCGGTTTCGCCTGGGAATACGCGCTCGGAACGCGCCGTGGGCTGCAGTCCACCCCATTGGTCATCGACGGCACGATGTACACCTCCGGAATCTGGGGGCGCGTGTATGCGCTGGATGCGAAGACCGGCGCCGAGCGCTGGACCTACGATCCAAAGCCCGATACGCAATGGGGCCGATATGCCTGCTGCGATGTGGTCAACCGGGGCGTGGCGGTGTGGCAGGGGCGGGTGTTCGTCGGCTCGACTGACGGATTTTTGCACGCACTGGATGCCAGGACCGGCGCGCTGGTGTGGAAGTCGGACACGTTGTTATCGGCGGACCGCGCGCATCACGTGCCGTACACGATTTCCGGCGCGCCGCAAATTGCCGGCGGCGTGGTGGTGATCGGAAACGGCGGCGCGGACTTCGGCGTGCGCGGTTATGTCAGTGCATATGACCTTCGAACCGGCAAACCAGCGTGGCGGTTTTATACCGTGCCGCGCGATCCGAAGCTCGGCGCGCAGGATCAGCCGCACCTGAAGGCGGCCGCGGAGACCTGGGATCCGAACGGCGATTGGTCGCTTGGCGCGGGCGGCACCGCGTGGGATGGCATGGCCTATGACCCGGCCCTGGATCTGGTCTACATCGGAACCGGGAATGCGTCTCCGTATAGCTGGAAGGAACGCTCCCCGCGCGGTGGCGACAATCTGTATCTCGCCTCCGTCGTCGCCATTCATGCCAAGTCCGGAAAGCTGGCCTGGCATTTTCAAGAAGTGCCTGGCGAGAATTGGGATTACACCTCGACGTCGAAGATGATTCTCGCCGATTTGAAAATGGACGGCCGGATGCGGCAAGTGCTGATGCATGCGCCGAAGAACGGCTTCTTCTACGTATTGGACCGCGCCAGCGGTGAGTTCCTGAGCGGCAAGGCGTTCACCTATGTCAATTGGACCAGCGGACTCGACGCCAAGACGGGCCGTCCAGTGCGCAGCGAAGCGGCGGACTATACGCGCGCCGCCAAGTTGATCGTCCCCGGCATGTCGGGCGCTCACAACTGGCAGCCCATGTCTTTTAGCGAGCTGACCCATCTGGTTTACATCCCGGTCATCGAAGCGCCCTGGGTGTTTTTCGATTCCAAACACTCGCGGGCCGGTCTCGTTGAGGGAACCTTCACGGTGATGAGCGTGCCACCGGAGTTCTACGATCCGTCTGGGATGAAAGATCTGTTCGGACCGTTGCCGACATTGGGTGATCTTTCCAAAGGCGTTGCCACCGAGGTCAAGACTGGTGGGCGATGTCGCGCGTTGGAGCCTGTCAAGCAGACTGTGGTGTGGGAGCAGCCAGGCACCGGCTTCTGGGACGGCGGCATCCTGTCCACCGGCGGTAACCTGGTCATTCGCGGTGACACGGCCGGATTCCTCAACGTGTATCAATCGGATACCGGCCGGGCGTTGGCGCGGCTGGAAGTTGGAACGTCGATCATGGCCGCGCCGATGAGTTACACCGTCGACGGCGAACAGTATGTAGCGGTGATGGCGGGGTTCGGCGGCGGTGGCGCAGGCGTCCCGTTTGCACCGGACTCGGCCGCCTACAAGTACGGAAATGACGGCCGTATCGTCGTCTTTAAACTCGGCGGCGGGGCCGTGCCGAAGCCTGCGCCGCTGGCAGAGCAACCGTTTGCGCAACCCATCGCGCGCTTCGGAGCGGCGCCACAGATTGCGCAGGGCGAGGTGCTTTACAATCGCTATTGTTCGCGCTGTCACGCCATGGGGCGTGGACTGCTTCCCGACCTGCGTCGGCTTAACGTAGAGCTGCACGCAATTTTTCCCGACATCGTGTTAAAGGGTGCGCTGCTGCCGTTAGGCATGGCGCGCTTCGACGACGTGTTGTCGACTGACGATGTCACCGCGATTCACGCCTACCTGGTCGATCAGGCCTGGGTGGCATTCGAATCGCAAGCCAAGCACTAGAGAGGATGTTGCATGAAGAGCCGCTGTCGCCTGCCGTTGACGTTGATGCTGCTGGGTCTGTCGTATGCGGGAGCATCCAGCGCTGCGTCGCATCCTTTGGATGCATTGAACGCCGATGAATTGAACAAAACCGTACAGGTGTTACGCGCCGCAAAGCTCGTCGACGATACGGGCCGTTTCGGCATCATCCGGCTGCAGGAACCGCCCAAGGCGGAGGTCCTGGCATGGCATGAGGGAGTCGAGCTGCATCGGCAGGCTTACGTCAATCTGCGGCAGAAGCGCCGGCTGTATGAAGGCGTGGTCGACATCACCGCGGGCAAGATCGCCAATTGGGTCGAGATCAAGGATCAACAGGCGAGCTTTCTGCTGGAGGAGATCCTCGGCGCCACCGACATCGTCAAGGCGGATGCCGGCTGGCGCAAGGCGATGAAACTGCGCGGTTATACGCAGTACGACGGCATCACCTGTAACCCTCTGGCGACCGGCTACTTCGGCGCAGGCACGCCGCGGGCTTTACGGCTCATGAACGTGCCGTGTTTCGACATGAGCGATCGCACCAACAATATTTTTGCGCGGCCCATAGAGGGGCTGATGGCAGTAGTGGATCTGGATACGAAGAAGGTGCTGCGACTGATCGACCTGGGCGTGGTGCCCGTGCCTGCGATCGCACCGTCTCACGAGTATGCAAAGATCGACAAGTACCGTCCGCAGATCAAGCCGGTGGAAATCACTGCGTCACAGGGCGCCAACTACACAATTTCAGGCGGCATGGTGCGCTGGGACAATTGGTCCTTTCACCTGCGCATGGACCGGCGCGTGGGCGCGGTCGCATCGCTGGTGAATTACGACGATCACGGCACCAAACGCCAGGTTGCGTATCAGATTTCTCCTTCTGAAATGTTCGTGCCTTACATGGACCCGTCGCCGACCTGGTCTTTCAAGGCCTATATGGACATCGGCGAATACGGATTTGCCGTCCTCGCGTCACCCTTGGCGGAAGGGCGCGATTGCCCGGCCAATGCAACGTATTTGTCCATCACGCTGGGTGATGATCGCGGCAAGCCGGTGGCGATGGAGAAGATCGTGTGCGTGTTCGAGCGTGCCACGGGCGACCCGGTGTGGCGTCATTATGAAATCTTCGATCAGACTCATGAGAGCCGGCCGGAGACCGAGCTCGTCGTGCGCTTTGTGCCCACCGTGGGCAATTACGACTACTTGATCGACTACGTTTTTAATCAGAAGGGCGAGATCGCCGTACGCGTCGGCGCTACCGGGATCGATTCGGTGAAGGGTGTGCTGAGTAAAACCTTGAGCGATCCGACGGCCGCGGCCGACACTGCCTACGGCACGCTGGTGGCGCCGAATCTGGTGGCCATCAATCACGATCACTACATCAATTTCCGGCTAGATCTTGACGTCGACGGGCAGAACAACACCTTCGTCGAAGACAAGCTGGTGCCGAGCCGGTTGCCGGCTGACAATCCGCGTCGCAGTCTGTGGACGGTGCATAGTGAGTCGGTTGCGCAGGAAGGGCCTGTGGCCAGCGATTTGCACCGCACGTTCTGGCGCATCATCAATCCGGCACAGTCCTCCAAGACGGGCTATCCGCGCGGCTACGTGATCCTGCCTGGCCATGCAGATCAATCTCTGCTGTCGCCGGACGACCCGCCGCAGCAGCGCGCAGCGTTCTCGGCGGAGCAATTGTGGGTCACTCAATATCGTCCGGAAGAGTTGTATGCCGGCGGCGATTTTCCCAATCAGAGCAAGGGCGGCGACGGCCTGCCGCAGTACGTTGCCGATCGACAGGACATCGTCAACAAGGATCTCGTGTTCTGGTACACGGTTGGATTCCGCCACGTTCCGCGCTCCGAGGATTGGCCACTCATGCCGACGCTGTTTGCGGGCTTTATGATCCGGCCGCAGAATTTCTTCGATCAGAATCCGGCCATGGACGTGGCGCCGACTTTCAAGGCGCCTTGAGCAGTCACGCCGTGCGTCGGTCGTGGTTCGGTCTGTTGCTCGCGTTCGCGAGCGCGCATGCGGTGGCGCTGGATTTCGATCCAGCGCGTCCGCCGGCGGCGATCGGTGAAACGCTGGCGCAAGTTCTGTCGCGTTGGGGCGAAGCGGCTTCCTTCGGTGCCGATTGTGGATCGTGGCGTGGGCCGTCGGTGGATACGCAGATGCGCTGGCGTGACGAGGAGTTGCGCGTGATGGCCTTGTTGCAGGCAGATCGGGTGACCGCGTTGCGCTACGAGCGCCGCGCGGGACGCACCTCCAGTTTCACAGATTGTCTGACGTTCTTGAACGGATTTGCAGCGGACTGGAAGGGCAGTGGCGTGGAGAGCGGCGATGCGGCGGAGTCCGTGTACGACGGTCCGGTGCAACGATCAGTGCGGCCGGCACGGCTCAAAGGAGTGGTCGGCGGCCGCTTCGAGGCAGACTATCGCGCCAGCCGCGGGGAATGTCGGGTTGCGCTGGTCGTCATTGGCGATGCGCCATCGCGATAAACTAAGCTTCCGCCTCGGCTGAATCCAACTCCGCCAGGAGGGTGCGCAACGCTTTTGCGGCTTTCGCCTCGTCTGTGTCGTTTAAGGCATCGAGCAACACGTCGCGGATGTCTTCGGACGTGACGAGTTCCATGCTCCAGTCCGGAAATACGCGCTCGGTCAACTCATCGGTTTCGCTTAGAACAACGACTGTATCGTGTCGTGAGTCCGCCGAGATGGCCGCCATCAACGTGGTCACATTGTCGCGTGGGCCTTCCAACCATTGAAAGAAAATGCCGCTTCCATACACCAGCAGGCCGGTGATTCCCTGCCGCGGATTGTTGATCTGCGAAGTCTCGATGATGCGCCTGACCGCAGCATCGTCAACACCCGTTACGGCGTGGCTGGTGTATACCAGGTTGTAAAGCTGCGGTACGTTGAAGCCTTCAATCGGTTCATCGGATTGCAAGGGGCGGGTGATGTTCATCGACTGGTCGCTCCAACAGTACGCAGTCGAAATGGCATGCGTTTGATGAAGGCTAGCATACGGACGGCTGCTTGCATTATGCTTGCATCGCCAACGTCGGCAATACGGCACAAAGCGTTTCCGCTGAAACGCGCGGATTGAAAAAAGGGAGATTGGGAATGCTACACAAGACTGCGATGATGATCGCGTTGGTTCTGGTGGGGGCTCAGGGGACCGCCGCTGAGCCAAGTCGGCATTTTGTCAATCTCAGTCCAAACCCCTCACGTGCGTCGTTGCCTTTCAGCGATGGAGTGCTCGTCGGTGACACGCTCTATCTCAGCGGAAGTATCGGATTGGACCCGAAAACCGATAGGGCTGCGGCTGATCCGCGCACCGAGGCCAAATTGGCAATGGACCACGTCAAGGCGACGGTGGAGGCGGCAGGTTTGACGATGGACGATGTGGTCTCCATGCAGATTCATTGCACGGACCTGACGCTGTACGATTTGTTCAACGAGGTATATCGGGGGTATTTTCCGCACGGATTTCCTGCGCGTGCGTTTCTTGGGGCGAGCGTACTGCTTCGCGGCGCGCACTTCGAGGTGCTGGGAATCGCGGTCAAACGCAAGCCCTCGTGATCCACGCGCGACAAAGGGGGCCTCGTATGACTAAGGCAATTTCATAGGCTTCACGACAATGTGGGACTGGCTGAAGATCAGGCCATGGCGCAAGGCTGGAAGGCGGCTTTTCCGGATCTCGTCATCAGTGTCGACCGGATGATTGCCGAGGGCGACTACGTGTCGGGGCTAACGGCCGGTCAATCGAAGTTCGTGGCATCACCGTGTGGCAGATCCTAGCCGGCAAGATCCGCGATGAATGGTCTGAGTTCGATACGACGGAAATGCTGAGACAACTGGGAGTGGCGCCGCAGTAGTCGCCGGCGTGCTTCCTCAGTCATCCTGATCCGGCGGAGGTTTGCGCATGAAACGCGCAGACTCTTTCGACGAGTGGTCTTTTTCAGCGACAGATGTTTCCTCCTCACGCAATCGTCGCGCGGGTATTGCTACTCTAGCCTGAATATCTGCATCGATGCGTGTCACGAGGGCGGCGATTGAATCCACCAGCCCACTGATTTTCTCGAGCCGGGCGGTAACAAGCAGTCGAAGAGGGCGATCGTCGCACTTTTCACCGAAATCCACTGCCTTCATGTTCAGCGCCCTCAATTGCTCCTCGACCTTGCGCAGCTGGTTGTCCACGACGCCCAAGGGGAGCGAGAGCGTGAACTCCCAGCTGGAAGAGACTGGCTGTGACATCGTCGGTACCTTCTGGGGTCGCTGAGACCCGGCTGCTCATCGCCATCGTAAGGCATATCTAGTGGGGCAGGTGGAGCATCCCGTCGAGATAGTGGACGTGCTGGAGATCTGGCAGGTATGCAACGGAGGAGATCTGAGTTCCCAATTCCTGCCGTAATGCGCCTTCAGAATAGTTGGTCAAAATGGTCACCGAGCGCATGCCCGCTCGATGCGCCGCAATCAATCCTGCCGGCGCGTCCTCAAATACGATGCAGTCGCTCGGTTCAAAACCCAGTGAAGCTGCGGCTTTGAGATACCCTTCGGGGTCGGGCTTGCCAATTGACAGCATTTCCGATGTCACGCACACCTTCGGCGGCACCATTCCCACAACCTGAAAGCGCAAGCTCATGATGGCGTGCGTCGCGGCGGTTACCAACGCGGACTGGTCCCAGGGAACCGAATCGAAAAACGCTTTGGCACCGGCGATCGGATAGATGCCGCTGGTCAGATCCTCTTGCTCGCGGTACAGAAGCTTCGCTTCCTCGACGGCGTTCAGGTGAGGCGCGACAATAGCGATGGTTTCTTCCGGTCGCCGGCCATGGTGCACGGCGCGGATCCGTTCCATGGGGACGTGATTCAAGGCAGCCCAGCGTTGCCATAGGCCCTCTGACGCTTCGTTGGAGTCGATCAGTGTGCCGTCCATGTCGAATAGGATCGCGCCTACTTTCATCAATTGACCGTGACGACCAGTGCCCGATGGGGAGCCAGCCTTACCCGTATGCTCAACTCCGACACGTCGAGGGAAGATAACGCCGATCAACATTGGTTTTGTTGCTACCCACTGCTTCCATGCCATTGGGAATTCCGCGATAGCCGCATCGCCACGACATCGGACTGGCAGGACTTCCCTTCACGACGATGGGCTGCAGGGTCAATATGTGGCCGGCGATGGATTGATTGACGAAGTTGCCAAACGTCACGCTGATTGCGCCGTCGCTGACATCCACGCGTGTGACGTAATTGCCGATGAGCTTGTCCGCATCTGGAACGCCGGCTGCATCGTTGTTGGCCGGGAGCTTGCCACGTTCCTTGCGATATTCTTGAATGGGGCCCTTGAGTTCTGATGCTAGGCTGAATGCCTCCGTAACCTGTGCCCGGATCGTGTAGTCCTGATAGGCAGGTATCGCGATGCCGGCCAAGATGCCGCTGAACGTCGATAACCGATTTGCACGACACGATCAACATGCAGCCGGCGACAATTAATACGACAAACAACTCCAGAAGAACGCTTGCGTCCGGCGAGCGTTGTTGCATTCGTTGTACCCGGGCATCCACTGCCGACTCCTTCCCTTACCCAATCGTGGAGGTCAGTTTCACAGCCTACACCAGAGAGCGCCCCAGATCTAAGGTGACGTTTGTATCCACGTATGCTCAACCGAAAAAGTTTAAATGCTAACCGCGCCCGATTTCCCGCAATCCCGCCCGAACGCACTCGGCGAAAATCCCCGTGATCTCCGCCAATTGCTCGCGTGTAGTGATGTACGGTGGCGCCAGAATCACTGCATCGCCGCGCACGCCGTCGACGTTCCCGGAAATGGCGTAACACAACAGCCCGCGGTCCACGGCATGCTTGCCGATGCGCGCGCTGAGCTGTTGAGCGGCATCGAACGGCGCCTTCGTCGCGCGGTCCGCAACGAACTCGACGCCGACGAAGAATCCTCGGCCGCGAATATCGCCGACTGCCTCGACACCCTGGAGTGC
>JANMXI010000147.1:0-36251 GCA_031394735.1 Pseudomonadota bacterium | reverse complement strand
CTCATGCCGGCCACAGCCGTCTTTATCCGGCTCCGACCTCATCAAACTTGATACCGTCGGCGCCGTGGCCTACGCGTCGGTTCCACTATCTGGCTCGCCGAGCCTGGTGCCTCCGTTCAAATCCCCATAGCTCATCGCTGCCGCGGAAGGCCGCAGTCCGGCGCCGCGCTTTCCTCCCTTGGGGCTTCCCCGACATCTGCCCTCAACCCTCACCGGGTATGGCATGCTCAGCGTTCATGGGCAGATATCGGGCAACCCTTAACAAACCCGGACACTCACTACCCCGAATTTACCGCCCAGAAGCAGACGGTCGCGGAGAGTGATCAGTTATCCACAGGAAAGCGTTACTTTTTGTCAAAAGTCGTAAACACCCCCTAGAATCGCGTCCGACACGGGCCGCGTAGGGCGGCCTCTAAACACGGACGTTGTATGTCCTTAACCGAAGCGGCAACTAGTGCCGCCTGGGAGATTGAAATGCAGCAATCGGCAATTACGCCGAGCCAACCCACGTTTGGCCGAGAACATGTCGGGCTCTCGGCAATGAGCCGACCTGGGTTCCAGCGCTACTTCTTCGTCGCGCTCGCGTGGTTTTATGCAGTTGTTGCTGTAGTCGGTTTCGCCCCAAATTTGCATGAACATTTCTCTGGCGCGTATGAAATCCATCCTGTTGCTTGGATCCACGGCGCGATCATGACGACCTGGTTAGCGCTCCTCATTACCCAGACCACCCTGGCCGCCTCTGGATCCGTGCGGCAGCACCGGAAGCTGGGGGTATTGTCGTTGGCACTCGCGCCCCTGGTTGGTCTGTCAATGATCATTGCCTCGCGACGGAAACTTCTCGCCGAAGTTCTTCCGGTAGAGCATTTCCAGTACGACCTGCTTTTCCTGGAAGTGGTCGAGCTCGTGCTTTTCGTCGTCTTCTTCACCTGGGCATTCCTCGCCAGAAGGCGGCCAGATAGCCACAAGCGCTACATGATCTTCGCGACCGCGATACTTCTGCAGGCGGCCGTCGATCGGATGTGGTGGTTTCTTCCAGGCGCCAGCCTTTCGCACCATTGGGGACAGGATGTGTACGTCTACGCGCTCTTGCTCCCGCTCTTTGCGTTCGATTTTGTATCGCTGGGCCGCATTCACCGCGCCACTTTGACTGGTACGGCTATGCTCATAACCGGGCATGTACTAGCTAACGTGGTGTGGGGTTCGCCCGCTTGGCACCACTTTGCGTTTACCGCGACTAATTCAATGCGTTGACCATTTCTTATCATGAGACTGAAAATCCGCGTGTCGGGCGGCAGCGTCAGCACGACGGTCGAGAGAGCTCGGCGAGCAGCGGCGGTAGTGCCCGCACCGACGGCAACCGGAAGTTCAACGCAATACCGTTCGGCAACGTGACGCCGAGCCCGAACTCCGCATCGCGGATCGGCTCGGACCGCCCGACCGACTCGTCCATGCGCGCCGGCTTCACCATGACCGGCACCAACGCCGGCAATGGCGCGGCCGGCTGCGACGGCGCTAGGTTGCTATGTGCAACGCCGGCCCGGAGCAGCCGGCCTTTCCAAATGCTGAAGTACTTTGGTCGAGTCCACGCTCGCGGCAGTACTCTGACTGCCGGCCGCCGCCAGCCTGCCACGCCGATACGTGCGCAGCCCACTTCGCTCGGACCTCCGCTGACCGCTGCGCCCGCACGGTCCCTCGCGTCTTTGCCATTACTCATCTCCAGCTGCCTTCGCTGGAGGCCATTCAATCAGTTCCGGGCTAAACTGCTAGGACGCGGATTTCCGGACGCATACGAATAAGCGCTCAGCGCGACAATGCAATCCAACACAGACGGATTTCCGTTTCCGCGAAGCGGCCGTTGGCCGCAGGCAGCTGTGGGTCAAAAGCGCCAATCCATGCGACTAAGTGAATGGATTTACTATCGTGACCCCGGTGGGCTGGTAATGGTCGGTATTGCGCGTCACCACGGTCAGATCGTGGATCAGCGCAGTGGCGGCAATCTGTTTGTCGAGCGGGTTCTCGGGGTGAGGCACTCGCAGTCTTCCCCAGATCTGCGCCGTCTCCTGATCGAAGGGCAAAATGGCTTCTGCGTAATCGATGCAAATTCGGTCAAGCCAGCGTTCAAGACGCGCAGACTGTGCAGTGCTGGAGCTACACCTTGACTATCTTGAGGATGCGCTTCAGGGCACTGAAGTCAGACGGGTTTCGTGTGTAAAGAGGCAACCCATTTGCCGCCGCCGTGGAGGCGATGAGCAGGTCGGCGAGACGCGCGCGACTCGATTGTCCGGCCGCCCGCGCGGCAGAAAACACCCGACCGTACATGCGCGCAGATTCTGCATCGAATGGCAACGGATCCCAAGTGGCTGCGGCCCACTGCAATCGATCCTGGCGCCGGGCGCGCTCGTCCTTGTTCTCTGTCGCATGCGGGCCCGCAGCGAGTTCGGCAAGCGTCACAGCAGAAATCGCAGATTCATCAGGAAGCTGGTCAACATCAATCTGGTCGTGATCGATCACGACCGATGTGTCCAGGACGCCGCGAGTCGCCTCAGCCATTGGCGTGCGGATCAACTACGGCATCGAGATCTGCGCGGAATTGGGCGGCATCGATCCGGGCGGCGCGTTCTGCGGCGTCGGCGATCGCCGCGCGAGGTACAAAGCGACGTCGCTTGATGGGCCGCAGTTCTCCGACCGGCGTGCCATTTCGGCTAACAATGATTGTTCGTCCCGCCTCCACTTCACGAAGTACTGCGCCGGATTGATTGCGAAGCTCTCGCTGAGTGATGGTGCGGCTTTTCATGCGCTGCACTGTAGCATTTGTAGCACACTGTAGCAAAGTCGTCTGTAAAGTCACTGCTGCAACTCACGCCCGGCATTCTTCAGTCATTCACTGCAGTCCCAAAAGTGTCGATCCATACGCCTATATGAATGGATTTTGTATCGCGACTCCGGTCGGCTGGTAATGGTCGGTATTGCGCGTCACCACGGTCAGATCGTGGATCAGCGCAGTGGCGGCAATCTGTTTGTCGAGCGGGTTCTCTGGGTGAGGCACTCGTAGTCTTCCCCAAATCTGCGCCGTCTCCTGATCGAAGGGCAAGATGGCATCCGCGTAATCGACGCAAATGCGGTCAAGCCAGCGTTCAAGGCGTGCAGACTGTGCAGCATCTCCGCGATGCCTGATCATGTCGACACCCTGCCGAAGCTCGCCGATCGTAATCGCGGATAAGAAGATGGCAACGCTGTTTCGACTGGCGTTTTCAAAGAACTCGCGCACGCCGGCATTGGCTTTGTTGCCTTTGCGTGCCTCGCTGATGACATCGGTATCCACCAAAAACACGGTCAGCCTCGGCGATCCACTTGCTCTCTTGCGAAGTCATTGTCGTGACCAACGTTTGGCATGGATGCCAGTACATCCGCCAGAGTCCGGCGTCGGGGTCCGCGCAGCGCAGCCTGAAGAATTTCCCGATGCTCCTGTTCCGCGCTGCGATTATGTTTGGCAGCGCGCTGCTTCAACGCCCTGACCAATTCTTCCGTCAACTTGCGAACCATGAGCTGTGCCATCGGTCTGCTCCTAAATAACCATGTGCTAGCAATGATAGCGCCGTGAGGATAGGCGTGCAAGCATTGCTAGCACTTGCAACGGCAAGCGCCGACTGGGTTCAAGACTTGCGCTAGCGCCCATTCTGGTGCCAGCTACGGGGAATGTAGGGGAAAGCAGGGTATCGTCACTCGTTTGAATTCAGTAACTTACTGATCCACCAAATCAGTCATCCGAGTTCGAATCCCCCTCTCTCCGCCATCGCTACCCAGTTTCAGCTGCTTTGTGAGCGACCGGAGCTTTCATTCTGAGTCGTCGCGGCGTCAAGCAGTGA
Organism: Pseudomonadota bacterium; assembly: GCA_031394735.1. GTDB lineage: Bacteria > Pseudomonadota > Gammaproteobacteria > Steroidobacterales > Steroidobacteraceae > TMP-86. The sequence goes on along the minus strand of JANMXI010000147.1, from coordinate 32,385 downwards.
CATGAGTTTGCGGCGAGCGTGGTATTGAATGCGAAGCTGATTGACCCGCGCACGAGAGATTGGGCCGGGGGCGAGCGCGAGAATCCGTGCAATCTGCTGTGCCTGATACACGTAGTCGCGGGGCTTACACTGCGGAAGCGACGCGTCGACAAAGCGTCGCTGGAGACCGGCGGCACTTTCCGGATAAGTTGTAGCGATCCGCTGGGCGAGTACCTCGAGCAACCTGAGTGCGAGCGCATGCTGTTCTGCGAGTACGCGGGCCGAATCAAGATCTTGATCTGCGATCAGTAATGTTGTGCGCAAGGATACATCGCGGCGCACGCAGCACCCTGCTGAGCGCCTTGCGCAGCTCGCGCGGTGAATGCTGCGACTGGTAGACACGTCGACGTCGCTCGATCGCCGGATCAGTGTCGGCGAAACGCGTGAGCCAACCGGCAAGTCTTTCGGCGGGCTGCGCCGCAAGGAAGCCGCGAAGATCGGAAGCCGCCGTGGCGTTGGACGTGCTGGGGATATCGGAACCGGCGCTCGTGTCGTCCTCCGTGGTCGAGTGGTCGCGAGCGACGATCGCCGTGGCGATTAGGTGCTTGCAGAACATCCCCTTTGCAAACGCGGGGCAGGTGCAGTGCGACTCCGCTTCACGCCCGCCGAGCAGCAGCCGTACGGAATAGTCCTCGGTACCGGACACGATGGCTTCGATCTGAGTATTGAGGTGAGCTGTAATCTCAACCGCGCCAGAGCGCACGTAGGACTGCGCGCGCTTGAAACTTGCCGAATCCGAGCGCTGTTGCAGCTGGGCGTCCGTCGGCAGTGTCTGGGGCTCCATACTTCATTCCGCGTCGAACCCTAGCGCAAATGATATCGCAGCCGCCGCATGCCGCAACTGTTGTGAACTGAGGCGTGCAATGCGTTCGCCGATTGCACTCTTTGATACTGTTTGCAGGTTGTCGAAATTTGCGGCACAGGTTGCCGGCAATCCATCTTCCGCGGTCAATACGACTTCGGTCGGAATGCCGCGAATCGTCGAAGTGATTGGTGCGATTATTATCGAATTAAGAATCCTGATAGCCGAATCACGCGTGAGAATCAGAACCGGCCGGCGCTTGTCGGGGGCTTTGAAGGAATACCAGCAAATATCGCCGCGGTTCATGGTGTGCCCCAATCCTGCTCATCGCGCCAGGTATCGAACTCGTCTGGCGCAGCCGGCTTTTGCAAATATCCTTTGGCGTGCCGGGCTTCTTCATCAACGCGTTTCTGACGTTTTATCTCGGCTTCAAGCGCATCGCGTATGAATGCCGAGCGGGTGGTTTTGCGCGATCGGGTCATTTGATCCACGAGTTTCAAGAGGCGCTCGTCGATGGTCATCTGAATGGTTTTCATGAATGTGGAGAAAAATGTGGATAACACTCCACATTATACTCCACATTCGGAGTTGTGAGTGTAGCGTGGGGAGTCGCAAACACAGCGCGGTTGCTGCACCCTACCTATGAGTTCCATGGGGATACCACGCCCGCACTTTTGTCTATCCTATGTGCGTCGATAGCCCAACGTCGCTCCCAACACTGGTGGAGGTTTCTCTCATGGCCGAAGTAAATCTGGACCCCATCGCGGCCTGGCAGAAATTCATCTCCGATTGGGAAAGGCAGGTCAGTGAGGCCTCCACCCAGGTGACCGGAACCCAGGAGTTCGGGCGCGCGATGAATCAGGTCACCCAATTCTCGATGGCGGCTCAACAGCAATTTGACAAGCAGATGGAGCAGTTTCTCAAGACGGTCCATCTGCCCAGCAAAACCGATATCGCGGCGATCAATGATCGCCTCGCGTCGATCGAGGATGCGCTGGATCGCCTGACCCAGGCACTGGCGCGCGATGATCGCGCCGGCGCGGAGCGCACTGCAAAAGCGCCGGTTGCACGCACGCGTCAACCTCCGCCTGAATCCGCGTGAGTCCAGTCGAGCCCACCCCGGAGGAGATTGCCGCCAAGGTCCGCACGGAAATCGACCGTGCCATCCGGCGCAACATCAAAGGGCTCGAATTGCTCAACGCTGGCACGCAACCGGTGGGCGCGATGGCGAAGGACACGCTGCTGCGCCGAGGCACGATGCAGCTCTATCACTATCATCCGGTGGTCAGCGAGGTCTACCGCACCCCCATTCTGATCGTCTCGCCGACCTCGAATCGCGGCTACATTTTCGATCTGGCGCGCGGTCAGAGCCTGGTGGAGTTCTTGCTGACCCGCGGTTACGACGTGTTCATGATCGACTGGCTCGCGCCGCGGCGCGACGAATCGGGCCTGAAGCTCGAGAACTATCTGCTCGATTTCATTCCCCAATGTCTGGCGTGCGTCCGGGAACACAGCGGTCAGCCGACGGCATCGCTGCTCGGCTATTGCATCGGCGGCACGTTGTCGCTGCTCACGGCAGCGCTGTTTCCCGCCGACATCGCCAACCTCATTCTGTTTACGACACCGGTGGACTTCCGCCACATGGCGTTGTTCCGCATCTGGGGTGATCAAAAGCACTTCGATGTCGACCGGCTGGTCGATTCGCTTGGGCTTGTGCCGGGCGAATTCTTTTTGTCGGCATTTGATTTGATGCGCCCCGCCAATCGAACCGCGGGTGCCCTGCATCTGTGGATCAACATGTGGAACGACGACTACGTGAAGTCGTATCGGATGTTCGATCGGTGGGCGGCAGAGACGCTGCCGCTTGCAGGCGAATACTTCCGCCAATCGACCAAAGAGTTTCTGTGGCGCAATTCGATCATGACGGGCGAACTCGAAGTCGGTGGGCGACGCATCGATCTGCGCGCCATTACTGCGCCCATGCTGAGCGTGGTAGCGCAGCACGATCATGTGGTGCCGCTGCAGGCTGCACATCCCCTCATGGATTTGGTCGGCTCGCCGGAGCGTGAAGAATTGGTGGTCAAAGGCGGCCACGTGAGTGTGGTGGCGGGTCCCTCGGCGGTGACCCGACTCTGGCCGACGCTGGATAAATGGCTTGCGAAGAGGTCCGTATGACGAATGAAGCGCCGCGCTATCCGCGCCGTATCCAATGCAACAATGCAGAATTTGAACTGCGTTTGATGAGCGCCGCGGATGCAGACGCGGCCCTCGCTTTTGCGAAGTTGCTGCCTGCACATGATCTGCTGTTCCTGCAACGGGATATTCGCAACCCGAAGGTGGTGGGTGCCTGGCTGGAACAGATCGAGCGCGGCACGATCACCAGTATCTTAGGCCTGGCAGAGGGGAAAATTCACGGCTGTGCGGCGATCGTGCGCGATGCCTTGAGCTGGTCGCCGCATGTCAGCGAAATGCGCATCGTGGTGAGTCAGTCAGCGCGAGGTGGCGGGCTGGGTCGATTGCTCGCGCAGGATGCCTTTGCGTTCGCAGTCTCAACCGGCGTCGAGAAGCTGATCGCGCGGATGACGCCCGATCAACGCGGCGCCATCGCGGTCTTCGAGGAAATGGGATTTCGTGCCGAGGCGTTATTGCGCGACTACGTCAGGGACGCTGAAGGCACGACGCACGACATCGTCATCTTGAGTCTGGAAGTGGATCGCAACCGCGCGCAGCGCGAAGCTTACGGTTACAACGAGGCGTTTTAGCGATTGTGCCGCACGAGTCAGTTGGCGGCGTGCGGTCGCGTCAGGCGACCGGATGTCGGAAGGGTGCCCAGGAATGCTCGGGTTGCGCCAGGCGGTCCGCGACGATCTGGAACACGGAGGTGTTCATCACCATGCCGAAATGACTCGAATTCACTTCGACGTTTTCACTCTGATGATCCGGGTGCGCGAGGCAATTCTCCCAGGCCGTGACACCGTCGCTGCGGCTGTAGATGGCGGTGGAGGGCATCGATAAGGGTTGTGGGCCCAGCGCGAAGCGGCGCAAGGCTTCGGGTGAATCGACGCGATTGCCGCTCAGCCAGGTGTAAACGGACCCGACGTGATTGGCGTGGGGGTTGCCGCAAAAGGGGCTGGCGATCGTAATGACCTGGCGCACCGCATCGGGATCACGGCGCGCCGCTTCCCGGGCGATGACTCCGCCGAGACTCCAGCCCACCAGGCTCACTTTTCGACCGGTGGTCTCAACGACCCGGTCGATCTGGCGCGCAATGTGCTCGCCCCGGAAGCCGGCTGTGCGGTGATCGAAGTTCATGCCGAGGCCCCAGGGATGTACGTCATAGCCCAGGCGTGCCAGGAACTGGCGCAGAAAGGCGGTGGAATGGTCATCCGTGGCGAAACCCGGCAACACCATGACGCCATGACCGTCGCCGTACGGTGCGGTTGCCAGCAGCGGGCTGGACATCAACAGGGTCATGCCCTCGAAGCCGGCGCGCAGCATTTCCATGGCCGCCAAAAACATTGGCGGGCGCTTGATCTCGCCGCTATCAATCGGTGTTACGGTCAAAAGCCACTCCCCGACTAATCAGATACGCGAACCCAAGGTAGCTAACAACCCTCACAAGTCACAGCGACAGGTTGTGAGAGCTGGGATCAAGTCACACAAGTGACTCTCGAGACTGTACAAAAGAGCTGATCCAGCCTTGTGCGACGCGTTAACAGGTGTGTACATTCCTGTCATAGCCTGACTATGGTTTTAGTCATGTACATATAAAACAACATGTTACGAATTTCTGCACTAGTAGAAGTGCTAGCGAAAATACTTTTGCACTGCATACAAATTTGAGTATACTGACAGCGTCGAGGAGATTTCACCGTTTCTTGAACTTGAGGAAGCTTCCGATGAGCGTACGACGTCCGCCGGCCAGAACCAGACTCCCTGGGCAGAAGTCCCAGCGGGCTCAAGTGAGCTCAGCGCTTGCCCTCAGCAGCACCAGCACCGATTTAGCGATTGCCGAACCAACAGTATCCCCACCCAAGACAATTTCAGGAGCACGCACCATGACCAACCCGATGTTCGATATGACCACCCTGTTCAATTCCTACCGCCAGTCCCTCGCCCCCGTTGCCAAGGCGCAGCAAGAAGCGCTGAAGATCCTCGAGACCTTCGCGCGCTTTCAGCTCTCGCTGGCCGGCGACTACGTCGACTTTTCAGTGTCACAGGCCAAGGCCATTGCGGAAGTGAAGTCGCCTTCGGATTTCGTGACGCAACAGAGTGAGCTGACCACCCGCGCCGGCGAGCAGATTCGCAAGCGCAGCCAGGAACTGTCGCAGATTGCCAGCGAAACCCAGGGCACGGTCAAGCAGTGGCTGGGCGAAGCGACCGCGACCTTTGCGGAAGCCACCCGCAAGGCTGCCTAAGCCTTAAGTTCGAGTGTTGAAGAAGCAGCGCCGGCCGAGCAACTCGTCCGGCGCTGTTTCGTTATTGGGGGGCAGCGGCGGCGCGCCAATGCGTGACCAGCAACTCCAGCACCTCCTGAATCAGCGGGTCCGGCAGGTCATGACCCATCTTCGGAATTACCTTGATCTTGGCGCCCGGAATCCGACGCGCCGTATCTTCCCCGCAGCCGAGCGGCACCAGCGGGTCGATTTCACCATGCAATACGAGCGTCGGCGCCCCGATCCGGCTTAAGGCGTCTGCGCGCCCGACATCTGCGAGTACGGCCGCCATCTGGCGAAGGATGCCCGGCGGATGCCGGCAGCGATCAAACGCTTCGGCCGTCTTGCGACCCATGCCAACCTCGGTTGACTTGTAATGCGAACCGCCGATCAGGTCCCAGCTCCGTTCTACATGCGCAATGATGCCCTCACGCTGCGAACTGGCGGGCACGCTCATGATGCTGCCGATGGCGGCCGGTTCCGGCGCGGGCAGATTGGGGGCGCCTGATGTGGACATGATCGAGGTCAGCGACAGTACGCGTTGTGGATGTCGAATGGCGAGTTGCTGGGCAATCATGCCGCCCATCGATACGCCGACCACGTGAGCGCGCGACAGCGACAGGCCATCCATCACCCCTGCGACATCGTCAGACATGTCGGCCAAGGTGAACGGCGGAACCGGTGGCGGCCCGGACCCTGCCGGCATAAAAAAGGTCATCAGGTTCACGGTTCCAAGCCGGTCGAGCTTGTCCGACAAGCCGACATCGCGATTGTCGATGCGTACGACGTGGAACCCTGCAGCCACGATGCCCGCAATCAGGCTGTCGGGCCATTGCACCAATTGGCAGCCCAGCCCATGCAGCAGCAGCACGGACGGATTGCCCCGGACGCCAGTCTCCTCAAAACAGATGCGGATTCCATTGGTGTCGATGATCGGAATGGGGATCTGCGCTTGTTGCTTTGGTGTGGGGCGGGCCGCTGCATTTTGCCATAGGCGAAGCCGCGCTACGGTGCGCGTGGACAGGGTCTCAGCGCGCCGCGCTGTGCAGATCATCCGATTCGCCCGGAGGGGCAGCGAAGAGCCGGCCCGATTCCGTTGCGAGCACGATCAGTAGTCCCGCCAATCCGAAACCAAAAAATCCCAGCGTCAACGGAATGGTGGTCTGGTCATAGTGCTGACTCACCCACAGTCCCAACAGCGCGCCGCCGAAGGTGGTGATGAATCCTTGCAACGAGGAGGCGCTGCCCGCCACCGCACCCAGCGGTTCCATGGCGATGGCGCCGAAATTCGAGGTGGCCAGCGAAAAGCAGCTCATGATGCAGGCCTGAAGCACGACGAACGTGACTTCAGTCTCCTGGCCGCTCCAGGCAATCCAGGCGTGCGCGCCGGCGAACAGGACATACAGAATCGCGGCCGTATGCGACACGCGATGCATGCCCACGCGCTCCACGATCCGTGAATTCAGCAGTGCGCTGACCGCCATCATGCCGGCCACGACGGCGAACATGAGCGGAAAGCGATGCGGTGCGTGAAAGATGTCGGTGTAGATCTGTTGAATGGAATTGATGAACCCGAACAGCGCACTGAGAAAGAACATGCTGGCGAGCGTGTAGCCCATGGCCACGCGATTGCCGAGCACGAACTTCCACGCTTGGATCAGCTGCCGTATCGACACTGACCGGCGGTATTCCGGATGTAGCGTTTCGCGCAGCCGGAAATATGACCACGCCAGAACGCCCAGCGCGCTGAGCGCCAGAAAGTGAAAGATGTACGGCCAGGGCGCGACCTGCAGAATGAGCTGTCCGAGCGATGGCGCCAGGATGGGCACCAACAGGAACACGATGAAGGTCAGTGACATGACGCGCGCCATCGGCGCGCCGGAGTACCGATCCCGAACGATAGCGACTGCCAGCACGCGCGCACCCGCCGTGGCCAGGCCCTGCAGGCCGCGTGCAATGAGCATGCCCGTCATGCTGGTCGTGAAGCCCGCGAAGAAACTGAGCAGGGCATAGGCACCCAGACAGACAAGCAGAATGCCGCGTCGCCCATATCGATCCGACATCGGGCCATACACCAGTTGTCCAGCCGCGTATCCCAGCAGGTACACGCTGATGACCCACTGCGATTGATTCGCATGGTCCATGGACAGCGACTGCGCGATCGCGGGCAGCGCCGGCAACATGGTGTCGATGGCCAGGGCGTTGAGCGCCATGATGGTGGCCATGAGCGCGACGAACTCGCCAAAGCCGATATCGGGCAGGCGAGGGGAAAGATGCAATTCAGATCGATTCATCAGCCATCAAAATCTAGGGTTCGTGGACAAAGGGCCGCACAACGCCACCCAAGACAAAACGTCTCATTGTGGTAGGATGCGGCCCGCGACAAAGCAGGCTAAGTGGTTGGGCCGCCGGCATTATGACCGGTGGGGCCCGAATGCCGGCTTGAGTGCCGCATTATATCATTGATTTTTCGTGTTTTTTTGTCGTTTCGTTGCCTGGCCGCGTTCCGCTTTCCAGGTGACCATGCGCCCGTAGCTCAGCTGGATAGAGCACCACGCTACGAACGTGGGGGTCGGCGGTTCGAATCCGTCCGGGCGCACCATTACATCAACAACTTGCGGTCATTTGCGGCGAGAGCTTTTAGTATTGAGTGACCAAAAAGTGACTAAATTTGTACGCCGGTAATAAATCGCCTCCGACGCCCCCCTTTTCGATGACCCACGGGACTTCATGCGCACGTGCCTGGTGATCCGAGCCTACGGCTCGATGACCTGGTGTCTAGAATACGTGGGGCTGGCGTTGGAGGATTCGTACCTCCTCGACGATTATTGTGGTGGCGCTCTGATTTGGCGTTCCAAACCCGCCCCGGCATGGACATTCGACGATGCTTATCATCGCAGTCCGCTGTTTGATTTGTCAACGCGGGGCTCGATGCGGTAACGAGAGAAGGCGGCGTCGCGCTCCAGGCATTGCTCGGGCGCGGTACGTTAGAAACTTATGCCGCGGGTCGAAGGCGGATTGGCCGTCGGGTGAGTGTCGACTACATGAACCAGGCGTTCAAATCGGTCGCCAATTTAGTTCTCCAACCAATTGGGTTGGTTCGTTCTGAGGAGTCTAATGCGTGAAATTGAAGCTGGGAAAACTTCCAAGTGAGGTGACCACTCGCTTGACGATCATCGTTCCAGAAAAATTGAAGGGGCAACTGGAACGTTACGCCACGCTCCATTCGGAGACCTGGAATCAGCCGGTAAGCGCCACACAGATTATTCCACACATTCTGAGCAAGTTCTTGAGTGTAGATCGAGCGTTTCAACGATCCGAACGGTCGTTCGACCGGTGCGCGAAAAGCGAGCTTGGTGCCAACGATAACTTATGTTCGAACCCCGTCGAGAGCGGAGATTAGCGCTTTTTGCCCTCTCGACTGGAGCAGCCCCATTTGAACCGGACACGGTCGCCTGAGTAGGAGCTACGCGGAACCAAGGGTCGCGCCCTGACATGTCTGAGCCGATTGTTTCGGGTTCCAGATCGACCCTGGTCCAAAGTCAGCGGATCGACCGGTGAGCTCTTGATGTGATTTAGCGCGAAACTCCGTCGATCGTGGATATCACGCCGCACGCGAAATTTCATAATACCCAGACTATGGTTCTGGGTGTGCTGCTACATATGTGATCGCAGTGCTTCCTATTGCGAGCGGGACACAGCGCAAGTCAGACCTCCTCTCAGGCTAGCTTTTTGCTAGCCTTTACTGGCAACTCCTGCCAACCACAGCTTGCTCTTTGCCGTCTCGAAGATGCGGCGCGCCTTGCCCGGGAGATCGGCGTCGCCGTAGACGAACTGCACTGTCATCAAGTCGTCACCGACTTTGATCAGCACGAGCCCGGGCACCTGGACAGCATGATCGCCGATCCCCTGCAGCGGATCCACCGCGCCGATAGGTGCGGCGGAGTTCGCGGCGTTGGAAGCGGGAGCCAGCGACGGGCCGGCACCCCATTCCACCTTCAGTTCGACCTCGTGGGGCGTCGTCCCCGTGACCGGGGAATAGATACACTGGGTCCAACTCTGGCCCCCTTCCGTCGCGACTGCCCTAACCTCTCCACCAAGAATCTTAGACATTTCGGCATCAGTTACCATGTCGCAGGCCTTGCCACGCACTTTGGATGCTGCAGTAGTAGCAGTGCTTAGGGCAGCGGTTGCGGCGGAGTCAGGCAACGCTGACTGCTTGGAGCATCCATTCAGGATGATCGTGCCAGCAAAGACGAGCGACAGCGTGATGCAATGTAATCGCATGGATTCCCCCGGATTGCTGGATCGACTTCACTTGGAGTTTGACAGAGTTGGGCACGACAGGTGAGTACTTTGCTGGACTGTCGCTCCACCTTCGCGGAACAGTTAATGGCGAATGTCAGGCACGCGAACAATGGAATTGATGGCGTGGTGAGGGATTTATTCAGCTGATAGCCTGCTCCGCCGTGGGCCCTCAAGTCACCGTCCGGCGCTGTCACCGCCTCGACGATGCTGCGCCCGGCGATTAACGGGACCATCGAAGAGGGGGCGGCGCTCGCCAGGTTTTTGGACCCGACGGTTTGTGAGGAGCCGATGGCAAGTAAAGGCACAGACCGCAATATTCCGCCCTATAGACATAAACTGCTCCCCGATGGATATTGAATCAAATGTTCTTACTGGCGTCGTAGTTTGACGCGCCAAATTCGGGCGCGTGCTTCCGGCGTGTCCAAATCAGGGTAATGATTTCGTTACCTAGTTTGCTGAATGCCAGATTCATGCGGGAAGTTTCACGCGGAGCGCCATATGCGACAGAATTTTGACAATTCCAAGATCCATTGCTTCGCGTTGATGCTTGCATGGGGGCTTTTGGCCGGTTGCAGCAAGCAGCATGCATTGCCTGGCACGCCGGGCGGTCAATCGGCACCTGCACGGCATATCACGACGCCACGCCAGATCAAGAAAAGCGAAATGAGTGACGCCGAACAAAAATACGGTATCGCGCCGGTTCCCGACGCGTCGGTGGAATATCAACCCGACGTGATCGTGGTCGGCGGCGGTGCCGAGTCTGTTCGCGAGCAGCATGCCAACGGATTCATGTGGAGCATCGATGCCGGTGCGGCACATGCCGATGAACTCAAACCCGGGAAAATCCTATTTCTCACGAATCGCGCCGTTGGTCGCGTGCTGGGGATGCGCAAGGAGGGCGACACCTTGGTTCTGGTGCTGGGACCGGTGGAGGTCAATGAGCTCTTCCGCAATGCGCATATTCACATTGCCAGTATGCCAGTCGACTTTGGTGAAGCGCTTACCTATACGGCCCCGGATATGCCGGGACAAGCCATTGCAGTTGCTCAGAATGTTTCAAAGCCAGCCTCGGCAATGCATGCCATGTTCGTCCCGCCCGCCGATACACCTACTGCCGCTTCGTCGGGCGCCGCGCCCACGACCGACGTTTCGAACCTGGTCCATTTCAAGGTCGTGCCTACTGCCAGCACCTCGGGCCTCGGTGTGCGCGCGACGAGCGATGCCGGTGGCCTGAAGGTCAAAGCCGAGGTTTTGGTGCACCTGTCAGCGCCCACGATGAAAGTCACCCTGGACATCAAAGACGGCGCCATCCAGGAAGCGTCCCTCGAACTTCTCGGTGCGGCCGGATTGACGTGGAACTTCGACGCGGGTACCGACGTTGGTCGCAGCGCAAACGTACACGGGGTACTCACGCCGGACACAGACTTCAGCATTCCTGTGGGTGGACTTGGCGGCGCGCCGCTCGCCATTACGGTTCGGCAACGGTTCCAAATCGAAACACAACTGAACGTTAGAAATACCACCCTCGCCGCGAAGGGAAAATATACCTTCAACGGTGGATTCCTTGCTGGATACCGCGACAAGAAGTGGGGACTTGGCACTCCGTTGGGGTTCAAGCAGGCGGCGAGTTTTGCCCAAACCGGTGATGGTGTTTCACTAGGCCTTAGCGCCATCAATCTCGGGCATTCGACAAAGATCATTGTCGGCATAGGAGCTTGGGGATTTGCGGCGGGGCCGTATTTCACATTCTTCTCGGCGGTGGGTTTGGCGAAAACCTCCGACATCGGCATGCTGAAGTGCTTTAGCGCGCCGGTGGTACTGAAAATGAACGGTGGCGTTGGCTATATGATCCCGCAAACCGTTACCCGCGCCATTAACTCCATCCTTCGCGCATTCAACATACGTTATGAACTGAGGGGCGAGGGCGGGTTGGAACCCAGCGAACCGGTCACCATGGTGAACATGGAGTCACGGACCGGTGGATGTCGACCGCCTGCGCCGGCATGAACCCTAACAAGAAAAGTTGGCTGGAAGTCCCCCGTCGACAACACCCTTCGCCCTTCAGGAGATCGTTCATGATTCGATATGTCGCTGCAGGATTCGCTCTCGTTCTGTTGGCTGCCTGCCACAAGTCCGGCGCACCTGCGGATGCGCAACAGCTGGCCGGTGTGCTGAGCGGAGACGGCAAGGGCAGCGCTGCCTCCAATCCACTGTGCAAGCTGTTCAGCGTCGATGAGTTATCGGCGTACACCGGCAAGAAACTTCCTGAAGGCAAGAACGCAGCGATGGGCAGCGGCTGCCAGTGGATTGACTTCCAGAGCGACGACAACGCAAAAGTTTTGATCCAGGCTGTGCCCATGGAATACGCGGACAACCCCAGTGGATCGCTAGGCTTCCGGGAACTGCCGGAATTGGGCAAAGGCGCCTATGTGGCAACTGACATGGGCGGATGGAGCGTCGGAGCCCCTCAGGGCGAGGATTTTGTTGGCGTCATTCTCAGAGGACCCAATGCAAGTGAAAAGACCGCGATTGATCTGATGAAAGAAACGCTGAAGCGTCGCAAATGACCGGATTCGAGGAGATCTCGCTATGACTGCAAATCGTCGGGTGGACCTATTGCTGGTGAGCGCATCGTTTCTGCTACTTGCCGGTTGCTCGCCATCCTCCACCACTGGAGCAGCCGAACCCGCCAAGGCGGCGGCACAGCCGGCGCCGGAGCCAAAGCAACTCACTGCGTGTGAAATGGTGACGGCAGCGGAGATGACGGCGCTGCTCGGCGGCCCCGTCACTGCGCAAGACGGACCCACCAATGGGAAGACCTCCTGCAACTACAGGGCCGTCAACGGCATCAGCCCCTACGCAGAGCTGACGATCGAGTGGGGATCAGGAGAAGGCGGCATGATGGGCGCGGGCCTCGCCAATTCACAGGAGCCGGGCCTTGCCGATCCTCTCGCCGGTTTGGGCGACCTTGCTGTGAGCATGGGACCGGCCATCATGATAAAGCGCGGTGAGGATCTGGTGACCATTTTGTTGTCGGGCGTGGACGATCGGATGCCGGCGGTCAAGGGCATCTATGCGCTGGTCGACAAGAGGATGTGACATGCGACTGCAGCGCTTCATGGTCATCGTCGCCGTGTTGATGGTTCTTCCGGCCGCGGCCGCAGAAGTACATCAGGTGCCCTTCGTAGTTGGCCTCACCACGACCAAAACCGTTTCGGAACCGCGCGGCGACTATGAGACGGTCGAAGTGCTGCAGGACATCGGGCGTGAATTCATCACCCTGGTTAGATCATCCGACGCGGCACCGAACGATGCCGGAGAAATAGAAGAGCTGAGCATCAGTCGCCGGGTGCGTCTGCAGGATTTGCATAATTCGCGGGTTCTGCGGACCTATTTCCACACTTCCGATCCGCAGGAATTTCCAGGCACTTCGCCCCTGGTCACCTCGGTCATGATCAATGAACTGCGCGCTACCGGACACACGCACGTGACGTACCTCGATGTGGAGCCGCAATTTGGCATGACCTTCGTCAAGCACACTGTGAGCGGGGATCTGATCCGGGTGGAACCCGCCCCCGTGGAACTCACCATGCTCGTGAATGGGAGTCGTATTGCGCTACGTACCCTGCATGTGAAGGCACGCGTGACTGACGGCGACTACGTTCGGGAATTTGAAGAATTCCTGCTTGACGATGCCGAGAACCCGATGTTGTTGCGGTCGCGTGGCTCGACAAGTTCCTCCGCCGTGGTGAAGATCGAGTTTCCGGTGCCGCCGGGCGCTGCGGATTCGATGGAGCAGCAGCTGTCGAAGCATCGCAAAGCCGTGGTGTATGGAATTTACTTCGCGTTCGCCCACGCCGATATCCGGCCTGTTTCCGAGCGTGTACTGAAGGAGATTGCGCAGGTCATGAAAAAGAACCCGGATTGGAAGCTGCGCATCGACGGACACACCGACAACATCGGCGGCGACAAATCCAATCTGGACTTGTCGCAGCGGCGCGCCGCAGCCGTGAAAAGTGCGCTGGTGCAACGCTACGGCATTGCCGTGGACCGGCTCAGTACCGGCGGCTACGGTGCGTCCCAGCCGCAGGAGAAAAACGATTCGCCGGAAGGCCGGGCGCGCAATCGACGTGTCGTGTTGACGCGCGAGTAGGATTCACGTCTTAGGAGAATCCATGGTCCTCTCGATTGTTGCTGCAAATGCTTGGTGCATATTGCAGTTGATCATCCTCGGCAGTTTTGCTCGTACGGTTCGAATTCGAACGGTGTATGCAGCCGTCGCGGTTGGTCTGTATTTGTGTGTTCCATTAGCGGTGGTTCTTCAGTCTGCCTGGACAGGCCTGTTTGCATCGTTGATGGGTATGTCGGCGTCTCAGTTGGTCAGGATTGCCTCTTATACTGTCGATCCGTTTGTCGAGGAGCTGATTAAGCTGCTGCCGTTGACCCTCCTCGTGATGGTGCCGACGTTCAGGAGGCAATGGTCGCTCACCGACTTCGTGTTGATCGCGGCGGCCACCGGCGCGGGTTTTGGGTTGGCCGAAGATCTCTATCGTTTCGGCGCGTCGGCCGACAGGGCACAGGGCATCGCGGGCGGTTGGGCGTTGGTGTTTTCCGAGGGGTACATGCTCGTACCGAGCATCGGCAAAATACTGACCTCGTGGCTTCCCGTCGGAGTGGCCGCCTCGGGAGGCGCCACCCGCCTGAATGTGCATCTGATCTGGTCCGCTGTCGGCGGACTCGCGGTTGGATTGGCACTTCTGGTGCGAACGAACAAGGCCCGGGTGATTGCACTTGGATTATTTGTGTACGTCGCGCTTGATCACGCCGGCGGAAATATGTCGAACCTCGGTGATTCATGGCTGGCGTGGTTGGCCTGGCCGATCCGCACGTTCTCTCACCTTCGTTGGCTGATGCCGATTGCTGCTCTCGCAGCGGCGTGGTGGTTCGATCAGCGGCGGCAGGGCGCACGCGATTCCGATGATCTTCTGCTCAAGGCCGAACAATCTGCATCCTCACCCTTGCAGGGAATTCTCGCAGCCACCTGTACCCGGCTGCCCTGGTCGCTAATATCGGTTGACCGCTTTGTGCGAATGCGCCGCGCGTTTCGCACCGAGAATGCCGCCGCTAGCGTATATGCGGCTCCCCTATACGCGGTGGTCGTTCACGAACGTGATCGCGTCGACCGAGAGCTTGCTAAATTGGAGTCCGATGCGCCGGCGTTGCTACCACCGGGCTGGTCGTTGAGTCATTTGCGGGGTGCAATTCGTCGACCCGCCGTCATCATCTGGCTGGTTGTCATGACGCCGTCTGTTTTGTGGTTCGTTGTGGGTGGATGGCCTCAAACAGCAGCACTGCAGGCCTTCATGACACAGCCGATTGTCTGGAAATTGTTATTTCCCATTTCTGTCCTAACGCAGGCGTGGATTGCCTGGCGCACGGTTGCCGGACTTAAGAGTTGGTCACGCAATCGTGGAGCATCGATCGGCGACGACGCTGCGATCGTTGGTCTGCGTGCCGCGTGTGGACTTGGGGCTGTCTCGCTTGGTGCCTTTTCGTTGGCGCGGATGCTAGGTGGCATTGCGCCCGGGTCCAGTATTCTCGCGAGCCTTCACGCACAGGATGCGGCCAATAGTTTGACGCCGGGAGGCGGTTCGATGATTGCCGGCAGCGCAGGCGCCTTTGCTCCACCGCCGCCGAGCTTGGATCTTCCGGACACAGCCGGAGCCTCTGCCGGCTCCTCGTCGGGTTCCTCGGCTGGCACTTCCAATTCGAATGCCGATGGTGGCCGCACATCTGTTGCGCGCTCTGGAACAAACAATACGCCCCCACGTGCACCAGAGCCGCCGGATCAAGCCGCTGCGGCGCGCGCCCGCGCGGACGCCGCCGCCGCTGACCTGGCCGCGGCGCAACAGCGCAGGCGGGACGTGCAAAATGCGCTCGAATCCTCGGAAATCAAGCAGGCGACTGATCAGCGGAACGACCCCGCGGCCGCAAAGGCGCAGGCGGACGCCGTGAATGAGGCTAGGGCAGCTGATAAGCAGGCCGATGCGGACGTGACCGCGGCGCAGGCTAAAGCCGAGGCTGCGAAGGCGGAAGCAGACGCACAAGCGGAGGCTGCTCGGACCGCGGCGGATCAGAGAGCCGCCGCTGAACGAAAGGCCGCCGATCCGTTGGGTGTTGCGGCCGAGGAGGCCGCCAAGGCGGCTGATCTCGCCGAGCAGCGCGCTAACAATGAGTTTATGAAGATCGACCAATACGATTCGAACAACCAAGTTGACCCGAGCGGCGCGGCGAACCGCCGCGCCGCAAATGAGGCAGCCATCCTGGCGCGTCAGCAAGCGGACGCCGCTAAAGCCGCCGCCGATGCGGCCAAAGCCGCTCGCGATACGTTGGCGGCGCAGACCGACTCCACCGGATGGAAGCCTGACAAACCGTGACTCGATTTCGCCGTGTGCGACAGTTCCACCAGGGACGTAGGAGACCTCCGACTGCCAAGAGATTTTTAATGAACTCATCAAACACGAGCCGCACGCCCGCATCCAGTGCCCTTGGTTGGCCGTGTGCTTTATCGCCACTTGCGCGGTGGATTAAGCGCCGGCGTGGGCACGGGTCAAATGATGTGCTAGGTTGTAGATGCGCCGGTCGACGGCGCGCAAAGGCCGTGGTTGAATTTCCTTTTGTGGAATTGGTACCCAATATTGGATCCATGCCTGGGAACAGATATCCGCCCGGCAGCATCGTGCCTTGCGCCCGCGCGTAGCGCCACCAGGTGCGCAGTCGTTCGAGCAAAATCGGCGGCAACAGGGCGTAGCGGTCCTTCTGTCCGTTACCCTCCTCAATACGCAGCAGCATCCGTTGGCTGTCAATGTCGCCCACCTTCAAAGCGCATACTTCGCTCACGCGAAGACCTGCGCCGTACGCCACTGACAGCGCGGTGCGAGCTTTGAGGGTACGGGCGCTCTCGATCAAGCGGCTCGCCTCCTCGCGGCTCAGGACCACCGGTAACGTGCGGGCCACGCGAACGTGACTCATCTTGTTCATCAACTCGGGACGCTTGAGCGTGACTTCGAAGAAGAACTTCAATCCCGTGATCGTCGCGTTGAGCGTGGTCGGGGAGATGCCCCGATCCACACAGTGCAACTGATAACGGCGCAGATCCTCATCCGTCGCCGTGTCGGGCGAGCGGCCGAGGAATCCGGAAAAGTGCCGCACGGCACGAAGGTAACCGCTCTGGGTCTGGGCGGAGAGCTTGCGCATGCGCATGTCCTCGATCATGCGACGACGCAGCGGGGAGATCTTCTCAGGGGAATCCTTCATGGTCCTGCTCCGGTTGCAAATGAGGCGAAAGTGCCTCAGCTTGCAAGTTACGAAACAGAACGGAAGAGGTCAGCCACCACGCCAGTGCTGATCGAAGCCACCCCTACCGCGCGAGCGGTTTAGTCCTTTGACACGAAGCGGTCATCAAAGCACTTCTCTTAATGCTGTTGAATTGCCGCGAGGAGGCGACGGTGTACCGCTGAACAATCGCGACAGACAAAACCAGGAAAGTAGTATGCGCATCTCCACGTCACAAATCATTGTATTAGGGGTGATATGCGTGTCGGCGTCGGTTGCGATTTCCGCGATGTTGGGAGCAAAAGTTGCGCAGCCAATGGTCGATAACCCATTGGTGGGAGTATGGCGTTTCGAGAAGGAGGTCGACAACGAAGCGGACGGCAAGGTTGTCGCGACAATAACTTCCAATCAGAAGCATGGTTTTATTATCTACACGGCCGACATGTTCGTATCTGCGATCATAATGCCGTCGAACAGGAGTTGGGTTTTGGGGTCAGCTACGCGAGATCAACTCGTCGCATCGGCTGACGATGGCACAGCCTACGCGGGGCGATATGAAATCAATAGGCTCAACCAGTCGGTAACGCACATCTTAGCCGCGTCTTTCGAACCCGCTTATGAAGGCGAACGCCTTGTGCGCAATTTTAAATTGAACGGCGACACCCTTGAATTGTCGGGCACTTACTCCAGCCAGGGAAAAATATTTTCATTTACCTTGATCCTACTGCGAAGTTTGCCTGGTAAGGCATCGAACCCCTAAAGAGGCGGCCGGCTTGAAGTCTCGATCAAGTCAACCTGCGTTAGCGTGCGGTCCGCTTCCAGGCACCGGACCGCGCGAGGGGCGGCAAATAGAAAGCTCTGCCAAACTCATGGCGTTAGCGTGTTACGCGCAATTGCTGCACTGCTGTGAGTTATGGATTAGGTGACGGACGCGCGACTCGAAATCCGAATCCCACACTTCGATAGTCGTCAATCGTAGTCCCATTTTCAGGCGGAGCGAAATTGCGTGCTGCTGATCGAAGCATCTCAGGATAGTCATTCCATAATCCGCCGCGTCCAACGCGGTATTTGCATCCTACGGACTTATTAGCTGAGCCATCAGTGGGCAAACCATCGTAGGAATCGGCATGACAATCCTGAACCCATTGCGACACATTTCCGATCATGTCGTATAAGCCAAAGTCGTTGGGCGGGAATGATCCAACCGGGGACGTATAGACCCATTTGTCACGACCCGAAGCCAACGGAGAACAGCACTTTTCGGCGCCGTAGTTTGCAAACTGGTGACTGGCGTGATCACCCCATGGATAGGCAGTACTCGTTGTAGCTCTTGCTGCGTATTCCCATTCTGCCTCGGTCAGGAGTCGATAGCTTTTCCCGGTACGTTTGCTAAGCCAAGTAACGTAATCCTTGGCATCACCCCACGTTACGCACACGACAGGATGGTTGTCCCCTTGCGGAAATCCCGGATTCTTCCAAGTAGGATGGTCTGCAGGCGACCATGCACATCCCTCAACCATGGATTGCTTTGTGGCCTCGAAAAATATCTCCCACTGCCTTCGAGTCACGGCGAACTTTCCAACTGCGATGGACCGAATAGTGATGCGCCGCTGCGGCCCCTCGTCATCAAAGCGGCCAGGTTCGCTTTTCGGTGAACCCATAAGAAAGCTACCTGATGGAATCACCACCATACGCGGACACCAGTCGGCGCCAGCGCAATCGTCAAATTCCTTGGCCGCACCGACACGGGACTGCACGACCTGTTTGGCTGCGACATCGGAGGCAGCTAGCGCACAATCCGGCGTCTGGAGAATGCAAACTACCAAACCGAAAATCGCACCCATAGCAGCCCTCATTGCGGATCAAAACATTACGATTTGTGTATTTTCGATCACGTCGTTTCCCCTTTATTTTTTCCCAATGAACGCGTTAAAACTCAACCGGCTCGATAACGTTTTCCTCATTCTAGACGTTTCACGGTCGTAGCGTCGCTCCCTCGGAAGCCACAAAACATACAGGTTTTGTCCGAATGACCGGGGTGGGGAAACTTGTTCGCGAGCGCCGACGACTGTCCATAGGCGAACTGAGGCAAATGCCCTCTCTGAACCGTTCGTTCTGCTCGAATTTTACACTTGCCATCTTGCCGACAGTGACCACAGGACAATCGTGTCCCGTTATCGGCCCATCAAGCGGCAAGCGGAGTGACGATCAGGAACAGCTCGAGCAAATGTGCGAAGTCACCGTTGTACCGCCAGTAACAGGGCCCGGAAAGTATCTTCCGGGCCCTGATGATCAAGCGGCGAAATCGATCGAATGCATCTCAATACTCGGTGATCCTTTAAGGCGTCAGCTTGCTGATTCGAGTGGACCAGTTGCCCAGCGCGGCTCTCGCGCCGGCTGCGCCTGGAGTCGGGGCGCACGTACCGAGTTTGTTGTCACCACTGCCGCCGTTGAAGAAGGGTCCGCCCCATGCCGTGAAGCTGCAGGCTTGAGCGATATACTCGCTGGCAATCCAGACCGAGTTACCGTCGACAGCCGCAGCACTGTAGTCGCCCCAACGGGTGCGCGGCGGATTACCGACCTGTGACTTGTAACCGGTAAATCCGTCGTCGGGAGCGGCGCCTTGTCCGCCAGTCACGATGTTCCACTGCGTGACGCCGCTGTTGGCGTCGATTGCGGCGAAGGCTGAACTTGGATACTGGGTGTCACCGGTGGCGGTAAAAGCCATCACACCGCGTCCGGAGGACGTGACTCCAATCGCCGGATACGTCAGATCATACCCCGCCGCACCGAGATAACCCTGAAGAACCATCTTGTTGGCGTCGGGATTCACAATGTACCAAGCGATGCCCGCCCGCTGGCCGCCGCCGTCGGGGTTCAACGCCGTATCGAGAGCGCCCCACAGACGTCCGTTGCCATACATCACCTGCTGCATGCGTGTGTCGTTTGAATCCGGACGGGAAACAACTTCATTGTGCGGCGGCTCTCCGCCAAACACGAGGCGCCAGCAACCAAACTTGCCGTTGAACAGCAGGGTTGTCGTATCATTGATGCAGTTGCCCTGCGGCGCCGCTGCTGTAGCTAGTACGCCGGAGCCCGGCTGCTTTTGTCTTGGCGGGATCGCGTACTGGTTAACGTTCAGAAGCTTGGCGCTCAGGTTGATCGCGGGCGCGGTGCTATCCAGCGACGCCGTGTTGGTAAGTGACCAGACAACAATCTGATTGGACGTGTAGTTTCCACCGGTACCAGCCGCTGGGTGCGTGGCTTCATCTGCGGCGTTGGAGCTTAAAAAATATTCCGTTCCGCCTGCGGCCAGATTGAATGAAGACATGCCTGGAGACTGCGCAGGCCAAACGGTGAAACCGGGCTGCGTTGAGCCCGCATCGCTCGGCGCCTTGACCAGACCGGTTGTATCAAGGTGCACCATCGTGACGTTGGTCGCGCCCGCGGCGAGCTGGGATTTCGAGAACGCATAGATCTGCGCGCCGCCGAACCCATTTGCGTTCCAAGGATATGCATTCGTAGTGACATAAAAGCCATAGGCGTCTGCTCCAATGTGCGGATAGTCGCCCAAATAGGGACCTGGATTGACGCCGCCGATGTTCGATCCGTCATTCGTGACATCGACACGATAAATAGTCCACGCACCAGTCGGATCCGGTGTCTTGCTGACCGCGACATCAAGGTGATTCACGAGTGTCAACGATCCGTTGGGGCGTGTCTCCAGCGTTAGTGCGACAAAGAAAAAGCGTTGTGTTGCTGCATCATACAGACAGGTGGGATCGGTAACCGACTGCGCTCGTACACCAGTGCTCCGATTGATGGCCGGCGCATAGCCCAAAAAGGAGTTCAAATCGACCGCGTGATTTACGTCGGTCGGATGCCCCGCGACAATGTTCGAAGCTGTGTTATCCGGAAGTGCGGATTGACCGGTCGTGTTGAACACGTTGATAACGTCATTAACGGCCTCGACCACGTAGCCGCCACCAGCGCACAGCGCCTGGTCAGGTGGTTCTATCGTGAACTGGTTGCCGCCGCGCGCATATCGCTGTTGGAACAGATTCAGCCCTTCGAAACCCACCTTGAATTGGGGATTGGATTTTGCCTTCTTGCCGCTAGTGACCGAAGCACCCGTGCCGGTGCCCTGAGAAAGGCTTCGATTAGTGATGATGCCGGGGAACGGGCCTGGGCCGTCCGGCTCATCCATCTGCTGCGGGAATTCCGCCTGCGTGATATCGCTGATACCGGAGGGTGTATAAGCACCCGTTTGCGGTGACGTTGAGCCCGCTGCCGCGATCTGTGTCGCCGCGGAAGCTGCCCACGTCTGTGCCCCGAGCAGCAGTAATCCTACAGTTCCTGCAAGCAGTGTCGTCGAAGACGCCGCGATTCTCGATCGAGATTTCATGATGTAGTTCCCCTTCAATTGATGTCTTTTTTACGAGGATTGATTCGAATCACCGCCTAGGTTCGTGCCCTTCGGTGGTCGTTGTCGTGAGAACACTATCGTCCAGACTCCGCAGTTCCGCAACTGCGACGAACGCCGAAGGCGATGTCGAATTTCTGTTGCTTGGGCAGCGCAATATGTCAAATCAGGGCGGCATTAGGCGACGATCGGAACTTCAGCTCGCGCGCAGTGATTTCATTTTGAAGATAAGCAACGAGCATCGTTATTGCTGGTGCTCGTTCCATTCACGCGGATAAAGTTTGAAATCCGAGCCGCGCTTTTTTGCCGGCGCATCGGTCGTGTTGGTGCTGCCGGCGATATCTAAGGCGCTTCGACCAGACTTCTCTGTTTGATGCCATGGAGCTGTCCGCTTTTGCGACGCCGATCGCGTTGATCCTGGAGTTCAGGGGCATCAGTATCCGGGCCTCCAGATGTAGCCCGGCGCTGGGTGGAGCGGCGGAGCATAGACAGGCAAGCGGTGGCGGTGCGAATCCGACCGTTACTCCAATGTCTCAATTACCCGCAAAGCAAGTGACAGGAAAGTGCAGCGTGCACAGCGCCAGCACCAGTGCGAGGACGCTGTTTCAGGCATTCATAGATCACACCTCGGTATCACGCGCGGGCAACGGGGCTCTGCGTCGCTTGGCGCTTGTTTTCATTGTCGTCGGCTTGCCGAGCAGTCGCGAATCACAAGACGACGTTATTCGACTGCCCCAGCGCAGGGTCACGCGAATTTTCGACGGATGCTCGTGCTTGATTCGATACGTGACAAGCGTCACGTACTACCGCACAGGCCTGTGGCCTTATAACTGACGCTATTGAAAATGATGCAGAGGTTCGTTGTCGGCGGGACCCGACAATTTCTTGTGCATCAGCGATTTATGCACAATTGCTGCAGCTTTTTTCGGCTCAAGGCGTTGACGGTAAATGCCGAGACCCCCAATGTTATAGGAGAGTTCAATGAAGAAGTCCTTTGTTACTGGCGCTGTAGCCGGCGCCGTTCTGGTGACAGCCGGCGGCGCATTTGCCGGATACCACGCATATACGAAGGCGCAATCCGCTAAAGTGCTCAGCGCCAAGCAATTGACCCGACAGGTCAAGATTCCGCGCCAAGATTGTCACGATGAAACCGTGACACGAACTAAACCTGTCAAAGATCACGATCGATTGCTCGGTACCGGGCTGGGCGCATTGGTCGGCGGGGTGCTGGGACATCAGGTCGGCGGCGGTAATGGAAAAACGTTGGCAACGGTTGCCGGCGCAGCGGCGGGCGGATATGCAGGCAATAAAATCCAGCAGAAGACGCAGCAGTCAGATACTTACACGACAACCGAACAGCGATGCAGCACTGCGTATGACGTTAAGCATGAGCCGGCAGGATTCGATGTGGTGTATGAATATCAGGGGCAGCGGCACCATGTTCGTATGGACCGCGATCCCGGCGATTCACTACCGGTAAAAGACGGCAAGGTTCTGGTGGCCTCGCTGGACCGTGCCGGTGCATCAACGGCCGGGACAAATCCATGATGTGGGCCGCAACGAATGCGCGGCATTCATATCGGGTCTGGTAACAGAGGCCACTATCATGCGTCTAAATACAGCGGCGATTAAAGTTTTCAGTTGTATCTTCGTGGCTGGTCTCGCCGCGTGCGGGGGCGCGGGCGGGGGATCATCGGCCATGACGCCGATGAAATTATCGGTTGCGGATGCGCCCGTCGATGGCGCCCAATCGGTTGTCGTCAAATTCACGGGTGTCGAGCTGACCGGCAATTCCGGCAACCCGGTCACAATTACGTTTTCGGCTCCTAAAAGTATCGATTTGCTGAACCAAAGCGGTACCGCCTCAGCCCTGTTGTTCAATCAGCCGATTCCTCCTGGTGAGTATGGCCAGATTCGGCTCATGGTGGTGGCGGATGGCAACCCGAGCAATTCTTACATCATGCTGAACGACGGCACGATGCATGGTTTGCAAGTGCCCAGCGGATCCGAAACCGGACTCAAGCTCGTTTCGGGATTCACGGTTCCCAGCAGCGGGGTTGTGGATTACACGATTGACTTCGATTTGCGCAAGGCAATCACGTGCCCGCCGGGACAGTCTCCTGCTTGCACGCTCAAACCTGCGGAGCGTCTTGTGGATAACACCACAGTCGGCAATATCCAAGGCACGGTTGATGCGGCATTGGTACCCAACGGATGTACGCCTGGCGTCTACCTGTACAGTGGTACCGTCAATGCGCCGGAAGACATGAATAGTTCGGCGCCTGCAGGTGACGCGAATCAGCCTGTTGCCTCGACGGCGCCTGTCGCGAATTCCCAGCCGCCCTTTTATTATCAGTTCACGTTCCTGCAGCCAGGCATGTATACCGTGGCGCTGACCTGTCAGGCCGCGCAGGATAATGCTGACCAGATGGACGCTGCTGTGATCTTCAATCCGGTGAAGTCGGGCATCAGTGTTACCGCAGGTCAGACGCTCACGGTGGATATTGCGTGAGGGGCTGCGAGTCAAACCATCGGCCGGTTAGCTTATGGAGCGCGATTACCGTCGAATGGCGAGCAAGCCTGCGATCTAGGTCTACGCGATGACTCGTCTGCATTCGGAAATGGATGCACTCTCCCATCAATCGGTATCGACTACGGAGCCATCCGGGTCGAGCGATAGGCGAAGACCGGCGAAAAGTCGGTGAATCGAAGTGTCCTCGCGGTCACCGCCAGCGTTCAATCACGACTGCGCGTCGATTGATGTACTCATCTTCGGCCATACTTCAATCGGTACCGGCGACGTTAACATCGGTGGCGGTATCATCGCACCGGGGCTAAATGTTGGAACCTAAAATCCACGTCGGATTGGGCAAACTCGGTCTATATGCGGCGAACTAAATTCACCCGCCGAACGTCGGTAGAGCTTTAAATGTGGCGCGTGGCTACGAGGGAGCAGAATAATTCGGTGTTCGGCGCGCGGTGTTGCCAAATCGGGTATGGTTTCTTCGGGAATTCGAATGGTAAGTGCTCGCCCCGACTCGCGGCAGAAATCAAAAATTCGCGAGGGCTTTTCGACCATAAAGGCGAACGCTCTTCATTTGTCGAATAGTGGCCTGAATCTCTCTTTCCAATTCATCCTGCGATGTAATGGCTTGCTTTCTTGGCCTTCCCAGCTTTCCGTTGCCCACATTGACTGTCCATGTTCGTCGAATGCGATTATAGCGCCTACGGCATGGGGGCATGTCGGACGTACCCCGTAATTAAGAAATCGCTACCGCAAAGAGATAGTGAACACTTATTCGAATTCACACAATTCTGACGGTCATTGCGTCCGATCATTAATTAACGGCAGGGATGCCGTTTTTAATGCCCGTAATCAATTCTTACGCCATTTTCGTCATTCGACTTACAGCCATAATCGCAGACTTCTTACGGTAGCGATGCGGCAGGTACCTAATAATTCCCCGAATCTAGAATCAAAGGAATTCGCAATGTGTAACGAACCGGGTTGCGATCGACGTATACACGCGAAAATAATGTCTAGACGTCTGCGCGAGATGGTCGATCACCTGCGAGATGGTATTCAGAAAGTTGAAGAACCCCAGCTCAAGGTGATGCTTGAGAATTCTGCTGAGATGCTCGTAGGTCTTAACAAAGTTTTTCAAAATTCCGTCCATAAGTGTGAGGCGGGCGGACAAGGTGGGGTGAGCTTTCGCATGTTCGATCGCTTGGTACTGCTTGAATCTAACCCGTCGACAGAAATGTAGCCAACGCTTGTGGCCCTCACATTGCATTGCTAATATCAGGCACGCGTTGACGCGCACACAATCGGCCAACACTGTGCAGGCACCGCACGCACCCTCGTTGCAACCTTTCTTCGTGGCAGTGAGGCCGATCCATTCGCGCAGCGCATCTAGCAGCGACACCCGAGCCTCGATGGCGAGTAAATGATTCTCGCCGTTCACTCGTAACGTGATTGTTTGAGCCAAGCCGCTTGGTTCCATGCGGTGCGCCTTCGAATTATTCGTGTGATTGTGGACAAAACCGGGTTATTAAGTCGCGCCACCTGGTCTAATTCGCGCGGCATATTCCGTCGGGCTTTAGCATCAACTTCTTGACGTGTGATCGGCGGTGCGCCCATTTGCCTGCTCTGCCGCCATGTGGCGAAGGGCTATTCTCGCGACGGCGTCAATGCCTTGAGTACTGACCAGAGCAGCGCACCCGAAGCTGCCGCAATCAGGAGCGCTTTAACCGGATTCTCCTTCGTG
The DNA here is from genome assembly GCA_031394735.1 of Pseudomonadota bacterium. Lineage (GTDB taxonomy): Bacteria > Pseudomonadota > Gammaproteobacteria > Steroidobacterales > Steroidobacteraceae > TMP-86. The sequence continues at coordinate 6,774 of JANMXI010000147.1, read as the reverse complement.
TAGGTGACAAGCGCTTCGGAGGAGTCGAAAACCGAATCCCGTGCTTGTTTGAGCGCATCCTTGACCGTGTCGAGACCGTGCTTCGCTTGGCCGGTAACCGAATCAAACTTGCTGACGATCGAGGCGCCGGCGTCCTTGGCGATCTGCTGCGCATCGCGAATTCCGTCCTGGATTTTGTCTCCTGATTTGTCGGAAATCGGCGTGCCGTGGTTGCCGACACTGTTGCTAAATGAAGTATCCATAAAAAGTCCTCTGTTAAGTGGGAGTCGTACGCAGGCGGGCACTACGTAATCTGTCAATGCATGATCAAATAGATAACCACCAAAAAGATGGCAGGCACGCCCAATATCCAGCCCAAAAAATATTTGCCCATTGAAAGCTCCTGGTGGTTCAGGTCGTGTGGAAGAATCGCTTTTATCCACTATCCCCTCCAGCGACATAATCCGAATTCAACGACTCCCTACGTAGGCGGACGCCTACTGTTGAGCGGTGCGATGGGGGCGGCATGTAAGTTGCTGCGCGTGCAACACGCGACCGAGCCGTAGTAATCGATTATCCGAGGGAATATAATCGCGGCTGTTGGAATGTTCAGGATCGTGCGGATACACGTGCGTAGAGGTGATGTAGTAGGTCGGCCCTAAATCGGAGGTGCCGTGTGCGCGAGATCTGTTGCCGCAAGTGCCGGGGACTGCCCTAATGGGCATTGATCTCGACCCGAAGCGAAATAAGCTACTTGCCGCACTGCCTCAATCCGATTGGCATCGATGGCAGCCACATCTTGAATTCATCAACCTGCCTTTGGGCAAGGTGCTGTACGAGTCCGGCGACACCTTAAGCCACGTCTATTTCCCGACCACCGCCATCGTCTCCCTCCTATACGTGATGGAGAACGGCGCATCCGCCGAAATCGCCATCGTGGGTAACGATGGAATTGTCGGTATTTCTTTATTCATGGGCGGTGAGTCCACCCCGAGCCGCGGCGTCGTGCAAAGTGCGGGTCACGCCTTTCGCATGACTGCGCCGATCATCAAGCAGGAATTTGATCGCAGCACCATCCTGCATTTGCTGCTCCGCTACACTCAGGCCTTGATTTCCCAAATGGCACAAACGGCTGTTTGTAACCGGCATCACAGCCTTGATCAGCAATTGTGCCGCTGGCTCCTCCTAAGCTTGGATCGCCTGGAGGGTAACGAACTGGTCATGACGCAGGAACTCATTTCGAACATGCTTGGGGTTCGGCGTGAAGGGGTTACCGAAGGGGCACTCAAACTACAAAAAGCCGGACTGATTCACTATGCACGCGGCCATATTACGGTGGTTGATCGTGCAGGATTGGAAAAAATGACCTGCGAATGCTATGCCGTTGTCAAGCGTGAATACGACCGTCTTCTCCCGGCGAAGATGCTGTCGTAAGGCCTCTCGCGCACGGAAGGGTTGCAGCGCTGAGCATCGATGCAACCCTTCAGCCATTCCTCGGATTGTGAAATTCAGTGCGCGATGGCATCCGCCCCGACGTACCGTTCGAACTCTTCTTTGTACCTTTTGGTGAGTTTAACCTGATCGGCCGCCGGTGCTTGACGCTTTAATTCCAAAAACCACGTGCCCTCTTCCTCGTACACGTGGTGCGCCACCGCTTCGCGGATGTGCTCCAGCTTGTCTAGGTACTCCCGGCTCATCGGCGGAAGATTCTCCAGATTTGCCATCTGCATTTTCGCCTCCGATTGCTCGGTGTACGCCATGACTGCATTGTCTTTGTCGACGATTTTGCTACCGCATTACTACAACGCTTTCTGATGGGCTTTTTCCTCGGCGGGGTCTTTGGCTGTGTCGTCAGCCTTTATGTCGGCCTGTTCCCGCCAGCCATCCGCGGGCTACTGGCCGGCATCGTGCAGCTGACCTACAACGGCGGCGACGCCTTGCTATCGTGGTTTGGCCGGCACTACGATGCGAGCAACTGGCAGGTCGTGTTGCAGATAGGCGGCACCGGCGCGCTGTGCGCTGCCGTACTGGTGTGGCTCGTTGTTCCCAATGACCGCACGCTCGCTCCGTGGGGGGGTGGGACACCGCGGATCGTACGCAGGGGCGCCAGCGCGTTCGTGATCCGGGAGCTGTTCATCGACGGGCGTTGGCGGTTGACCGCACGACTGGCGCTGCTGTGCGGGCTGAATTTCTTCGCGTTCCAGGCTTTCAACGGCTGGACCACCACCTACCTGCGTGAGTTGCGCGGCTACTCGCCAGACCTGATTGGCCGTGTCATGACGGTGCTGCACATTGGCTCAATGATCGGCGCGATATTCTGGGGCCTTATCGCCGATCGCCTTGGGCGCCGTGCCAGCGCTGCCGGGTTCGCCCTGGCCGCCGTCTTTATCGTACTGTATCTGAATGTACCTCCGAGCCCAGCGCTGTACGCGGCGGCCGGCTTCGCCTATGGCTTCTGCTTGGTGTGCAGCGGCGTCTGGGGTCCATACTTTGCCGAGCTGTACCCCGAGCACTTGCGCGCGACAGCGGCATCTATTTTCAACTGGGGCCGCCTCGTGTCTTTGTTCGGCGCGCTGCTAGCGGGCGCGATCGCAGAGCGCTTCGGTCTGGCGTCGATCATGTATGTCGGTGCGGTGACATTTACCGGCGCAGCTGCACTGTGGTGGTCGCTCCCGGAGACTCTGCAACGCCCTACAGCGACGCCGATGACGCCAGCATGAACGCCTTCCATAACAAGTGTCTGCTCATAACCGGCGCCAGCCGCGGGCTTGGACACGAGTGCGCAATGGCATTCGCAGCGCGCGGCGCCGAGGTCATCATGGTAAGTCGAGGGGGTGACGAACTGGAGCAGGCGGTCGAGAAATTGCGGGTTGCAGGTGAAACTGCCCGCGCAATGCCGTGCGATTTCACAGTGGCGCAACAAGGCCAAGGGACTGACGGTCGATGGGTTCGTGGAGAATCTCACCAACAAGGCGGTGTTGGTGCGTTCAGTGATCTTCAAGCCAGATGAAGCAAACATCCCCCCAGCAGCAATTCAGGCCAACTATGGGGACCGCCGCATTTGGGGCATTCGTGTCTGGGTGGACTTTTAGTTTCGTACGCGAGCGTTTTGGTTAAAATATTGTGCCGCCGATGCTTCAACAAGCGACGGCGGTGCAGTCGAAAGGGCGTGTTCGCAGCAAACGCGGATCACCACCCCGGATATAGCGCGGGAGCGATCCGATGGCACAATGCCTCGTCTGGAGCACCCATCGGCAATAGGTGTGTGTTGAGTTCCAATACTTTCGGTCGAGCCGAGTCGAACGCCGGCCAATCCGGTAATCCCGCGCTGTTCGGATTTCCCGTCCGCGCGAAATTACTCCAGTACGTCACCATCGCGTTTGTCAGATCGGTCTCTACTGCATCACCCGAGAGCCAATGATCGTGGGTATCGAATACGTACGGAATCTCGGCTCCATGATAGGCGAGCAGCCGATCACCTGCGCCGGGCCTGATTCGCGCGAAGCGATAGACCCAGGCGCGCTTTCCAGCGTGTGCGGCGCTTGCGCCCATCAAATACGTCGGGCACGCCATCTGCGCCAATGCGGTGACTTTGTCATGACCTCGGCGTACGTCGGGTTCTTGTGCAGCGCGTGCGGCGAGGGGTCCGCGAACCGAGGCGGGCAATTTCTGAAGTGCGTCTGCCAAACCTGCTGGGTTGTCATCGACGTACATGTACCATTCATTGGCGTTGCTGCCGATCAGCAGGTCGTACGCAATACCGTGCTGACGAAAATACGCCGCCGGCGACTGCGTCAACGACACGCCATCGATGACCGGTCCGAGCTTGTCTTTCGTCAACGCGGATTTGGCGGCCGCAAAAATTGTCGCGCTGGGGAGGCGCCGCATCGCATCGAGAGTCGGATGGCCGGGCAGGGCACTGGCCAGCGTCAGACCTGATTTCTCCGCGTCAGCTACGGGCGCGTCGCTTTGCATTAGATAGCCGCCACTCTGGCTGATGACGCGCTGGAACAACCCACGCGCGAGCGGTGAGGTGATCAGGTAGCCGATGTCGGCTGCTCCTGCAGACTCTCCGAACACCGTTACATTGTGAGGATCGCCCCCGAACTGATCGATATTCTGCTGCACCCACCGCAAGGCGGCCAGTTGATCCAGCAGCCCGAAGTTGCTGGGTGCGGCGCCGCCGCGCAACTCCGGATGGCTGAAAAAACCGAATATGCCAAGCCGGTAGGCGATGCTGACCACGACCACTCGACCGCGTGCAGCCAGGTTTTCACCGCGGTAGTTAGGCTCGTATGACCAGCCACCGACATTGGCGCCCCCATGAATCCAGACCATGACGGGCAGTCGGGCGTTGTGCTTGAGGCTCGGTGTCCACACGTTCAGGTACAGGCAGTCCTCGCTGAAGGGCGGATCCGTGAACGTGGAAGCATCGGCCCCGAACGCTGCACCGACGCGTCGGTACCAGTCTGTGGTGTAGCTGTCCTGGAAGCAGCCGGCGGCGAAGTCACGTGCGCGTTGCGGGCCGGGACGTAGCTTGACTGGCTGCGGCGCTTTCCAACGCAGCTCTCCAACTGGCGCGGCAGCAAACGGAATGCCCTTGAAACTTGCGACGTCTCGTTGATGGTCGCCGTAAGTCCCCACCAACGTCTCGTGATTTGCTACGACGGTCGGAGAGGCGGCAGGAGCGGCGTCCGGCGTATCCAACGGGTGAGCTGCGGGCGCAATGGTTGCAAGCAGAGCGGCCATTAACATAGGCAGCGATGAGCGGCAGGGATTCCCGGGTCGCTCATCTTTCATGAAAGCGTTTGTCATATATTTTATCCGTGATTTCGCCGATCAACTGCGCGCGTGTGCAGTTGAAGTCCATCTAAGCGGTGCGATGGCAGGCAACATGAAGACCCAACCGATAAGGCCGAGAACGTTAACGCCGGCGGCCAATGCAAACGCGACGTTGAACAGTCCAGTGCGATCGACGAGTATGCCGGTGATCGCGGGTGCAACGAGGCCTGCGACATTGCCGGCAGCATTCTGAATCCCCACCCATCTGCCCGTGGCTTTGGGCCCCGCGACGATTTGTGCAATGGCGAACAGCCCCGGATACGAACAACCGCTGATGATCTCGAACACCAACAGTGAGACCACCGACCCTGTCTGCGGCAGCAACACCATCCCCGCCATGCAGCCGATTCCGGCGAGGCTGGCGATACCCATGATCCCTTTGTAGACGAGCGTTGGGCTGTGCCCCGCGCGAATCCACCGGTCTGCGACCCAGCCCATTGCCAATGCGCTGAGCGCATTCAACAGATAGGCCGAGGAGGCGATCGCCGCCATTGACTCGATCGAGAATCCGCGCGTCTTGACCAGATAGAACGGCAACCACGACACGATGAAGTAATAACCGTAATTGGAGGCGAAGTGGCCGAGAGAGGCGCCCCACAATGCGCGCTGGCCGAGAATTTCTTTGAAGGAGGGCGGAGGGTCGTCATTTGCTTCGGGTTGCACGGGCGGACCGATCACCGCCTTGCGCCACGGAATAAGCCATAGCAGAGAGACAGCGCCCAGCACGATGAACACCGGGCGCCAGCCGATTTGCGCCATCAGATATCCACCGATCAACGTTCCAACAGCCGGTCCGAGGAGATAACCAAAACTCAAGATGCCGTTCGCGACGCCGAGGCGGCTGACCTCCACCGCGTTCGCCAGGATCTTCGAGGCACAAGGGAAGGCCACGCTTTCGCCTATCCCGAGCAGAATGCGCAGGCCGAGCAACATTGCAAAGCCGGAAGCGAATCCGGTCAGGATCGTGGCGCACGACCACACGGTGACGCCGGCAGCGAGCACCCATTTTGCGCCATAGCGTTCGGCCAGCCAGCCGGTCGCCGGCATGCACGGCACGTAGCCGTAGTAGAACGCGGACAACAGAATTCCCAATTCACTGGAGCTTAGATGCAGTTCGTCCTGCATGAGCGGCGCGGCGGTCGCCAGGTTGCCGCGATCGATGTAATTGATGAAAACGGCACTCGTCACCAGCAGCACGAGTCGCGATGCAGACCGTGTATCACGCATGGTTCGCACTCCGCGGCGGCGTTTCCGAAGTAGGGATGCCGCTGATAGTTTGTTTAAGGTACGTCGACGATGACATTGCCCACGACTGCCCCGCTTTCGACCGCCAAGTGAGCTTGCGCCGTATCAGCCAACGCAAAGCGCGCGCCGATGGAGCATCGCAACGCGCCGGCCTGAAGCGCAGCCGTGACCAATCCGATGGCACGCTGGCGCTGCGATGTCGTGAGCGCGTAGACGAGCAACATATGCACCGTGGTGTGATTGAACATCATGGGATAGAACGGCAATGTCGGGGTGGGAGCAGCCGCTGAACCGTAGGCCGCGATCACACCGCCCGGCTTTAGAATTTGATTGGAGACTGCCAGATTGCCACCGAACTCGACCTCGACGATGCGATCGACGCCGGTGCCCGCGGTCAACTCCTTGAAGATCTCGACCACGTTCTGTTCGCGATAGTTGATCACATGGTCCGGACCTGCTGTCAGCGCGTGCGCCGCTTTGACATTTCCACTGACGGTCGTAATGACGCGCGCTCCAGACCATTTGGCCAGTTGAATCGCGCAGTGACCCACCGCGCCGGCGCCGCCGGTGACCAACACGGTCTGGCCGCTGAGATCTCCATCACCCAGTGCCGCGTGACAGGCGGTCAGGGCCGGGATTCCCAGGCATGCGCCTTCAACAAACGGTGTGTTTGATGGGAGCGCGACTGCCTGTCCCGACGGTAGACAG
>JANMXI010000146.1:0-14382 GCA_031394735.1 Pseudomonadota bacterium | reverse complement strand
AGCATCTGGAAAGCAAAGGGCAGTTGGACCAGGTCGGTGGATTGTCGTATCTCGGCACGCTGGCGCGCGACACGCCCACGGCCGCCAATATCCGTGCCTATGCCGACATCGTGCGCGAACGCTCGATGCTGCGGCAGTTGATCACCGCCGGCAATTCCATCGTCACCAATGCACTCGAGCCGGAAGGGCGCGAGGCGCGCGAAATTGTCGATGAGGCCGAGCGCACGGTGTTCGAAATCGCCGAGCGCGGTTCGCGCGGCAAAGTCGGTTTCCGCTCGGTCAAAAGCATCCTGCCCGAAGTCGTCAACCGCATCGATACGATGTACAACTCGGACGGCAAGATGACCGGCATTTCCACCGGCTTCAAAGCGCTGGACGAGATGACTTCTGGCTTGCAGGCCGGCGACCTGATCGTGGTCGCAGGCCGGCCGTCGATGGGCAAGACCACGCTAGCGGTGAACATCGCGGAAAACGCAGCGTTGGGCAGCGGCAAATCGGCGGCCATCTTCAGCATGGAAATGTCCTCCGAGTCGCTGACGTTGCGCATGATTTCATCGCTCGGCCGTATCAATCAGTCGAACCTGCGTTCCGGTCGGCTCACCGAAGATGACTGGCCGCGCATCGACTCGGCGATGACGCAGTTGTCCAACGCCAAGATTTACGTCGATGAAACGCCGGCGCTCACACCCACCGAAGTACGCGCGCGTGCCCGCCGCTTGAAGCGCGAGCGAGGCTTGGACCTCATCGTGGTCGACTACCTGCAGCTCATGCAGGTGGCGGGCAACAAGGAAAATCGCGCCACCGAAATATCCGAGATCTCACGTTCGCTCAAAGCGCTGGCGAAAGAATTGTCGCTGCCGGTGATTGCGCTGTCGCAGTTGAATCGCGGCGTTGAACAGCGCGTCGAGAAGAAGCCGGTGATGTCGGATTTACGTGAAAGTGGAGCGATTGAGCAGGATGCAGATTTGATCCTGCTGATCTATCGCGAAGAAGTGTATGAGCCGAACACGACGCGTAAGGGCATCGCCGACATCATCATCGCCAAGCAGCGTAACGGTCCCATCGGCGATGTGCAGCTGACCTTCCTCGGGCAGTACACCAAGTTCGAGAATTTCGCGCCGGAGTCGTACGCGGAAGGCGTGTTCCGGTGAGCGTGATTTCCCGGTGAGGCCGATGGTCAGCGCGGCGATTTCCAGTGCCGCGCTTCGTCACAATCTCGCGACCATTCGGCATCGAGCTCCGAATTCGAAGATCATGGCCGTGGTCAAAGCGAATGCCTACGGGCATGGCCTTGCAGCAGTCGCTCAGGCACTGAACCAGGCCGATGCCTTCGCGGTTGCCCGCATCGAAGAGGGGCTGATCTTGCGCAAGGCGGGCATCCTTCAACCCATCGTCCTGTTGGAAGGCGTGTTCGATCAGGAGCAACTCGCGGCGGCGGCGGATGCACGCTTCGAATTGGTGGTCCACAGTGAGGAGCAGATCGAGCTGCTACGCGACACGCGCGATGAGTTTCGCTTCGCGGTGTGGCTCAAGCTCGACACCGGCATGAATCGGCTCGGCCTTAGGCCCGCACAATTCCTGCCGGCGATGGAGAGGCTGTACGGCTTGGGCAATGTGTTGAAGCCCCTGCGCTTGTTCACGCATATGGCCAATGCAGATACCCCTGAGCATCCGGGCACCTCGCAGCAGTTGCAGGTGTTCGAGCGGATCTGCTGCGGCCTGCCCGGCGAACGGAGCCTGGCGAACTCGGCCTCGCTGTTCGCGTTCCCGCAGTCCCAATACGACTGGGTGCGCCCTGGGCTCGCCCTGTTCGGCGTATCGCCGTTTGCCGACCAACTCGGCACCGACCTGGGCTTGAAACCTGTCATGACCTTGAGTTCACGCGTAATCGCGCTCAAGACCCTGGAGCCGGGCGAACAGGTGGGCTATGGCAGTCGGTGGACGGCAGGGCGGAAAACCCGGCTGGCGATCGCTGCGGTGGGCTACGGCGATGGCTATCCACGCAATGTTCTAAGCAATACGCCCGTGCTGGTGAACGGGGTCCGCGCGCCGCTGGCGGGCAGGGTCTCCATGGACATGATCGGCATCGACGTGACGGATGTGCCGTCCGCGCAATGCGGGTCCGGCGTGACGCTGTGGGGCGATGGACTGCCCGTGGAACGGGTGGCCTCGTGCGCGGGGACCATTCCCTACGAACTGCTGTGCGGCATCAGCCAGCGGGTGGCTGTGCAAACGGTGTGACGGGGACCCCGTAGGGCCGCTGCGGCCCGTCGCGGTACCGGTTAGCTCTCGAAGAAGCCCATCTTCACGCCGGCGAGTTGCACCACATCGTTGTCGTTCAGGCGGCGGGCCTGAGGACCGATGGGCACGCCGTTGACGTGCGGAAAGTCATTTTCCTTGCCGCTGTCGACATGGACGATGAAGTAGCCTTCGGCGCGGCGGGTGATCGCAGCCACCTGGATGCCGGGGCGTCCCAACGTCGTCAGTGCCTTGGTCAATTCCAGCTCACGGCCTGCAAAGGCGCCGCTCAACACCTGCAACTTGGCCTTGGGCAGCGCAGTGGCGGATTCGGGAACGGCGGGACGTTTGGCGGCCACGGCTTTAGCGGCCTGGTCCACAGCCTGTCCAACCCGGCGAATGCGGTCCTCACCCTGCGAACTGGTGGTGATGACCATGGTCTTTTCGAACTCGTCCTGCGAGTTGTCGCCGTCCTGCGCGTCGACGAATCGAAGCTGGTGATGGCCCACGGTGATCACGTCGCCGTGTTGCATCGCGTGTTTTTTGATCAGCTTGCCGTTGACGTAGGTGCCGTTGGTGCTGTTCAGGTCCTCGAGGAACGAGTCGTTGAGGATGTTGATGATGAGCGAATGGTGGCCGCTCACCGCCGGGTTGTCGATGCGGATATCGTTATCCGGCAGACGCCCAATGGTGTAGCGTTCCTTGTTCATGTTGTATTCGGCGAGGACTTGACCGTCCAAGCTAAGCATCAGGCGTGCCATGAAAATTCCCCTCTTCCCTTAACCAAACCATCCCAAGATTTTGTCAAATATCCGCCGCTTAGCGGGGAATGCCTCTTCCACATGCGCCATGACAACCGAGACGTTGTCGCGGCCGCCATTGTCGTTCGCCAGCTGAATCAACTGCTTAGCTACCGTATCAAGATTAGCATTAAAGGTGCTGATCGTTAAGTGAATATCCTCGTCCTCGATCATGTCCGACAGCCCGTCGGAACACAGGACGTAGTAGTCGCTTTTCTGAACCGGCTCCTCGTGAATCTCCACATCGACATTCTGCTCGACTCCGAGCGCCCGTGTAACATAATTCTTGTTGGTCGCGCGCTGTGCCTCTTCCTGGGAGTAGAAGCCGCGGTCGACCAATTCCTGCAACAGGGAGTGGTCCATGGTCAGCTGCTCGAAGCGGTTGTCGCGCAGGCGGTACAACCTCGAGTCACCCACATGGGCGATCGAAATCTTGTTGTCGTGGAACAGGCAGGCCACCACCGTCGTGCCCATGCCCTCGCACTGGGGCTGGGTCTTGGAGGTGTGGTAGATGATCTTGTTGGCGCGGTGAATGGCGTCGCGCAGGATGATGCTGGGCCGGGTCAGGCCGGTTTCGGGGTCCGGGACACTCATGTCCTCGCGCAGGGATGCTTCCTTCACCAGGCTGATGATGGTCTTGACGGCGATGCCGCTGGCGACCTCGCCGGCGTTGTAGCCGCCCATGCCATCGGCCAACACGAACAGACCGATGTCGTTTTCCGACCCGATCATGTCCTCGTTGTGTTCACGCACCTTGCCTGTGTCGGTGAGCGCAACGCTTGCAATTTTGCCGCGCAGACTCATGCGGCTCCGAGGTCTCGTAACATTGTCGTCATCCCACTCAAGGCAGGCCGCTCGGAATTCGGGCGCGGCAATCATCCAGCGCTGCAGCCATCTGCGCGCCGGTTTCGAATCTTGCGTCGGGTGATTTGGCTAGCGCCCGGTCGATCACCGCTTGTACGCAATCCGGCAAGTCCGGCCGGATGGCTTTTAATGGCGGATGCGGCACTTCCGCGATCTGCTGCATCAACCCCGTCATGGTGTCGGCCCGGAACGGCAGCTGGCCGGTCAGAAGCTGGAAAAGCGTAACACCGAGCGAGAATAAGTCCGAGTGACCAGTCACAATTCGTCCCTCGAGCTGTTCGGGGGACATGAACGAGGGTGTGCCGAGGACAATGCCGGTGCGGGTGCTGCCGGCATCCGTGAGCCGGGCGATGCCGAAATCGGTGATTTTCAAGGTATCGCCTGCCATGTCGTACATGAGATTGGCCGGTTTGATGTCGCGGTGAACCACGTTTTGCTTGTGCGCGAAGCCCAATGCGTCCGCGGTTCGCGCGACCAGCTCGATGACCTTGCGCGGCTCCAGCAACGTATTGGTGGTGGCGAAATCGCTCAGGTGCTTGCCTTTGAGGTACTCCATGGCGATGTAGGCGAGGCCATCCTGTTCACCCACATCATAGATGGTCACGATGTTCGGGTGATTCAGGCGTCCTGCGGTCTCCGCTTCGCGAAAAAATCGCGCGCGCGCTTCGGCGAGCTCCGAGTCACTGAACTCGCGCGCCAGGGGAATCGCCTTGATTGCAACCAGTCGGTTAATGGCCGAGTCACGACCCAGGTACACCGTTCCCATGGCGCCGCGACCGATTTCACGCTCGAGCTTGTAGCGTCCGAGGCTCTTCAGGTCGCCGGCGGCACCGTCGCCGGTCGAGGCGGGCGGCACCACGGGCTCAGCGGCGACCGGGCGGGCCGGCGCCGCGGGCGGCGGGGTCACGGGTCGGGCGCTGCGCGGCTGGGCTACGGTGCCTTCCGTGTCGATCAATTGCTTAAGCCGCGCCGCCACGTCGCGAAAGCCACCGTCGAGGCGGGCCAGGTGTCGGTACACCGCAGTGGCATGGACGCGCCGGTCGCGCTGCTCCAGCTGCGTGCCCAGGGAATACAATTCGTCCAGTACCGCGGCATTGGGGGTGCGCTTTTTCAATTCGGCGAAGCGTTGCTCGAAGTTGTCCAGCAACCGGCTGGTCTCCAGGCCCGGCGAGGCGGGATTTTTTGCAACGTACTCCGGGATTCGGGTCGGCGCACTGCGGGAGCGAAACAGCGCGATTGCGCCGGCGGACAGGAACAACACGCCACAGATCCATACCCAGGCGAGCGAGTTCGACATTGCCCGCAATGCCAGGTCTATCGCAACGAATGTGGCGCCGAGCGCCATTGCGATCAATCCAATCTTGCGCATGCGGGACGGTGGTTGAACATAACGATTGCGCAGTATAGGTGATCGGGGTCGTTTTACGGCAATGCTAAGCTCACGAAATTGACATCAGGGGGTCGATTGGCCAAGCCGAAAGAGGTTTTCATTTGCCAGAGCTGCGGCGCTGCGTTTCCCAAATGGCAGGGTCAGTGCGCGACCTGTGGCGAATGGAACACCCTGGTGGCCGAAGCGGGAGCCCGCACGGCCCGCAGCGGCGTCACGGCTGCACGATCAGCGGATCGCGCCAAGACGCTGCAGGTTGAATCGGCCGCAGATCAGCACCGACTTGTGACCGGGTCCACAGAATTGGACCGGGTGCTGGGCGGCGGCCTGGTGACGGGGTCGGTGACGCTGCTGGGAGGCGATCCGGGAATCGGCAAGTCCACGCTGATGCTGCAGGCGGCAGCCTCACTGGCGGCCGCCGGTCCGGTTCTGTATGCCACAGGCGAGGAGTCTGTCGGCCAGGTAGCGTTGCGTGCCAAACGTCTCGGACTGACCGCGGCCACGGCGCATCTACTGGCGGAAACGCATGTCGAATCCGTGCTGGCCGAAGCGCAATCCATCAACGCACGGATCCTGATCGTCGACTCGATTCAGACCATGTACACCGAGCGCGTCGAGTCCGCGCCGGGCGCGGTTTCGCAGCTGCGCGAATGCACCGCGGAGCTGGTGCGATTTGCAAAAACCCGCGGCACCGCCGTGATCCTCGTCGGGCACGTGACCAAAGAAGGACAGATCGCCGGCCCGCGCGTGCTGGAGCATATGGTGGACACGGTGCTGTACTTCGAGAGCGACACGGGGAGCCGTTTCCGTGTCCTGCGCTCGGTAAAGAACCGCTTCGGTGCCGCCAATGAAATCGGTGTGTTCGCGATGGCCGAGGAAGGCTTGCGCGAGGTGAAGAATCCGTCCGCGATGTTCCTGTCGCGCCACGCACAACCGGTGCCGGGCAGCGTCATCACGGTGTTGCGGGAGGGCAGCCGCTCATTGCTGATCGAGGTGCAGGTGCTGGTGGATCAGACACAGGCATCGAATCCGCGCCGCGTGGCAGTGGGCATCGACGGCAACCGTCTGTCCATGTTGCTGGCGGTTGCTCATCGACACGGCGGCATCGCGCTGCACGGGCAGGATGTGTTCGCGAATATCGTCGGCGGCGTGCGTCTGACTGAAACAGCGGCGGACCTTGCCATCGTGCTGGCGGCGCGTTCCAGTCTGCTGAATGCGCCTCTGTCGAACGATCTGGTCGCCTTCGGTGAACTGGGCCTTGCCGGCGAAATCCGGCCGGTTCCGTTTGGCGAGGAGCGCGTGCGCGAAGCCGCCAAGCATGGATTCAAGGCGGCGCTAGTGCCCGAGGCGAATGTGCCGAAGAAACCGCCCGACGGCATGCGCATTCACTCGATCTCGCGCTTAAGCGACGCCCTGCAGATTTTCTAAGCGCGGTTCCCGCTCAGCCAGATTCCGGTTCTTCGCCGGCATCGGCGGCGGATGCGTCGGCCAGCACCAGCGGCGGGCGAACGCGCGTCGTCTTTACCGCGTTATCCGCTGTCTGCAGGACTTCGAGCATGTAGTTCGCGATTTTCAAAGTGGTGCCCGGCTCGGGAATCGTTTCCAGGAATTCCACGATCAGACCGCTGAGCGTCTTCGGGCCGTCGGTGGGCAGATTCCAGTGCATGGCGCGATTCAACGCGCGGATGCTGGCGCTGCCGTTCACGACGAAACTGCCGTCGCCTTCCGGGTGGACGTCGCGATGCATCATGTTCGCCGGGTCGGTGGTGAATTCGCCAACGATCTCTTCGAGAATGTCCTCCAGCGTGACCAGTCCGAGAATGTCGCCGTACTCATCCACGACGAACGCCATTCGCCGCTTGTCGCGTTGAAAATTCAGCAGCTGCGTATTGAGCGTGGTGCCGGAGGGAACGAAGTAGGCGTCGCGCGCAACCGCGGTCTGCACCAAGGATTCCAGCGTCAGCCGGCTGCGCGCCATCTCATGCGCGATGCGCTTCATATGCGACACGCCGATGATTTTGTCGATCTCGCCTTCATACACGGGCAGCCGCGTATGCTGGGTCTGGCGGAGTTTTTCGAGGACCGAGTCCCAGTCGTCTTCTATGTCGATGCCGTCGATCTCATTGCGCGGCACCATGATGTCTTCCACCGTGACCTTTTCCAGATCCAGGATGCTCACCAGCATCTGCTGGTGTCGCCGTGGAATCATCGCGCCGGCTTCGGCCACCACGGTGCGAAGCTCTTCGCTGCTGAGTGCGTTGGAGGCTTGTTGTTCGGCAACACCCAGCGCGCGCAATACGCCGTTGGCCAACAGGTTGGTTGCCCAAACGAATGGATAGAAAACGAACAGCAACCCCGTGTAGACGTAGGCCGCCGGCATGGCCAGGCGTTCAGGATGCAGGGCGCCGAAGGTCTTGGGCGCGACTTCGCAAAAAATCAACATGACCAATGTCAGGATGACGGCGCCGGCAATCACCCAGATCTCGCCGCCCAGGCGCAGCGCGATGAAGCCCACCAGCATGGGCGCGGTGACATTCACAATGGTGCTGAGCAGGAGGATCAGGCCGATGAGGCGGTCCGGATGCGCCAGCAATTTTTCGGCCAGTTTCGCCGCCCGTTCCCCGGCCTGCGCGCGATGTCTGAGGCGGTAGCGGTTCAGGCTCATGAGTGCCGTTTCGCTGCCGGCAAAAAAAGCCGCCAGCAGCAACTGCACTCCCAACGCGCTGAGCAGAAAACTGAATGAGAGCTCGTCCATGCGCCTTAAATTCGTCTATCCCCAGTGCCGGCCGAGCACGGATTCCAGAACGAACTTGGAGCCAAAATAGGCGAGCGCCAGCAACACGAAGCCGATCAGCGTCCAGCGCACGGCGGGTCGTCCGCGCCAGCCGAATCGGGCGCGGCCGGCGAGCAATATGCCGAACAGAACCCAGGCGATGACCGACAATACCGTTTTGTGGATGAGGTGCTGCGCGAATAAATCGGTGACGAAAATGAACCCGGTCAGCAGCGCCAGGGTGAGCAGCGCAAAGCCGCCGGTGATCAGACGGAACATCACGATTTCGAGCTGATCCAATGGCGGCAGACCGTTGGGCAAATCGACGATGCGACGCTTGCGCAGGCGACGGTCGAGGAAGAACAACAGAATGGCGGTGACCGCGGCGGCGAACAGCAGCGCTGCCGCGCCCATCGACAGCAGCACATGCGCCGTGAGCTCCCAACTCGGTGGAATGCCGGCCATGAAGCGCGGTTGGCCGCCGGTGAAGGCGGCGCCGATTCCGGCGCTGATCAACAAAATCGCGGCCAGTACGCGATTGCGGCGCTCCACCCCAACGACGCAGGCGAGCATGCCGAGAATCCAACCGAGCAGGCTGAGTGCGGTGCGTAGGTCGATCATCCATGGGCCATAAGTGCGCAGGGTATGTGCCAGCGCAAAGCTGTGGTCGAGAAGTGCGAAGGCAGTGCTGACCCAGGCGAGCGCGCTTAAGGCGGGCCGATTGACGCTGTTGAACATCGACCAGGCGCCAAGCGCGTACAGGACTACCGAGATGAACGCAAAAGTCACGATTGATCATGACATACCGCCGCAAAGCGCGCTAACGGCTTATAATCGCCCGCTATGTTCGACCGATTGACTGAACGGCTCTCGCAAGCCGTCAATGCGCTGTCCGGCCGCGGCCGGATTTCCGAAGACAACATCGCCGAGACGGTGCGCCAGGTTCGCATGGCGCTGCTCGAGGCCGACGTCGCGCTGGGCGTGGTCAAGGAGTTCACGGAAAACGTGCGCACCCGCGCACTCGGCGCCGAAGTCACCAAGAGCCTCACGCCCGGCCAGGCCTTTATCAAGATCGTGCACGAAGAATTGACCCGAATGATGGGCGAGCCGAGCACCGGATTGAATCTGCGCGCGCAGCGTCCCGTCGTGGTGCTGCTGGCCGGCTTGCAAGGCGCCGGCAAGACCACCTCGGCCGGCAAGCTGGCGCGCTGGCTGATCGAGAAGCAAAACAAGAAAGTCCTGATGTGCAGCACGGACGTGTACCGGCCGGCTGCCATCCTGCAGTTGGAGACGCTGGCGCGAGCTGTCGGCGCCGGCTTTGCACCCGCGGCAGCCACGGAAGCGCCGCTGGCCATCGCGAAACGGGCACTGACGCTGGCGACCTTGCAGGCCTACGACGTCCTGTTGCTGGACACGGCGGGGCGACTGCATATCGACGAGGCCATGATGGCCGAGGTGAAGAGCCTCGAAGCGGAGTTGAAACCGCACGAGCGCCTGTTCGTGGTCGACAGTATGGCCGGCCAGGATGCGGTCAATTCGGCCAAGGCGTTCAACGATACCCTGAGCCTGACCGGCGTCATCCTGACCAAGGCCGACGGCGATGCGCGCGGTGGCGCCGCATTGTCAGTGCGCCAGGTCACCGGCAAGCCCATTCTGTTCATCGGCACGGGTGAAAAGAGCGATGCCCTGGAGTTGTTCCAGCCTGAACGCATCGCCTCCCGCATCCTGGGCATGGGCGACGTCCTGTCCCTGGTGGAGCAGGTGCAGCAGAAGGCCGATTTGGACAAGGCCGATAAGCTCGCGCAGAAGCTGCAGAAGGGCAAATCCTTCGATTTATCCGATTTGCGCGACCAATTGGCGCAAATAGGTCAAATGGGCGGCATGGCGGCAGTGCTCGACAAGCTCCCCGCTCACATGCAGGTCAATGCCGCGGCGGCAGCCTCCACGGTCAACGAAAAGAGCATGCGCCGGCAGATGGGCATCATCGACTCGATGACCCCACGGGAGCGGCGCCGCCCCGAAACCATCGACAATTCCCGCAAAAGACGCATCGCCAACGGTGCCGGCGTGCAGATCGCCGACGTCAACCGGCTGCTCAAGCAGTTCGATCAGATGCAAAAAACCATGAAGAAATTCGTCAAGGGCGGGATGATGAAAAACATGATGCGCGGCATGGCCGGACGGCTGCCGCCCGGTTTTGGCCGTTAAGCCAGGATTTGTTACAGTTTAATTTGCGTAAGTGCATTGTTTTTCATTAGAATTCGCGGCTCGTTAATGCAAGGTGCGTAAAGATGGTGACGATTCGTTTGACCCGCCGCGGCGGTAAGAAGACCCCGTTTTATCACGTGGTGGTGACCGACAGCCGTAAGCGGCAAGGCGGCACGAGCCTGGAAAGCGTGGGCATTTTCAACCCGAAAGCCCGTGGCGCCGACATCAAACTCCGTCTGGAAGTGGCGCGTATCGACCATTGGGTCAGCAAGGGCGCTCACATGTCGGACCGCGTCAAGCAGTTGGTCACCACGTTTCGCAAGCAGGCCGCTTAAGAGCGAGCGCGAGCAGATTTGAACATGAGCGACGATCCTTCGGCGCTCATTGAACTCGGCGCAATCGGCGCGCCGTTCGGGGTGCGCGGTTGGGTCAAGCTGAGATCCGATACCGAACCTGCCGAGCGGATCCTCGAGTACCCCGTGTGGACCTTGCACCTGCCGAACGCGAGTCGAGACTATACGATCCAGCACAGCGGGCGTAGTGGCGGCCAATTGACGGTGAAGCTGGCGGGTGTGAATGATCGCGATGTCGCCGCCGCCTTGACCGGTGCGACGATTCTGGTGTCACGGCAACAAGTGCCGGCGCCAGGCGATAAGGAATTTTTTCGGGCCGACTTGATCGGCTTCGAGGTGGAAAGCGTCACGGGGCACAAGCTCGGGACGCTGCAATATTTTGTCGAGACGCCGGCGCATGCGCTGATGGCGATCTCAGGTCCGGCTCCCTTGCTGGTCCCGGCGGTCGCGGACCATATCCGGCGGGTCGATCTGCAGGCGCGCAAGGTGATCGTCGAGTGGGACGACCCGGCCGTCTGATGCAACGGCAGCGTTGAACGTGCGCGTTGCGGTGGTGACTTTGTTTCCGGCGATGGTGCGCGATGCGCTCGATCACGGCGTGGTCGGACGGGCGGTGGCGCAGGGCAGCTTGCGGGTGGAGTGCGTCGATCCGCGTCAGTTTGCGACCGACGTGCATCGCACGGTCGATGACCGGCCTTATGGTGGTGGTCCGGGCATGGTGATGAAAGTGGAGCCGCTGCGCAGCGCCATTCGCGCCGCACGAGGGCTGGTACCGGCGGGCAGCCCGCGCATCTACCTGGGTGCTGATGGCGACCGGTTCGAGCAGCGTCGTGCCCGTGAGGCCGTCGACTATCCGGGACTGGTCCTGGTGGCGGGCCGGTACGAGGGCGTGGATGAGCGGTTGCTGCAGACCGAGATCGATGCAACCTGGTCGATCGGTGATTACGTATTGTCGGGTGGCGAGTTGCCGGCGTTGGTGGTGATCGATGCCATCGCGAGGCTGTTGCCGGGAACCCTGGGCAGCGCCGAGTCGGCGCAGCAGGATTCTCACAGCGACGGATTGCTGGATTGGCCGCATTACACACGGCCGGAGCATCTGGACGGGCTGAAGGTGCCTGCGGTGCTGGCCTCCGGCGATCATGCGGCCATCCGCCGCTGGCGGTTGCAGCAGGCATTGGGCCGCACCTGGTTGCGGCGCCCGGATCTGCTGGAGAGCCGCGGCATGAGCGAGGATGAGCGGATTTTATTGGAAGAATTCAAGGCGGGCCGCGGTTGAGAGCCTGCCGTCAATGCGAGGAAACGAACGACGATGAACAAGATTATCCAAGAACTCAATGCTGAACGCGCCATCGCGAAGTTCCCTCCCTTCGGCCCCGGCGACACCATCGTCGTGCAGGTCAAGGTGGTTGAAGGCGACCGCGAGCGCGTGCAGGCCTACGAAGGCGTGGTCATCGCGATCAAGAGCCGCGGTCTGAATTCCTCCTTCACGGTGCGCAAGATTTCGCACGGCGAAGGCGTGGAGCGCGTGTTCCAGACGCACAGCCCGGCGATCAGTGAAGTCAGCGTCAAGCGCCGCGGCAATGTTCGCCGCGCCAAGCTGTACTACCTGCGTGAACGTTCGGGCAAGGCCGCTCGCATCGAAGAGAAGGTCTGAGTCGATTGAGCATCGGGAGCACCCTGTCGGGGCTCTTCGGGCTGGTGTGGAGAATCCTTGACGGCATCCGCAAGGCTCTGCATCTTGCGCTGCTGCTGATCATCTTCGGCTTCGTGCTCGCGCTGCTGCACAGCGCAGTGCCCAAGCTGCCCGGGACGGCGGCGCTCGTCATCGCTCCCGAAGGCGCGCTGGTGGAGGAGTTGTCCACCGATCCGGTGCAGCGCGCCATCGGCCAGGCATCCGGTGGCCCTGCGCCGGAGACGCTGCTGCCGGATGTGCTCGAGGCCATCGCGGCCGCAAAATCCGATTCCCACATCAAGCTTCTGGTCCTCGATGTCGGGTCGCTGGATGCATCGGGACTGTCGAAACTGCAGGAGGTCGGCGCTGCGCTGCGTGACTTCCGATCCTCCGGCAAGCGGGTCGTTGCGGTCGGCGATGCCTTCGACCAAGGTCAGTACTACCTGGCCGCGCAGGCGGGCGAGGTGTTTCTCGATCCGCTCGGACTCGTGTACATCGACGGCTTCAGCTACTACCGCATGTTCCTCAAGGGCGCGGTCGACAAACTCGGCGTCGACATCAATGTCTTCAAAGTCGGCACCTACAAGAGCTTCACCGATCAGTTCTCGCGCAGCGACATGTCGCCGACCGAGCGCGAGGAAAGCGCGGTCTGGCTGAACGCGTTGTGGAACGCCTATCAACAAGACGTCACCCGCGCGCGCTCATTGCCTGCCGGTGCGCTGAACGAGTATGTGGCACAGGCGCCTGCGGCGCTGGCGGTGGTGAACGGCGACTCTGCAAAACTGGCGTTGCAGCGGGGACTCGTGACCGCGTTGAAAAGCCGTCGGCAGGTGGCGGATGAACTCAAGACCCTGGTGGGCGAAGACAACGCCTCGCATTCCTTCAACCAGGTCTCCATGGGCGACTATCTCTCGGCGGTTCGCGCCAAGAAGAAATTCAAATCCAAATCCGATGCGCATGTCGGCATCGTGGTCGCCGCCGGCGACATCGTGGATGGTCATCAAGGCCCGGGCAGCATCGGCGGTGACAGCACCTCCGAGATCCTGCGGGTGGCGCGTTACGATGAGAACATCAAGGCGGTGGTGCTGCGCGTGGACAGTCCCGGCGGCAGCATGTTCGCCTCCGAGCAGATCCTGCGCGAGGTTCAGAATCTGCGCAAAGCCGGCAAACCGGTGGTCGTGTCGATGAGCAGCTACGCGGCATCCGGGGGTTACTACATTGCCGCCGCCGCCAATCAGATTTTCGCGAGCCCCACCACCATCACCGGCTCCATCGGCGTGTTCGCCGTGATCCCCACCTTTCAGCGCACGCTGGAGAAATTCGGCGTGACCGTGGACGGCATCGGCACGACGCCGATGGCCGGCGATCTGCGACTGGACCGCGCCGTCGGCGTGAGCAGTCGCAAGCTGCTGCAATTGGGCGTCGAGAACGCCTATGCGCAATTTCTGAAGCGCGTCGCCGACGGTCGCAAGAAGTCAGTCGAAGACGTCGATCGCATCGCGCAGGGGCGGGTGTGGGCGGGAGTCGACGCGCAGCGTCTCGGACTCGTGGATCATCTGGGCGGGCTGAAGGACGCCTCGGACGCAGCCGCCAAGCTTGCTGATCTCGACAGCGACTACGAGGTGGAATATCTGCACCCGGATCTCACCTTCCGCGAAGCGCTGCTGACGCAGTTGCATAGCAGTGGTGTGCGGCTGGCGATCAAGGCGGGTCTGATGCCCGGGGCATTGCCTTTGTCGCAGGTGCTGGATCCGTTGCTGGCGCAGGCTCGCAAGATCCAGCGTTTGCAGGACCCGCGCGGCCTGTTCGCCTATTGCTGGTGTGAGGAGCCGATCGGCCAGTCTATCGGCGGGTCGCGGTCCGGCCTTAGAGCGCTGACCAGTCCAAGATAACCTTGCCGGATTTGCCGGAGTTCATCACCTCAAAGCCTTCGCGAAAATCGCGGATGCCAAAGCGATGGGTGATGACGGGTCGAACGTCCAGTCCACTTTGCAGCATGGCCGACAGCTTGTACCAGGTCTCGAACATTTCCCGGCCGTAAATCCCCTTGATGACCAGGCCGGGATACTTGCCCAGCAGTTGTGCCG
>JANMXI010000145.1:0-4127 GCA_031394735.1 Pseudomonadota bacterium | reverse complement strand
GGTCAGGCTGCGTGCGTTGGATGTCGCCTTGAGTGCCGACGTGTCGATTCCGCCGGAGACCTTGACCATGCTGACCTCGGACTCCTCGCCACCAGTGCGCGCGCTTGCGCTCGAAGCGATCGTGAATGGCACCGAACGCGGCAGTGCGCGGGAGACGGAGACTTTGCAATTGATCCATCGCATGTTGGCTGATCCCGATTCGGAAGTTCGCAAGCGTGCTCAGGAGATGCTCGAGGAGCGCGCGACTAGTTAGCGCATGCCGCGGTGTTGGCGCTGCACAGGGCGTTGACCAGACTGCGAACATTGGTGCTCAGGAACGGTGCCGCACCTTGCTCCTTTGGGCCTGTGCTAGTCGAACCCCAGCTGGTAACCCCGATCACCGCGTTGGCCGCGGCTGAGCTGCCGGAGCTTGTTTCGGTCAGGGTGGGGCGTTTGCCGAAATTGAGAATCCATGGTCCACCGCTGGAACCACCGCACATCAGCGATCCGATCAGCGTGTTGTTCGCGTTGGAGGAGGATTTGAACCCTTGCGAATCGTTGCGCTCCATAATCTCTCCGTTATCAAGGCACACCGGATAACCGATCTGGGTGACATGCGTCAGTCCACTGGCGTTGAAACCTGCGCCATCGTAACCATAGCCATACCAACCCGTGCTGGTTCCGGGATACTTGCCACTTTGGGCGTTGAGGACCATCACGGCCACATCGTTCTTGCAGACGACTCCTCGTTGCGAACAGGTATCCGTGCCGTTGAAGTACGCTGACAGAACGCGGACTTCCTTGGCCGACCAAATGCCGTAGGGCGCCGAACCATTCTTGTAGCCGGGTACGAAGCGGAAGTTCGTGTAGAAATGCTTGAGGCCGTAATCGGCAACACAATGCGCGGCGGTGACTACCAGCCCACGGCCGATGAGCGAGGCGGAGCACATGGAAGTGTCACCGTTGTCGGTAAAGAACAACTTGCCGGCGGCACGGAACGGATAGGTTTGATTGGTAGTGCCGGAATAGGCATCGGCTCGCGCGGTGCTGAAAGGATGATTGCTGCTACCGGCTTCCTGCGGGGCAATCACATTGTCATAGGCTGCCGCAGTGCCAAGAGTGGCGGTAATCGGAGCTCCAAGAAATTGCGGGCTCAACGCGCCGTCTCCCGAACTGCCGCGCACGTAAACCGGAGCGGTCCTGACTATCGCGGCCGGGGACGCAAGCGCACCGATCATGTCGGCTTGAGTGCTCTCTGTCGAGTAGTTGCTGGCGACGGGCAATGAGTGCGGATGCGCGTGGATGTAGTCCACCGGATCGCCTGCGGCCAGCGGTACTGCGCTCGGCAAGCTCATGACGACGTGGGCGCCTTCCGTCTTGACGCCTGGTTGCGCAGCGCCGGCAGCCGCAGCGACGGCGCAACTCAGCGCGGCCAGCAATGCAAGTGTCGAATGTGTCATCGATCATCCTCCTCATAAGGGGCGAAACAATTATTTCGCCTTGGGGATACCGTAGTGCAGAAGAGTGGTGCACTACCATTCCCACCTTCGAGGGGATGGGCGGCGGGAGCAGGTTCGGCAGTTGCCGCTCAGTGAGCGGCGCGCAGGCTCGGCAGAGATTCGCTCAATGCCAGCCGAATCGCATCGTCGAGCATGTCGGGCGCGATGGGCTTTTGCAGAATGCGAGGGCCGGTGCTTTTCAATCGCTGTAGACGTTCAGGATCCGTCTCGCCGGAGATGATCAGGGTCGGAAAAAAAGAATGGCGCTGCATCCATTGCTGCGCAAGTTCAGCGCCATCGTCGCGGCCGAGCCGTAAATCGATGATCAGCAGATCCGGAGCGCCTTGCGCTGCGAACAGGTCTTCAGCCTCGCGCGCATTGGCTGCCGTGTCGACACGATAGCCCCACAGCACCAGCAGGGTGCGCATGCTGTGCAGGATGATCTGTTCATCATCGACCAGATAAATCCGATGACCCGAGTGATCGTCCGTGTGCGCGGCGACGACTGAAGGAGCCGCGGCCGGCGCCGTAATCAGCGCCGGCAAGATCACTTTGAAAGTGGAGCCGCGCTCCGTTACCGATTCGATGTCGATGCGCGATCGGGTCAATTCACACAGTCGCTGCACGATCGCAAGCCCCAGTCCGACGCCCTTCGCTCGGTCGCGGCCCGGATTGTCGAGCTGATAGAACTCCTCAAAGATGCGTGCGTGTTCGGCCGGCGCGATGCCGCAGCCGGTGTCGGCCACGACCACCACAGCCTGCTGCGCGCCACCCATCAATTCGATGCGCGTGCTGACGCGCACTTCGCCCTGAGCGGTGTATTTGATGGCATTGTCGATGAGATTGCGTGCGATACGCGCGATCGCGACCGGATCGCCCATGACTCGCACTTCGCCAAATTCCTCCACCAGCACCAGCCCCTTCTGCTGCGCGGCCTGGCGGAACTCGGCGCACACTTCGGCGACGATGTGCTGCAACGACACCTCGAGCGTGACCGGAGCATAGTTTTCAGGGCTGAAGCGCGACAGATCCAGGAGCGAATTGAGCATGGCGCCGAGAGAGCGCACGATCTGGCCGATGTTCTGACTGGCCTCAGCCAGTATCTGTGGATTCGGCGCGGCTGCGAGAACCGCGTTGTATACCGACAACGCGTGCAGCGGTTGACGCAGATCGTGACTGGCCGCGGCCAGCACCCGCGAGCGCGCCTTGGCGGCGTTCTCGGCCTGTTGCATGGCCTCCGCGACCTCGGCATTGCGCTCCTCCAGGTCCAGAATCAGGCGGTCGCGCTCGTGACGAATGCGGATGGACCGGCGCAGCAACTTCTGACCGTCCGCTGTCACCAGCACCAGCACGGTTAGATAGAGCACGGTCAGAGCGGGGATCACCACGGTCTGGGCTGGGTATAGATGTATCCAGGTGGCGGAAGCGGGTAGCAGGACGCCACCTGCATAGGCGGCCAATATCAGTGGCGAGGATTGCGACACTGCGGTACCCGCGGAAGGTATCGCGAACAGCACGATGGCCAACAGCGCCTGATCGAGCATGGGCAGCGCCGGCAGGAACACGACAGCGCCGCATCCGATCGCGAGGCCCGACACTCCTGCCAGCATCACGAAGACGCGATGCGCCGTAGCCGCCGTCCACGTGAGGCGGGCGGAGAGAATGCGTTGTGCCATGGCAGCGCGGAGCGCCTCGACGGCGAAGGAGCCCAGGGCCCAGACCAGCAGCCACGGCAGCGGAATCCTGCCGCGAACGAGCGCCGCAATGCCGGCAATGAGCAGCCCCTGTATCCACGGCATGCGCTGCATGGCGTGCGCGTGCAGGGTGACCAGTTCGCCCAGCAGCTCGAGCCGCGAATCTCCGGGGGTCGGTGAGTCGTCCTTCATGAGGAGGGGCGCACCGTCAGCTGCAACTGTGCGGCCTTGATGACGGCCTCGGTTCGGTTGCGCACGCCCAATGACTGAAAGATGTTGCCTAGATATTCTTTGACCGTGTATTCGGACAATCCCAACTCCACCGCGATCAGCTTGGTGGGCAGGCCACGGTTCAGACACTGCAGCACCGCCGTCTGGCGTGGCGATAGCCTTGGACGCGATGTAACCGCATCCAGCCGGGCGGCTACCGAGGCCGGCAAGTAGACCTCTCCCAGCAATACATGTCGCAGGGCATCGGTAAGCACATCGGGGGCCATGCTTTTGGGGATGTAGCTCATCGCACCGGCCTCGATGCACTCACGCACGATGCCCGGATCTTCGGTACCCGACACGACCACGATCGCCAGATTGGGGCGAATCTCCTTGAGCGTGCGGATCGCGGTTAATCCAGACTCCTGCTTCAAGGACAGGTCGAGGATGCACAGCGGCAGATCCTCGTGCTCCGGCAGCAACGCCAGCGCGCCGGCGATGGAGCCCGTTTCCAAGCAGGTCAATTGCGCGTCGATGGTGGACAGCAGCATGCGTAGTCCCGCCCGGAACAATGCGTGGTCATCGACGATGAGAATCTTCACGTTGCGGCTACCGGCTACCAGTTCGGTGTCCATCTTATCCCCGCAAGGCTCGCCTGGCTGCGGCCGCCGCTCCCCACATTCGAGGGGGTGGACTTCGTAATCCGGGGCGCTGCGGCGTCAGCAACAAGCCGACGACGCAGCGC
>JANMXI010000144.1:0-56548 GCA_031394735.1 Pseudomonadota bacterium | reverse complement strand
CGCAGCTGGCGCGTCGTATACTACCTCACATACTGGCTAGCTTGAGGGTTGGTGGAATCCCCTTCCCGCACGTCCGTGAGGTTTTATGCCCGCACTTTCATTAAGGCCGAATTCCGCCTCCTCGATACAGGTTCCCGGTAGCGATCCCTGGCACGCGAACCCCAATGACCCGGCGCTGTCGGTCATCACCGACTTCCGCGAAAGAGCGTCCGTCACGGTGTCGGAAACAGATTCCATCGACGCTGCGCTCGAGCACATGAAGCATACCGGCGTGCGCTGCGCCTTTGCCGTTGACTCCGACCGCAGCGTCGTTGTCGGCATGATCACGGCGTATGACATCAGCAGCGAAAAGCCGATGCGGGTGATGCAATCGCTGAACACCAAGCGCAGCGACATACTGGTGCGCGATCTCATGCAGCGAATGTCGGATTGGCGTGTGTTGCACATCGAAGACCTGGAGCGCGCAACCGTCGGGGCGATCGGCAGGCTGTTCGATGAATCACGGCTGACGCATATCCCGGTGATGGAGAAGAATATCCAGGGTGAATCCCGACTTCGCGGGTTGCTGTCCTCCGCAAAAGTGAAGCGCCTGCTCGCCCGCCATACGTAGGACGACGCTTACGCCGCATCGAGCGGCCTCCTCATAGCAGCTTGTCGTCCTGTCGCCAACAATGGTGGCCGACAATACCGTGTGGGAAATCCCACGAAAGGACTGCTATGAAAAAATTATCAATGATCGGAATTGCGGCATCTTTGATGCTGGGTGGAGCGATGGCTGCGAACGCTGAAGATTCCAGCGCCGGCCGCGTTGTCGATGACTCGGCGATCACCACCAAGGTGAAGGCTGCGTTGGTTGGCGAGAACGACGTCAGCGCTCTGAAGGTGCACGTCAAGACTTACGAAGGCACAGTACAGCTCAATGGCCGAGTCGAGACCGCTGAGCAAAAGGCAGCAGCCGAGGCCGCTGCGTCCAAAGTCGAAGGCGTGAAGTCCGTGAAGAACAACCTATCGGTTGGCGAATACCATCACGGCGCCGGCAAGATGATGGACGACACGGCGATCACCACCAAGGTGAAGGCGGCGTTTGCCGGCTCCCCGGTTGTGAAGGCTACGCAAATCGGTGTGACCACCAAGGGTGGCGTCGTGACGCTGAGTGGCTTTGCTGATACGGCGGAATCGAAGGCTGAAGCCGAGCGCCTCGCGGGCGAGGTTTCCCACGTCCATAAGGTCGCCAACAACGTCGAAGTTCGTAAATAGGCTGACCGGTTCCCCCGCCGGCAAGGTGGCCGGTTCGCGCGTTTACCCCACGCGTGAGCCGGCCTTGGCATTGGAGGCCTTCGCCTCGCCAGGATCCCTACCATTTAGGATCGGGCAACTCACTGAACACTTCTTTCAGGGCCGCGCCCCAGCGCGTGCGAATCATCGCAAAGTACGGATGACTGGTGTCTATGCTCAGGTGCGTGTGCAGCTTGAATTCATCACGACGGATGATCGCGAGATCCAACGGCGGTCCCACGGATAGATTCGAGCGCATGGTCGAGTCCATCGACACGAGTGCGCATTTGGCGGCCTGAGCCAGCGAACTGCTGCGCGCAACCACCCGATCGATGATCGGCTTACCGTACTTAGACTCACCGATCTGGAAGTAGTTGGTATCCATCGTCGATTCGATGAAATTGCCTGCCGAATAAATGTTGAACAGACGCGGTGGTTCACCACGAATTTGACCGCCCAAGATGAACGTGGCGTTGAATTCATGGCCCTGCTTTTCCAGGGCTTCGGCATCACGGTCGTGAATTTCGCGCAATGCATCGCCGACCACGCGCGCCGCCTCAAACATGTTCTTGACGCGATAGATCCGGGCAGGCTCCTTGTCGTTGGGCGTTTCATGCAGCAGGTTGATCACCGCTTGAGTGATCGCAAGATTGCCTGCAGTCAACAGCACCAGCGCGCGCTCCCCGGGGAGAACGAAGGTGGCCATCTTGCGGAAGGTATTGATTTGATCGACACCGGCGTTGGTCCGCGAATCGGACAATAAAACCAAGCCAGTGTCGACGAGCAGGCCGACACAGTAAGTCATGGCCGCAAATATTACACGAGAATGCCTATTGCTGTGCTGAGTCCGCCACCAGAACGGTGGCCTCCATTTTCTCGCCGCCGCCGCCCTGACGGACTCCGCGCACGGGCGCTGCGTCCAGATAATCCCGTCCCACGGCCAGCCGGCAATAAGTCCGCGTGGCGGGGCGCTGATGCGTGACATCCATGCTGCGCCAGCCTTTTTCCTCACCGAGCCAGACATCGACCCAGGCGTGACTGGCAACGTCGTTCATGTCGCCGGTGTACAGATAGCCACTGACGTAGCGCGCCGGAATGCCGATCGAACGGCACGAAGCGATGTACACATGCGCGTGATCCTGGCAGACGCCCACACCTTTCTTGAACACATCGGCGGCGCTGTCTTGCACTTCGCTGGTGCCGGACTTGTAACGCACGGCCTTATGCACGGCGGCAGCGAGCAGCGTGGCGCGTTCGTCGGGATCACTTGACTGCTTCATTTCCAATTGTGCGAAGTCGCGGATATCGTTGTTTGGAGAGGTCAGCAAGGTTGGCGCAAGATAAGCCAGGTGCGACAGAGGACCGTCATCCTGGCGCGCTTCGGTATCCAATGTCTCCACCACGCCGCTGACCATGATGCGAATTTCGCGATGCGGTTCTTCGATGGTCAGCAGATGCGAGACATTGCCGTGCGCGTCAACCTGCTCCAGCCGCCGGCCCGGCGCGTTGATGTTCCAGCTTAGCGCTCGCTGCGTACCATCGCGGCGTGGCGTCAGGTGCAGGCTTTGCACGCTGTATTTCACGGGGCGTTCGTAGCGGTAGAGGGTCTCGTGACGAATGTGCAATTGCATATCGTTATGCTCCCGCGGGTACCAGGAAGTCGGATGCGATTCGATTGCCGAGGTCCGCCAATCGATCAAGGAAATCTTCAAGAAATACCGGCAGTCCGCCGCCCGTCAGGTCCTCCATGCGACCGAAATGCAGTCGCGCGTGGATTTCACCGGCGCGCCGCTCGGTCTCCGTGGATTGGTCGTTCGCCACCGATTTCAGATTGGCGTACACCTCTTTCGAACAGCGCAGCAACGAGCGCGGCATGTCGTCGCGCAGGATCAGCATCTCCGCGACTTTGACCGGCGTAATGACGCTGCGGTAGACCTTGCGGTAGACCTCGAAGGCCGACAGCGAGCGCAGCAACACACTCCATTCGAAAGGATCCGGAACTGCGCCGGCATCCGCGCCCGGCATGAGATCTTCCTGATGCGCCGTCAACAGTCGCGCCGTGTTGTCGCCGCGCTCGAGAAAGGCGCCGATGCGCGTGAAGTGAAACGCTTCATCGCGCATCATCGTGCCGATGGTCACGCCGCGCGTCAGATGCGACCGTTCCTTCACCCACTCGACGAATTGACCGGTGTCGGTGGCCGCGGAGCGGCGCGCCGTCATCGAGCGTGCGTCCAGCCAGGTGGCGTTCAGCGTCTCCCACAACTCCGAAGTGAGCGAGCCACGAACGGCACGCGCATTCTCGCGCGCGGAGCGCAGGCAGTTCAAAATGCTGCCGCTGTATTCCCGGTCGATGGTCAGAAAGTCGAACACCATGCGCGGCGTGATCTTTTCGCGCTTCTCGCGATAAGCCCGGTCCACACGCAAGGCGACCATGGTCGAGCGCAGCGAGGACTCCAGCGCTTCGGGCAGATGCGGGAGCAACGACATGCGGTAATGCGCATCCACCAGCCGCGCCAGACTTTCGGCGCGCTCGATGTAGCGGGACATCCAATACAAGTGATCGGCGGTGCGGCTTAGCATCAGCTCTCCAGCACCCAGGTGTCTTTGGTTCCGCCGCCCTGCGAAGAGTTCACCACCAGCGAGCCTTCGCGCAGCGCGACCCGCGTCAAGCCGCCCGGAACGATGGTCACTTCCTTGCCCGACAGGACGAAGGGGCGTAGGTCGATATGCCGCGGTGCGAGACCGCCTTCCGCGAACGTCGGGCACGTGGACAGCGCCAGCGTCGGCTGCGCGATGTAACGCTCGGGAGTGGCGATGATCTGCCGGCGGAATGCCTCGATCTCCGCCGTGCTCGCTGCCGGCCCGATGAGCATGCCGTAACCACCCGCGCCATGGACTTCCTTGACGACGAGATCCGGCAGATTGGCCAGCACGTACTCAAGGTCCTCCTTGCGACGCAGTTGCCAGGTGTGCACGTTGGCAATGATGGGCGCCTGACCCAGGTAGAAGCGGATCATCTCGGGCACGAACGGATAGATGGACTTGTCATCAGCGACGCCGGTGCCGATGGCGTTGGCAATGGTGATGCGCCCGGCGCGATACGCCGTCAGCAGTCCCGGCACACCCAACATGGTGTCGGGCCGAAACGCCAGCGGATCCAGAAAGTCGTCATCGATGCGACGGTAGATGACATCCACGCGCTGCGGACCCTGCGTGGTTCGCATGAATACCGATTCGTCGCGCACGAACAAGTCCTGGCCTTCGACCAGTTCGACGCCCATCTGCTGCGCGAGAAAGGCGTGCTCGAAGTAAGCGCTATTGTTCGCGCCAGGCGTGAGCACGGCCACGGTCGGATCGGCAACACCGGTGGGCGCAACGCTGCGCAGATTTTCTAGCAAAACGTCCGGGTAATGATCCACTGGTGCAATGCGATGCGAGGAAAACAGCTCCGGAAAGAGCCGCATCATCATTTTGCGGTTCTCCAGCATGTAGGAGACACCCGAGGGCACGCGCAGGTTGTCTTCCAGAACTCGGAACTCGCCCGCGTCGTCGCGCACGATGTCGATGCCGGCGATATGCGCATAGATGCCGCCCGGCACGTCGACACCCTGCATCTCAGGCCGGTACTGCGGATTGCACAGCACCTGTTCGGCCGGAATGATTCCGGACTTCAGGATCGCCTGGTCGTGGTAAATGTCGTGAATGAAGGCATTAAGCGCACGCACGCGCTGTTTGAGTCCGGTCTCCAACCGAACCCATTCATCGGAGGGCAGAACTCGGGGCACGATATCGAAGGGGATCAGGCGTTCGGTGCCTTCTTCCTGGCCATACACGGCAAAGGTGATGCCGACCCGATGAAACAAGGCGTCTGCTTCCGCGCGCTTCTGGGCAAGCTGCGAGGCTGGCTGATTTGTCAGCCATTCCGCATAGCGCTTGTAATGGCCGCGTTCGCCGCCTGTGCGCTCGATCATCTCGTTATACGGTGCCGCTGCCAACAAACCCCCTTGCCTCAACTTGCTTGAATTCCAGGGTTAATCTAACACTAGTCACGGCGGTAACTGAATCGCCAAGCGCAAAAGATCCGCACCAACTTAAGGCGCTTCAGGCACCTTTCCGGTGCGCCGGGATCAGGCTACGCCAATCGTTGAGCCAAGATCTCGGCCGCGCCGACTTCCGGGCTCCCCTCGAATCGTTTTGCAAAGTCTTCAAGCAAGGTGCGAGCCGTGCGGGAAGCGCCGCCACTTGCCGCGATGTGTGCGAGCCGCAGTGTCGCCTGCGCCGACCTCGGGCGGAATTTCGCGTCGCGTTTGAGTGCGCGGCCCGCCACTTCCAAGGCCAAGCTGTTGCGGTTCGTTGCCATCAACCGATCTACATATTCCTCCGCGATCCGGTTGAGATAGCGCTGATCGCCCCAGGTGTCGATCCGCCCGGACAACCACTCGTAATCATTCAGGTCGTGACCACGCGAATTCAGCCAATCGGACAAGGTCTTCCAGGCCTCGACATGCTGGCTGGAACGTACCTGACCATACGCCGTGTCGACCAGTTTCGCAGCCGCCGTCATATCGACAGCTACCTTGCGTGCCTCGGTCTTTTCCGGCGAATGGACCACTTCCATGCCCACTTCGTCGCGCCGTTCATATAAGAAGCCAGCCAGCAGGCTGAAGATCGACAAACCGCAGAACAGCAGCAGACTAAGCTGCACCGGCCGCCACAGCTCAAACCGCGATATCTCTATGATTAAGAACACATAAACGGCGATCAGGGCGATCAGCACGAGGTACAAACCGCGCAGGCCCGCCACGATGCGAAACCAGGTCGCAGGGTTGAGCGCCATGAATACATTGGACTCCAAACCCAACACAGCCGCGCTAGCAGGCAAACAAAAGAGAAACACGCCCGCAGCGACTCCGCCCGCCCATCCGGCCACGAAGGTGGAGAGCGCGTGACAGAGCCAATACATTCCCGCCAAAATACACAGCATCGCCAAGGGTCGTTGCTCGTTGGCGGGATTGACCATTTGAATGTCGAGCGCCGGCGGTTCCTCGACCCCGCTGACGACGTGGTCGAACAGGATGAAGGCATACTTCGAGTACCAGGATAGAAGAATCAGACCCAGCGCCAACCCGAACCAGCCTGCACTCTCGGCAATCGTAAGACCGATCGCGAAGATGACGATCAGGCTCGGGGAGCCGCCTTTTAGGGGGCGGAGGAGGTGGGAGTGAATGGCCTGCATAGCGCTTGCTAATTTGAGGGTCTGTTTCCTGTTAGCGCTCTGAGCTGGTCAAGTGACGACCTATAAATGCTGTCTTCATGTGCGCTCTCGAATTGGTAGTTTGAATTTTAATTGAAATTTTAAAAACAACGGAATTACCCGCTTGACCCACCAAGATTATTGGTTCCAAAGGCCATGAAACGAATTCGGTCAATTGGAGATCAGCGGACTAGCGCTTTTGATTCAATCGAAAAGATTGCAGCCCCCTTATCCGAATTTGCTTTGTTAATGGGTTTGAGTATTGCCGATATTGAAATGGTTTTGCGAGAGTCTGTCGTAAGAGCAGCCGCGAAACTACAGCTGGAGAAATCCAATCGAGTAAACATCTCAGGGATTTCCGCGTCTACTGGCCTATCTAGAACAATTGTTTCCCGGATTCTGAAGTCCAGTAAGCGTGATCGATTGGTCGGCGTCAATCGAGGCCAATTTACAAACCGAGTATTGAGTGCGTGGCATCGAGATCCAAAATATGCGGACCAAAATGGGGTTCCAGCCACAATAAATGTATTCGGGAGAGGTTCAACGTTCGAATCACTGGTGCGACGTCATGGCGGAGGCCTCCCTGTAAGGGCTATTTTGGACGAGCTCATTCGCGTTGATGCGATTGAGATGTTTCCGGATCAAAAAATTAGAGCTCGATCATCCATCGCGATTGCGAGAGGACTTGACAATGAAATGATCGAATCAATTGGAAATCGAGTTTCCGAGCTCCTGGCTACGATGATTGGAAATCTAAAAAGTGAGTCAACTGCAAAACTTGTTGTGTCCATTGGTGCTGATTGCGTTTCGTCTGAAAGTCTTGGACTGATTCGAAAAGAAGTGACAAATCGAGGAGCGAATTTATTATCAAACATCGAAGAGACGCTCTTCCCTAATACTTCGTCGAAACGTAGGACGAGACGGCGATCGGAATCGAGCGCGCGGCGTGTAAGCGTGACGATCTATTACTATGACGATGAAATATCGCAAGAGAGCAACCAATCCACTTCGGCATTGCGCAAGAACCTGAAACGGAAAACGTAAGTAAGAGGATTTTAGTCCGGTTCGACCGAGAGGTAAATTCCGATCGAAGCTTTGACTGCGACCAGCGCGCTCTTTGTTGTGTTTTGCCGGCGTATTGAATGAGTCTTCATCCAATCGTCGATTGATTCAAGAAAACTTTGTCCATGTTTGTTCACCCAGATCTTCAACCGTCCGATTTCTTTTTTATTGAAATCTCCATTCCATGCGATTCGGTGGAATAGCTGATCGGTCGATAGTGGACGGCTGTCTAGATTGTGTCGGAGTGTCCTAACGAAGCCTCGGAGTGCAATAAACGTATGTAGTATCGCGAGATCCTTGTCGCTGAAGACTTGAATCGTCCGTCTCAGAGGAGTTACAAGGCCATTTGTGTCCAAGTGTACCGACTGAGTGGCTTCTAGTGTCTCGAGTACCTGCTTTGCAGACGCTCTGGGAAGCGCAATAGAAACCAACGATTGAAACGACGCGCCTCTTCCTGTCCGTCGGAGTGCTTTCGGGTTCCCATACTTGTCGAGATACAAAGGTTCTCTATGCCAATACGAAAGAACCTCGCCAATAACTGAAGCGTAGGAGCTTCTGTATCCCCTCGATTTCTTTGAAAGGGTATTCGCCGTAATTTTTGTCAATTTGAATTTTGCGCTGATGCCAAGACTTGAAAGCAGTGCAGTCAATTCCTTAAGAACTTGATCCGCAGATTTGGCATACAGCTTATTTGCGATCGCTCGTGGCTGGCGTTTGCGAGTTCGAGTTGGCTTTTTCCGGTCCATGGCTTTTTGCCCTCCTTATTCGTCAGCTATTGAAAGGTGCTTGGAATAGAGTCGATTTAGAGGGTTGCTTTTTGCACCCCTCACCCGGGGAGAAATCATTCGCTTGGACGAATAGAAATACAGCGGAATAACGGGGTAGTCTTTGAGCGCGATGCGTTCAGCAGACTCCAGCAGAAGTTTTCTTTTCATCGCATCGGGTGAATTTTCTGCCAGGTTCATTACCCGATCAAACTCAGGGTTTTTGTAGCCTGAGTCATTGTTCGGTGACGATGATCTTAGTGTGTCCAAGAAGTTCGCAGCATCATTAAAATCGGCTGTCCATCCAAGTCGAATTACGTCCCAATCTCTAGATTTCTTTCTTGAATCTAAAAACACCCTGTATTCTTCGTCAATCAGTTCTGTCTCTACTCCTAAATTGTGCGTCCACATTGCGGCTGCCGCCACGGCCATGCGTTTGATTGATGGGCTCATATTGAATAGCAGTCGTACTCGCAATGGATTTTTCTGTGAATACCCAGCTTGTGCATAGAGCTCGCGGGCAATCTGATGTCGCGCGTCGACAGAAGTTTCCTTCCAGTTCCATGACTGGCTATCAAAGTTCCAGGTTCCCGGAGGTACGAATCCATAAGCGGGTGCCTGCCCGAATGGCAACAGTGATTCTTGAAGTGTCTCTCGGTCTAGCGCCATTGAAAGAGCTTGTCGCAATTTTGCGGACGAACTGAGAGGGCCAGCACGCAGATTTAAGGCGTAATAATAGACTCCAAGAAATGGCGCGATATGTAGTTCTGCTGGAAAATCATGCCTTATGATCGGTAGTGCTGTGAGTGGCACGCTCGCTGTTATATCTAATTGACCGCTACGGTACTGGCTAAATTCACTGTCCTCATTTGCTATTGGGCTGTACGCGATCGAATCAATTCGTACGTTCTGTCGGTCCCAATAAAATCTGTTTCTTTCCAGCCGAATTTCGCTGCCAGGTCTCCAGGCCGAAAGCACATATGGGCCATTTGAAACCCACTTTGCAATCGTGTCGCTCGGTTTTGCATTTCCGCCTCTCGTGGGAAATGTTGCGGAGTGCGCGAGTATCTGCGGAAAATAGGGCGCCGGCCGCCCCAGTTCGACGACTAGTTTCTTGTCGCTCAAAGCACGAGCGCCAAGCTTTTCAGGGTTCATCTTTCCGCTTAGGATTTCTGGCGCAAACTTAATCGGTCTTAAAACATCGGCTACTGGCGAAGCGTTGGCGGGGTCCACAATCCTCTGCCATGCCACTACAAAATCCCGTGCGCGAACTGGTTCTCCGTCTGACCATTTCGCATCTGATCGAATCTCAAATTCGTAGCTGAGGCCGGACTCGGAAATGGTCCACGAGGAAGCAGCGCCGGGAATGACAGTTCCATCGGGCGACTCCGACGTTAGTCCTTCGAATAGGTCGCGCAATATTTCAAACGAAAATGTGTCGAGGGCTTGGGCTGGATCCAAGGAACTGGGTTCACCTCCGCTGCCGCGGTGCAATGTCTTCCGTTCCAAATCCGGACTTGTTGCTTCGCGAGCGGTGCCATTTGGTGATTGGGTACAGCTGGCGCAAGCCACGGCAGACAAGACGATAAACGAAAACAACGTCCAAATCGAAGGTTGCTGCCGAAAAAGGGGAGTTTCCGCGCTCAATTGGCTGTTCTTTGCGTAGTGGAAAACCTCATGTATCGATCCTCCAGCCGCAACCGATTTGGATCAATTGGTTCATAAGTCGAGCTTGTCAGAGAGTTTGGCATTGCGAGCCGGAAATAAAGCTGAGTGAATTCAATTCGTTAGTAGATTTAATGCAAAGCCCAGTTGTTGCGCTTTGCACAAATATTGTCAACCCCCATCATGTCTCTCAACTCCGAATCTGTGAAGTAAGTCACTGAAAGAGTTGTATTATGTAGTCCTGTGGTGCAATCTGTTAAACACAATTTATTAGCAGCTTTCCGCTATTTGCTAAGGCCGCTGGTACGCATCGCGATTCGAAATGGGGCCACGTTTCAAGAATTTGCTGGAGTACTTAAAGACGCATTTGTCGATGTAAGTAGCGCTCAGCTTCGAGCTGCTGGCCGAGAGCCAAGTGCTGATGCGATCTCGGTGATGACGGCGATTGAACGAGACCAAGTTTTTCGCAGGTCTTCCGCAGTTGTTAACGGAGAAGGGCCCGACGCTGATCAAAGTTTGACCGCCGCGGCGCGACTTTTGGTTGGGTGGCATACGGATCGTGAATATATCGGGCCTTACGGGTTAGTTCAGGATTTGGAATTTTCGGGTCGAGAGGGGAAGTCGAAAAAAGACTCTCGAGGGTTCGTGCAGTTGGCTAGTCGCTACTGTCCAGGCTACCCACCGAAGGTCTTGTTGGACGAACTCATTCGGACTGGCTGCGTGCAGGATTTGGACAACGGTTATTTTCGTGCACTTACGAGACTGTATGTGCCTGAACAGCTGAGCCCTGAGAGCATTCGACGGTTTGCTCAAGTGGTTCACAACGTTACGGAAACGTTGGAGTTTAATTTAAGAAAAGCAGCGCCAGGTGCAGGGCGAATTGAACGAACGGTTTTTGCTGACTACGGCTTAAATAGGTCTGATTTGCCGGCTTTTAATAAGTACGTGCGTGAGAGGGGCCAGATTTTTGCGGACGACATGGACAATTGGTTGTCCACGCGTTCCAAGAAAGGAGAGGCCGACGTAATTCAGACGGGCATTGGCTTTTATCACTATGTAGTGAATGAAGACGACGAGCGGGATTTCGGACAAGAGCTAATTTCAGGGGAATGACGATGAAGTTTGCGGGCAAGGCATCAAAAAGAGTGGCTGCCGCTTTGGGTCTATTGCTAGGGTCATTTGTAGCGCTAGCCGGACAGACTGGTAGCGATCGTGCAACTAACCTTAAGGCGATTGGACTTTCGCAATTCCAATCCAATGCGCAATTCGCGAAGATCGCGAATAGCGATGTTCTCTATTGGGCGCCCTTGCTTGCAGTCAATCAAGTTGCGTCCCGATTGTACGTCTTGGGAAATTGGGTCCAATTTCCTTCATCGCTGTCTAGTCAAGTTTCTGGGATTCCGATCGGAACTATGATCGAAGTTCACGGCACGATTGACGATTCTGGCTCAGCTCAACTCACTTCCGTCGTCGTGCAGGCTGATACGTTGTTCGTGCCTGGTGCGACGCCTCTGTATTTGAAGGCGCCAATATCTGCGGTAGACGCCGCTACAGGTGTTGCCCGGATTGGCGACCTTGAAGTCGATTTTTCCGGTTCGTTACACAGCCTTTCTTCAGATAGTGTCGTGGTTGGTTCAGTTATTTCATTTGTGGGACTTCAATTTTCTTCCGCTAAGAAGCTGTATGCCCAGGCCGCTTTAGTTAAAGCGACAAATTTGGGCCAGACTGGAAGTGACCGATCGACCCTTGGGCAGACCGGCAGTGATCGTACGGCTTTTGGTCAAACTGGAAGCGATCGATCCACACTTGGACAAACGGGCAGTGACCGCCTAAAGCTCGGCCAAACTGGAAGTGATAGGTCTACGCTAGGACAAACCGGCAGCGATCGATTGAAGCTTGGTCAGACGGGCAGCGATCGCTCAACGTTGGGACAAACGGGTAGTGATCGATTGAAGCTCGGCCAAACTGGAAGTGATAGGTCTACGCTAGGACAAACCGGCAGCGATCGATTGAAGTTGGGCCAGACGGGTAGCGATCGTTCCACGCGTTAGTTACGACTCTCGACAACATTGGTTTGCGGAGCGATAGCTTGTTTTGAGACGATGGGTGCTGGCGTTTTAATCACAAAATGTCCCACACCCTAGTCTGCTGGAATTGCAACGCCTCCCTCTCCGCTCTCAGCCTCCCATTGCGTCGGCTTGATGTTTGCAAGTCGTGCAATTCCGAACTGCACGTTTGCAAGATGTGTGTGGAATACGATACGAGCTATGCGAAGCATTGCCGCGAGCCGACTGCAGAAGAGGTTCGCAATAAGACGGAAGCCAATTTCTGCGATCACTTCAAACCGAAGAACAATGCCTATGTGGCAAAGAACGTTGCTGAGATAGACAAATCAAAGGCGGCACTCGACGCCTTGTTCAAGAAGTAGCAGCCTTCCTTTTCTTGGGCTTTGCGGCTGCGGCAATCCTCCATAAATATAGTGCAGCCGTCGTTCTGTGCGGGCTCCAACATTCTGTGAGCTTCGCAACCTGCTTCGGCGATGGCAGCGAGCGCTTTCGATACAGCAACTGAATTCCCTT
This sequence comes from Pseudomonadota bacterium, assembly GCA_031394735.1. GTDB lineage: Bacteria > Pseudomonadota > Gammaproteobacteria > Steroidobacterales > Steroidobacteraceae > TMP-86. The sequence goes on along the minus strand of JANMXI010000144.1, from coordinate 43,949 downwards.
GCGCACGCCGTAATCGGTACTGGGCATGATGTCCGGACGGCGCAGCGAGAAGATCAACAGCATATCGACCGTCCAGGGTCCGACACCACGGATCTGAATCAATCGCTCAAAAATATTGTGCTCCGTCATTCGCGCGATGCTGCGCGCCGTGGGCACAACTCCTTCTGCCTTCTTCGCGGCGATTTCTCGCAGCGAACGCGCCTTGCTGCGCGACAGCCCAGCAGAGCGCAGTTGATCTTCGCTCAAATCCAGCAGTGCGTGCGCACTGGGCGTTTGCTCGGGAAACAGCGCCAACACGCGGCTCCAGATCACGCGCGCGGCGGCGGCGGCGAGCTGCTGGTAGGCAATCGATTCGATCAACGCGAGGAAAGGATCGTTCGAGCGTCGCTTCGGCAACCCAATATCGCCGATGCGTTCAATGTGGACAGTGAAACGTGGTTCACACTTTTTCAAGAAGGCAATTGCATCGGGATTCATGCTTCGATTCTAAATGCAAATGACTGGTTCAGCTTTCGCGGCATGCACACGGTGCTCGCATTATCGCTGTGACCGCTCTCACAACCCTTGCATCCGCCTCTCAAACGATGCGCCGAACAAACATAAAATAGCGCATGGCGATGCGTTCGGCCGTTGCGGCCGAAGCCAGGAGGATGATCAGCATGCGTTCCAAATCACAGGGTTTTAATCACATCGAACTGGCAGTAGTGGTTGCGGTTGTCGCGACGCTTGCGGCATTCGCACTGCCCCGGTTCACCTCCATCGAAAACCAAGGTCGCGTGGCGGCAATCGCTGCGCTGAGCGCAAGCATCCGCAATGCGTCGTCGCTTGCGCACGCGCAGTGGCTGGCATCGGGCAAGCCGGCAACGATTGACGTTGAGGGCCGTGTCATCAAGATGCGCAACGGCTATCCGGACGTCGACTCCAGTGGTCTGCCGGGCACTTTGCCGGATACGGCCGGTTTCTCGGCCACCATCGCCACGAACGCGGTCGTCTATCGGAAGTACGGCGCTCCCAAGCCGGACCAATGCGCTGTCGTGTATTCCCCGGCAACCCTCAACGCCCCGCCGAAGATTCTGCTGCAGACAGCCAACCTAAGCGGCTGCTAGCCGCCGAATTCCGCTAGACAAGCCCCCAGTTCGTCGCCATTTGGAGACTGTTTTAAGGTTCTCCCTGATATAGATTGTGAGGGCAACGTTACAGAATCTGCTTAACGACACCCAGAGCATTTATGGATGGCTGCATCTAGGGAACAGCTGGCGCCAGAGATAGGACGCGTTAACTTTTGCACTGCCCAAGCGTTGGATGCGGTGCGAAGCCCGGTTCTCGTCATCGACATCTCGGACGCGAGATTCGACATAATCTTCGCCAATGCTGCGATAAGAGACCTGTTGGGTACGCAGGACTCGCCTATTATTGGTGCGCCAATTGGCGACTTCCTCGAGCTGTCCTCCATCGAGCCGTTCGCGCGGACCATCCGTCAGCTTGGTTCGTCACCCAGTTCCCGCGTTCAAAAGATCTCCTGGCGATTGGCGGAAGCCGAAGGCGATCTCGCCACCGAGTTCAAGCTCCTGGGTGATCCGAAGGCAGGGGTGAGCGTCATGTTGACGTTGCCGACAATCGACAAGCCGTCGCGCCGATTTCCGAAGACCGCGTCACCCGAAGCGCCGGCGCCATCGGCTGGCTGGGAGCAGCGCTTCAATGAGGACATCGCCGATGAGAAGACCGCTCGGCAGACGCTGAATCGACTCACCGAATGGCTCAAGCTGTCGATGCGAGCGGCCCATATGTACGCATGGCGTTGGGAGCGCGCCGGCGACGAATTCGAATTCGTTCTGCCCGAAGACGTGGCGCATCTCCTGCCGCCGGACTTTTGCTGCATGGAGGGCTTTTTCGCGCGGCTGCACCCGGAGGACCGCGAGCGCATGGCAGGATCGGTGCAACTGGCCCTGGATGAATGCGTCGAGTTCAAGGAAGAGTTCCGCTTTCGCATGGGCGATGACTCGTATCGCTGGTATGCAACCGTCGGCCGGCCATTGCTGAACGATGCCGGTGAGGTTAGTGGCCTGGTGGGCGCGACGCAGGATGTGACCAATCGACGAAGCACGCAGGCACGGGTGCGCGAATACAGCGAGTTGCTGCGCACGGCGACCGCGAACACGGCCGATGTCCTGATGTTGCTGGACGCGGATTTGAATGTACGTTTCTGCAATCGCTCCATCGGCGGCTTCAATTCGCAGGAAATGGTGGGCATGAGCGCACAGCGCGTCATGCGCAGCAGCGACTGGAACGTGCAGTCGCAACTGTTGCGCTCGGTTTTAAATGGCGCCGAGTCGGTCGCCTTCGGACACGAAGCGCTGGGCGAGGACGGCGCAATGCACCGTTACGAAGGCCGCGCCATACCCGTCTATGACAAAGGCGTCATCACCGGCCTGTCGTTGACTGTCGCCGACATTACCGAGCGCATGCGTCTGGAACGGGAAATCCTCGAGATCTCAACACGGGAACAAGAGCGCATCGGTCAGGATCTGCACGACGGATTGGGCCAGGAGCTGACCGGCGTCGCGTTGATGCTGCGCAGCCTGTCGAACAAGATCCACCGTGACTATCCCAATGCCACCGATGACGTGGACGAGATCATCGGGGTGGTCAACCACTCCATCGAAAGCACCCGCTCGCTTGCTCGCGGGCTCTCACCGGTGAACTCGAACCGCGGCGGCCTGGTGCATGCATTGCGTGCGCTGGCGCTGCGCAGTCGTGACCTGTATTCCTTGAACGTGCGCTTTCGCAGCAAGGTGTGGCCGCAACTGACGCTGGATGAAACCTGCAGCAGCCACCTGTACCGCATCACGCAGGAGGCGTTGACCAACATCGCGCGCCATGCGCAGGCCACCCGGGCGGATGTGCGCCTGCACGTGACGGACGGAAAGTACGAGCTCAGCATCGAAGATGACGGCGTCGGGCTGCATCGATCCTTCAAGTCCGTCAACGGCATGGGACTAAAACTGATGGCGTACCGCGCCGGCATGATCGGCGCAAAGCTGGAAATCGCGGCAAATGAACCCAAGGGGACCATTGTGCGAATATGCGGCGAGCAACCGCCGGTGATGTAGACTTCAATCAATTACGGAAAATTGCAGTTCCAAAAGGGAATCATGAACATGACCAACAACGTCGCGCGTCCTTCCGTGCCGCCGACCAGCGGTGTCCTCCCCAAACGCAATGCACGACGCATCCTGATCGTCGACGATCACCCGATCGTTCGGCAAGGCCTGCGCCGGCTCATGGAAAATGAAGAAGACCTGTCGGTGTGTGGCGAGGTGGAAACCGCCCGCGATGCTCGCACCGCCATCAAAGACCTGAACCCTGACGCGGTCATCGTCGACATCAGCCTCAAGCAGGGCGATGGCATCGAACTGGTGCGCGATGTTCGCGCACATTACGCCACGCTGCCCATGCTGGTGCTGTCGATGCACGATGAGGCCATCTATGCCGAGCGTATGCTCTCGGCCGGCGCCAACGGCTACATCATGAAGCAGGCTGCCAGCGAGCAGTTCCTGGCCTCACTGCGGCGAGTGCTGGATGGCGGCATCTACGTTTCTGAGGCCGTCGGCAGCAACATGATTCAAAAATTTGCCTCGGGTGGTTCCTACACCTCGGCGAATCCCATCGACCGATTGAGCAATCGCGAGTTGCAGATCCTGCACATGATCGGCAAGGGCATGAGCACGCGCGAGACCGCCAACTCCCTCAATCTCAGCATTAAGACGGTGGAATCCCACCGCCAACGCATCAAGCGCAAGCTGAACCTCAACACCGGCGCACAGCTGGTGCAGTACGCCGTCAACTGGTTTGCGGGGCGCGAACCCGTCAATTAGTCTCAACGGCGCCCTTGGCCGGATGGCCGGTTCCCAGCCGGCGGAGTCTCTTTGGACCCCTTATTGCTCCCCGGCGCCCGCCGGGCCATAAACCTTCTGCCGTCCCCGACCATCTAAGATTGCGTAATGGCGCAAATGACCCTCCAAGCGGATGTCGACAAAATCGACGACATCGACGAAATCGCCCTGGCGCGAGCCCGGCGGGGCGATACGGCTGCCTTTGAGCGCCTTTATAAGGCCTATGTGGGGCGGATCTATGGATTGTGTCTGCGCATGACGGGCAATCGTGCCTTGGCCGAGGATTGCACCCAGGAGGCGTTCATCAACGCATGGAAGGGATTGAAGGACTTCGAGAGCCGCAGTGCCTTTGGCACTTGGCTACATCGGATTGCCGTGAACGCGGTGCTGGGACGGGCGCGCCGCGGCGAGTTGGACTTGGAACCGGAGCTGGACGAGTCCAAGCCCACGCCGGCCTCGCAGATCGTGTCGAACGACGAACTGGCGCTGGAGGATTTGGAAAAAATTCTCGGCCGACTTCCGGGCGGCGCTCGCAGTGTCGTCGTGTTGTATGGCGTCTACGGCTACAGTCATGAGGAGACCGCGGAAATGCTCGGAATCGCGGTCGGTACATGCAAAGCGCAGTTGCATCGGGCGCGCCATCTTTTGAAAGATCAGATGCAGGTGGAGGGTTGGGCATGAACAAGCCGGAAGAGTTGGATCAGGCGCTGCGCGCATCGCTGCAGCGGCTGCCGCGCTCGGTCGAGCCGGAACGCGATCTGTGGGCTGGCATTCACAGCCAGATCACCGCTGCGGTGCCGCCAGTTGCAGTCGCACCGCAGCGTCGCGGCATCAGCATGGGATGGGCCATCGCGGCGAGCCTGGCGAATCTCACCGTGGGCATCTTCGTCACGCTCGGTGTGCAACGCGAGCGCGCACCGGTGCAGCAAGCCGCAAATATGCCGGTGACAGCACTGCCGGCCGCGGCTCAATATTCCTTCGTGCCCGCATCCACCGATGCGGTGCGCCTGAAGCTGCGCGAGTCCTGCGCTGCGCAACTCGCCAATTTGCCACCTGCGACCCGGGCGAAGGTTGAAAAGAATCTGCTGTTGATCAAGCAGGCCGTCAGCGACATTCAGTCCGCCCTCGCCAAAGATCCGGGCAATCCGCTGCTGCAAGATCTGCTGGTATCCACTTATCAAAACGAACTCGACACGCTGGCCAATGTGCAGGCGTTGGCGAGCACCGCGAATTCCGAGGTGAGCATATGAAATCAATGAAAAAAATTCTGGCTGCGACGCTGTGCGCGGTGGCAGTGGCGGGCGCGCACAGCGCATCCGCTTCGCAAAGCATCGATCAGAAGGTGCCGGCCGATCCGCATGGCACCATCGAGATCAGCAATACCAGCGGCACCATCCACTGCATCGGCTGGGACCGGCCCGAAATCCAGATCACCGGCGAACTGAGCGGCAGCGCAGAACGGCTCGACGTCCAGACGCAAGGCACGACCGTGAGCATTCGTGTCCTGCAGCGCATGGGAATCATCAGCCACGGCGATAACGACCTGGAGATCAAAGCGCCGTTTGGTTCGTCGTTGCGCGTCTCCGGCGTGAGCGCAGACATCAACGTGCGCGGCATTACGGGCGAGCAGCGGCTGCAAAGCGTCAGCGGCGATGTCGAAACCGAGGCGGCCGCTGCCGATCTGGTGCTCAAGAGCATCAGCGGCAATCTCAAACTGCGTGGTAAGAACAATCCGCTGCGCACCACCGCCAGTACGGTCAGTGGCGATATCAGCCTGGTGAATGTCGGCGGCGAGTTGGATCTGGACACGGTCAGCGGTGATGTCGATATCGACATGAACACCGTCTCCCGCGCACGCATGAAAACCATTTCCGGCGATATCGGCATGGTCGGCCGTCTCAGCAGCGATTCGCGCATCGACCTGTCGAGCGTGAGCGGCAGCTTGCATATGCGTTGGCCGGGTGCGGAGAAGGCCAATGTGGAAGTGGAGAGCTTCAGCGGCGACATCACGAGCTGCTTCGGCAATGTCGATGTGCAACGGCCCAAGTACGGCCCGGGAAGCTCCTGGCGCTATGCGGTCGCGGGCGCCACCTCCGATATCCATATCAAATCCATGAGCGGCGATGTGAACGTGTGCAATCGCTGAGGCTCAAGTCGGCCCTGGTCAGGCCGATATCAAGGGGATCCGGAAACCCATAATCCGGCCTGGAGCCTCGATTGTCCGATCTGCACCCCGCCGGCGAGAACATTGCCGATGCGCCGCCGCGCATCCTGCTGGCCGAGGACGATCCGGTGGCACGCATGCTGCTCACCCACCAGCTCAAGAAGGCGGGCTATGAGGTCGAATCCGTCACCGAGGGCACGGCTGCCCTGCAGAAATTTCAGGAGCGCTTTTATCCGCTGCTGGTCACCGATTGGGAAATGCCAGGCATGGACGGCGTGGAACTGTGCCGCGCGGTGCGTGCCATGCAGCTCGACGGCTATGTCTTCATCCTGCTGTTGACGGCGCGCGACTCCAAGGAAAATATCATCGCCGGCCTGGAGGCGGGCGCCGACGACTACCTCACCAAGCCGGTGCATGAGGCCGAGTTGGTGGCGCGGTTGAACACCGGCCGCCGCATCTTGAATCTGGAACAGTCGCTGCGCGGCGCGATTCAGGAGAATCGCTGGCTGTCGATCACCGATGCGTTGACCGGCGCCTTCAATCGCCGATACCTGATGGAACAATTGCCGCGGGAGATTGATCGCTGCAAGCGCTATAAACATGCCTTGACCGCCATCATCTGTGACATCGATTTCTTCAAACGTATCAACGACACCCATGGCCACAGCGTCGGCGATGTTGTCTTACGACTGTTCGCCGAGCGGATCCGCAACCTGACGCGTACCGCCGTCGATTGGACCGTACGCTATGGTGGTGAAGAATTCGTGATCATCCTCCCTGAGACCGGCTTCGAAGGCGGTGTACAGGCAGCGGAGAAATTCAGGTCCGCCATCGAGTCCGCACCCTTTGTCACCAGTGCCGGAGAGTTGAGCATCAGCGCAAGCTTCGGTGTCGCGGCGTTCGATGCGGCGGATGCCGGCGGCGAATTTGGTGTCGATGAGTTGATGCGGCAGTCCGATGCTTGCTTGTATCGGGCCAAACAGAATGGCCGCAACCGGGTCGAAGGCGCGCAGTTGAGCGCAGCGAGGCTGCTTTCAACCAGCGTCGCGTAAAAGCTGGGTCACTTCCTTCAGGTGCGCGCTCAATTGCGTGACCAGCACCGCTACTTCGGTCGCTGATTCCTGCTTTGCTGCCGCTTCCAAACGCGTCGCGGCGGCACTGAGTCCCTCGGCGTGAATGTTGGCACTCGACCCCCGCAATGAATGCGCGCGCTTGGAGATGGTGTCGAAGTCCAATCGGCCCAGCGCCGCCAGGATGTCGGCCAGATTGCTGTCGCCGCTGCTGATGAAAGTCTGAATCAGATCGCGCTCGAACTCCAGATCTCCGCCCGTGATTTCGTGCAACGCGGGCATGTCGACCGGAGGCGGCGCCTTGTTGGTGAGATAGCGCGCCAGGCAATCGCGCAATTGCGTCGCTTGAATGGGCTTGCCCAGGTGTGCATCCATGCCGGCGGCAAGGCAGCGGTCGCGGTCCTCGCGCATCACGTTCGCGGTCAGCGCGATGACGGGAAGGCGATGCGTGACGCCACGCTCCTGTTCCCACTTTCGCAGATGTTCGGTCGCCGTGAAGCCGTCCATCACCGGCATCTGGCAATCCATCAGTACGGCATCGAACGCAGGGTCGTTGAGCACCCGTTCCAATCCTTCAGCGCCGTTGTTGCAGGTGGTGACCTCGATGCCCAGCTTCTTCAACAACCGCTGCGCGACCCGCTGATTGACGGCGTTGTCCTCGACCAGGAGCACCCGCGCCTGCGCGAAGAGTGTGCCGTCGGCCACCGGGGTGGGGCGGGCGGTGACCGGCTGTGCGTTACCGGCAAGTACGGAGGTCGCCGATTCGCCGACGGTGCGTCCGCGCAAGGGTTTGAGGATGACGAGATCAGGACGATGCTTCCAATTGTCATCCTCCAGATGGGCGCCGATCATCGACATCAGGATAAAAGGCTTCTTCGACAGGCTCGGATGCTGGCGCAGCATGCTTAACAGATCCATGCCGCCGTGAACGGGCATGAGCTCATCGGCCATCACCAATTGAATATCCGGGTCGGCTTTCAGCAACGTCATCGCGGACTCTGCCGACTCTGCCACTACGCATCGAAAATGGAAGGCTTCGAGCTTTTGCTTCAATCCGCATCGGCTTGCTTCGATATCATCCACCACCAGTACCTTGCGGCCGTTGCCCAGATTCTCGAGAGGCTGCTGCTTGCCATTGCGTTCCAAGTTCAGCGTCACCCAGAACGTGGAACCCTTCCCCAGCGTGCTGGTGACGCCGACGCTGCCGCCCATCAATTCGGTCATTCGCTTGACGATGGAGAGTCCCAATCCAGTGCCGCCGTAATGGCGCGTGGTGGAGGAGTCCACCTGCGAGAAAGGTTTGAACAGTTTGTCTTTGCGGTCCTCGGGAATGCCTATACCTGAATCGATGACTTCGATCTTCACCAGCGTGTGCGTGTCGGATGCGCCCGCGCAGGTGACGTTGACCACGATTTGTCCTTCGTGGGTGAATTTCAGCGCGTTGCTGATCAGGTTCATCATGATCTGCCGCATTCGCCCGGGATCGCCGCTGACCTGAAAGGGAACTCCCGGGTCGGTGTTGACGATGAGTTCGATGCCCTTCATCCCGCCCTGCAACGCCAGCGCTGAGGAGGTTTCGTAGATGGGGCTGCGCAGGTCGAAGGGGATGTGCTCCAGCTCCAGCCGTCCGGCTTCGATCTTGGAAAAATCCAGAATATCATTGATCAATGACAGCAGCGTCTCGGCGCTGCCGCGGATGATGTCGACGTATTCGCTTTGATTCTTGTCCAGCGGCGTTTCGGTGAGCAATTGCGAGATGCCGATGACGCCGTTCATAGGCGTGCGGATTTCGTGGCTCATATTGGCCAAGAAATCGCTCTTCGCTTTGTTGGCCGCTTCCGCGACGCGCACGGCTTCCAAGGTGACCTGCTGCGCCTGACGACGATCGGTGACTAGCTGAATCGAGCCGGCCAGCTTAACGGGCTTATCGTCACCGTCGCGCTCGGCGCGGGCGCGCGATCGCACCCACTCGTACTGCCCGAGTTTGGTGCGCATACGGAATTCGATATCGTAGGGGGTATTGCGGGTGAGATGACTTTCGATTCGCTCCAAGACGGCGTCGCGTTCTTCCGGATGTATCAGCGCCACGAAGGCTCGCGTGTCGGTGCTGAGTTCACCGGACGAATAACCGAGCATCTCGTTGCACCGCGGAGCGAACCAGATGGTGTTGTCGACGATATTGTATTCCCACAGGCCGTCCTGCGTACCGCGCACCGCGCGTTCGAGCCGCTTTTCGGCGGCGTGCAGTGCAGCCTCTGCCTGCTTCAGGTCGGTGATGTCCATGATGGCGCCGGTGATGCGCCGCACCTCGCGCTTGGAGTTGCGCGACACATTGGCCTTCTCGCTGATCCAACGCAATTCGCCTGGTCTTAGGTTCAGACGATACTCACGATGGTAGAAGTCAACCTCACCGTTCGATTCGTAGCGCGGGCGGCGCACGGACTCGACATCCTCGGGGTGCACCAGCGACAGGAACTCGTTGCGATTCATCGGGTAAGCGCTTTTCGGGATGCCGAGCAGTTCGAAGTAATTGTCCGAGCACAACAGCGTATTGGCCTGTACGTTGATATCGAAGGTGGCCACGCCCGCGGAAGCCTGCGCGATGATCAGCGATTCGGTGGTGTTGCGCAGCTTGTCCTCGAGCTCGTGCCGCGCGGTGATGTCGGTGACCGTGCCGATGACGCGATTCGCGTAGCCCGCAGAATCACGCATCACCCGGCCGCGACCGGTCAGCCAGCGGACGGTGCCATCGGCCCAAAGCGAGCGGTATTCGGTTTGATATTGCCCGCCTGCTTCCACCGCAGAGCTGAATTGCTCGACGAAAGGCTGCAGATCTTCGGGGTGAATGGTGCACAGCCATTGCTCCCGGGTCATGTGGCGGTCGGTGGTCGTGATGCCGATGAGATCGAAGAACACGGCCGATCCCTGGATGGTCCCGTTCACCAGGTCCAAATCGAAAATGCCGAAGCCACCTGCGGCCTGCGCCAATTCCAGGAACTCCGTGGTATTGCGCAGATTCTCGGCCACTTCACGACGGTAGTGGACTTCTTCCTCCAATGTCTTTTGCGCCGACATTGCCTGCTGCGCGGCGTCGCGCAAGGCCGTGTCGCGTTCACGCAGTCGCTCAACAGTGGCGGAAAGGCCGCGCGCCAGTTCTGAGATTTCATCGTTCTCGCTGGTATCGATCGCGGGCGCGGCGGCGATGTCATCGCCCACCGCATGCGTGGCCTTGAGCAGGTCTTGCAACCGCCGAGTGATGCTGCGCGCGTTGACCCAGCTGCTTAGGAGCACCAATATCGTGGCGGCCCCGATGAACACCCCGACAAACACCCAGACGCGATGCTCGTAGTGGTCATGCGCACGGATAATGAACACGGCGGCGACGACCAGCATCAGCGCGGTAATGGCGGGAATCGCCAAAAGCTTGCTGCCGATCGTCCAATTGCGCATTCGTGCGATATTCCGTGCTGGTTTAAGGGGTTGCGTGTCATTCAGGTATCGGCCGATCCGGCCCCGTCTTAAGCTAGAATTCGCTTAAGGGTTTCTCTCGCAGGCGGCAAATTTATGCGTGGATTCAAGATATTGGGCTGGGTAGTCGGGGCGGTCATCGCCCTCGTCATCGTGTTATTGCTGGGGGTCTGGCTGTTCGTCAATCCGAACGACTACAAAGGCCGCATCGCCAAGGAGGTTCAGACCTCCACGGGCCGTGAACTCAAGCTCACCGGCGACATTCAGTTGTCGGTGTTCCCGTGGATCGCCCTGGATCTCGGGCCCGCCAGCTTGGGCAACCCGCCGGGCTTTGGCGATGAACCCTTCGTTGCCGTGAAGCACGTCGCATTGCGCGTGAAAGTGATGCCCTTGCTGCGTGGCGTGTTGCAGGTGGGTCGCATTCAGATCGACGGCTTAGACCTGCGGTTGAAGAAGAACTCGGCGGGCAAGGGCAATTGGGAAGACCTCGGCGATAAGTCGAAGTCGACCACGGCGGAGTCGACGAAGTCCGATTCGGGCGGGTTTAAGGAACTGGCCGGGGTTCTCATCAAGGACAGTCGCATCAGCTACGACGCGATGACGCTGTCGGAAGTGAACCTCGACATTGGGCGGGTTGCCATGCAATCGCCGATTCCCATCAAAGCCAGCTTCAAGCTGGATCGCGGTGGCGATGCGGCGGCGTTGACCCTGTCGGCAGCTGTGGATGCGACGCTGAATCCGGAGGCGAAGCGCTATGGTCTGGCCGCGCTCACCTTGAGCGGCGATCTGACCTCCAAGGGTGACAGCCGCCCGGTTCCGTGGCGGTTTTCCGCGCCGGCGCTGGACATCGACCTCGCGGCGCAGACCCTCAAGGCGCCTGACTTCACGGCGCAATTTGCCGCGGCCCAATTGTCGGGTTCGCTCGACGGCGAGAAGGTCGTCGATGCGCCTGCTATGCAGGGCACCGTCAAGCTCGAGCCTCTGGTGTTGCGCGAGTTTCTCCAACGCATGAACATCGATCCGCCCAAGACGCGCGATGAACACGCGCTGTCCAAGCTGGCGGCGTCGGCAGCGTTTCGCTATGGCGGCAATGCAGCGAGCATCAGCAATCTCGATGTGCAGTTGGATGAATCCAAAATCACCGGGCAGGCAGCGCTCACCAATCTCGACACCAAGGCGATGACCTTTGATCTGAAACTGGATCGCATCGATCTGGATCGCTACATGGCGCCCGAGAACAGCGCGCCGAAGCCCGACGAGAAGCCGTTCGAATTGCCCGTGGCGGCGATCAAACCGCTGGATGCCAACGGCACGGTGCAGATCGGCAGCGCCAAGGTGGCCGGCGTCGCGCTCACCAACGTGCGCATGACGGTGGTATCGAAGGACGGAATCGTGCATCTGAACCCGGCCAAAGCCTCGTTGTACGGCGGGCAATACGCCGGCGACATCACCTACGATGCGCATGGCACTGTGCCCGCGCTTAAAGTCGATCAGCAGATGAGCGGCATCGATGTGCTGCAATTGCTCAAATCCACGGTGAAAAGCGAGCGTTTGTCGGGTCGCGCCAATGTGACGATGAAGCTCGGCGGCCAGGGCCGCACCAGCGATACGCTGATCAAATCGCTGAATGGCCGCGTCGACGCCAACATCGCCGACGGCGCAGTGGAAGGCATCGATCTGTGGGGCGAAATCAGCCGCGCGCAGGCCTTGCTCCAACAGCATTCGCTACCCGCCGGCAGCACCGGGAACCGCACCAAGTTCGATACGTTCAAGATGTCGGCAGATATCGCCAACGGCGTCGCCACCACCAAGGATTTGAACGTCGCCTCGCAGAACCTGCGCGTCACCGGTGCCGGTAATTCGGATTTCATCAAGCGCACCATGGACTATCGCGTGGTGGCGAAGATTCTCAAGGCGCCGCCCGATGAGAAGAATTCAGATCTGACCAAATTGGCGCTGGCTGATATTCCGGTGACGGTTACCGGCAGCATGAGCAACCCGAAAGTGCGCCCCGATCTGGAAGGCATCGCCCGCGCCAAGCTGCAACAGAAGGTCGATGAAAAGAAAGATGAGCTGAAGAAAAAGCTCGGCGACAAATTGCAGGACCTGTTCCGCAGCAAATGATCGCTGCACCGGAATTCGCCGCGCGCCTGCTCGGCTGGTTCGACTTGCATGGTCGCAAGGCGCTGCCCTGGCAGCGCGATCCCACGCCGTATCGTGTGTGGGTGTCGGAAATCATGCTGCAACAGACGCAGGTCGCGACCGTCATTCCCTACTACGAGCGCTTCATGGCGCGCTTTCCCGATGTGCGTTCGCTTGCAAGCGCACCTGCGGATGAGGTGCTGCACCTTTGGACGGGTTTGGGTTACTACGCGCGCGCGCGCAATCTGCAGGCGGCCGCGAAGATCCTGGTGCAGCGGCATGCTGCGGAATTTCCTGCCACGATTGACGAGGTCACGGAGCTGCCCGGCATCGGTCGGTCTACTGCTGCGGCAATTCTCGCCCTGTCGCGCGGCGAACGACACGCGATTCTCGACGGCAATGTGAAGCGTGTGCTGTCGCGGGTGTATGCCATTGAGGGCGACCCTTCATCCCCTGCGACATTGAAAACGTTGTGGGCCCGAGCGGAAAAGTGCACGCCGGCGCTGTGCACGGCCAACTACACGCAGGCCATCATGGATCTGGGCGCCACGCTGTGCACGCGTTCCAAGCCGGCTTGTCCTCGTTGTCCAATGCAGTCAGATTGCATTGCGGCAGTGCAAGGCCGACAAGCCGAGTTCCCGAATGCGAAGCGCAAGCGATTGCGAAAATCGCGCGAGACCACGCTGCTCCTGGCGCAGATCGACAGTGTGCGCGGCTCCGCCATCCTGCTCGAACGCCGGCCCGCCAGCGGTATTTGGGGTGGATTGTGGTCGCCGCCGCAGTTCGGCAGCGAAAGCGAGGCGCTGGATTGGTGCCGGCGTGAAGTCGGCGAGCCGGCAGGGGCACCCGAGGCACTGGAGGCCATCGATCACGCCTTCACGCATTTCGACCTGCGGTTGCATCCGATGCGAGTGCAATGCGCGCCGGCGGATGCTGTGCGCGAAGGCGAGGGCCGGCTTTGGTATACACTGCACGCACCGCCGCGCATTGGTTTGCCGCAGCCCATCAAGGCGCTGCTCGAAGCCATCCGCGACCGCGTACCACACGATTAGGAGTTTGCATGCCGCGCACCGTTCACTGTGTTCTGCTCAAGCGCGATGCGGAAGGGCTCGACTATCAGCCCTATCCCGGTGAGTTGGGCAAGCGCATTTACGACAACGTCTCCAAGGAATCCTGGGCCAAGTGGCTCGAGCACCAGACCATGCTGATCAACGAGAACCGCCTCACGCCCATCGAACCCAAGGCGCGCGCGCTGTTGGTGAAGGAGATGGAGAAGTTTTTCTTTGGTGGCGGCTCGGAGAAGCCTAAGGATTTTAAGCCGGGTTAGCGGGTTCGCTCATCCGGAATGCGATCTCCGCCCAACAGCCTACTTTTGTGCGCAGCGCATCTCGGCATCCGCCCATCGACACAGGTCCGGAGTCGTACCGGTTTCCCTGTAGTAGGCCAACAGCCGCGTGCGTTTAAGCAATTCTTGAAACCTGGGATCTCCGTAATGCGCACGAATCTGTGACTGTGGGTCCCATAGGTCTGCGCTCAAAAAGTATTGCAAGGCACGCTCTGGGCCCAACTTGTGCTCCAACTCATCCAATGCCGACAGCGCACCGTCCAGATCGCCAAGCAGAAGCCGCATGTTGAGTTGCGACCAGCCGCGTGCCGGCCAGGCTTCCTTGCGCATCGCAGTTTCCAATGCTTGCCTTGCCGCCGGCACCGCTTTGGAGTCAAGTAGTGCGGCTTGTATCAGGCGCGTCATTTCCAGATTATCTTGATCGTCCGACGCGGACAGGCGCACGCTGCCTTCGATATCGCCTCGCTGCAGCGCCAATTTCGACAACACCTGATTGATATCGGCGATTCCCATGGCTTGAGATCGCCGCGCATATGTCTGCGCCATATCGAGCTTGCCAACCAGGAAATACGCTTCCGCCAGTGAGTTAAATAGCGGTGCGGACACCGGATCCAATGCCAGTGCCCGCTCGCCCTCATCAATGCCGGCATTCAATCGACCGACACTGACGAGCAGCAAGTGATACCAATGCCGCGCATCGACTGAGTTTGGTGCCAGCGACAGTGAATGCTGCAGGTTCCGCTCCGCCAGCAGTGGATCAACCCCGAGTGCGCAGTAACCCAGCACTGCATACGCCATGGCATTTTGCGGGTCTAGAACCAGTGCCTGTTGGGCTTGGGCCTGCGCGCGGTCAAACGTCCCAATCAAATCAGCGGTCTCGCTGTAGCTTGGCAACACTGCCAAAGAAGCAGCCAACAATGCGTGGGACATCGCAAAAGTCGGATCGCGGCGAACCGATTCCTCAAAGCTGCGTATCGCCTCGGCAACGCTGGCCGCATCGCGACGCCGCTGGAAGGCGAACCTGCCACGCAAATAGTCCTCGTACGCAGCGGGATTCGGCGTCGTGGGCGGCTTGCCAGCAGTAACCGGTATGACGACGCGTAATTGCTGAGTCACCGCGTCAGAGATATCCCGCTGCAATTTGAATGCTCCGCTGAACTCGCGCTCGAAGGTTCGAGACCACAACGTCAAGCCGGAAACCGCATCGATCAGTTGTACGGCAATTCGCAGGCGATTTCCCTCGCGTCGCACACTACCATCAACGATCTGCCGCACACGCAAGCGCTCACCGATCGTGCGCATGTCGAAATGGCTGCCCTTGAAGGAAAACGAGGAATTGCGGGCCATTACATTTACTTCGGGAATTGCAGCGAGCTGATCGATCAGTTCAGCTGAAATGCCATCAGAGAGAAATTCGTTGGCTGGGTCGCCGGTCAAATTGGCGAATGGCAGCACACCAATGCTTCCTGCGGCAGGCAGCGATGGGATGGCGGACGTGGTTGGTCGTTGCGCAATGGACGTGAGCGGTCCGACCTTGGTCGTGGCGTATTGGCGCCACCATGCAGCGCTAAAGATGCTGAAAATCAGTACGCCGGCTGCGAGCCACACATTGCGAGGGCGCCGCAGCCACGCGACTGAGGCTTCGGGCGTCGTTGGTGCAACCGGATTGGCATCACGATGCGCCGGCTTGCCGGCAGCTACGCTCAGGGTTAGTCGATACCCGACCCGAGGCAATGTGACGATCGGGTCAGGCGACGCGTCGGAGCGCAACACACGGCGCAACTCCGCGATGCAGCGATTCAAAGCGTCGTCCGAAACCACCCGGCCGAGCCATACGCTGGCGGTCAGTTCATCGCGGGTGACCACATCGCCTGGCCGCCGCGCCAGGGCAACCAATACGGCCATGATGCGGGGTTGAAGTTGCTCGCTGCCCGCGGGACCGTCGATCCGCAGTTGACGCGGATAAACGCCGAATGGACCTACTGTGAAGTCCTCAGTGCTGGCGACATTTATCGCATCAATCACGGCAAATCCTGTCGATGAGGCGCCGGAACCCGACTATCGGTGAAAAATCGGTTGTTGATCGGCAGAAAGTCGGCGACCACCGCGTGCGCCGCTGAATGCAGTATGCCACGGTTGATTGAGGCGTGAGACCCGCGCCGCCATCAACAACGGGAGAAACTTATGTCAGGTGCGCGCTCGATGCATATGAATACCTTCAGGGCGGTGTTGTGTACGGCAGGGTTGCTGGTGTGCGCCATTGCCCAGGCCGCTGGTGCATACAAGATTACGATCCTGCGACCCATTGCGGGCAAGACTGTGTCTGCCGCGCAATTCGGACTCAATGCCGGGGGCTTGAGTGTCGGTACCAGCGGTGGCACGGGGGCGCGCCGCGCCACTCTATGGAACCGACAAGGCAACGGTGTAGCGCTTGCTCAGCCACGCGCGGCGATCTTTAGCCGTGCGATGGGTATCAATGATTGCGGCCTTATCGTGGGTGCGGTCGACACTACCGGTCAGTCGGACCTGACGGGATTGCGCGCGGTACGCTGGCGATCACCCAACCGCTATGAATTCATCCTCACCGATAACGGCTACGACTCGGATGCCCTTGGCATCAACGAGCGAGGCTGGATCGTCGGCATCCGCTTCACAGGCGCGGTATTCAACCCGTTTGTCGCGTCGCCGTCTGGACGCGTGAATTATCCGATGCCGCTGGCGGAGGGTGACTCATTTGAATTGCTGAGCGTCAACCGCCGCCACGAGGCAGCGGGCTTCGATTCCGGCGACTCCGGGACCTTCGCGGTACGATGGACGGAATCTCGTGGCGTCGAGTCGCTGGGGTTGCTGGCTGGTGGGACAATCAGTGCGGCTGCATCTATCAATGATCACGGCGAGATTGGGGGTGTTGCCGATGACGCCAATGGTGAGTTTCGTGCCGTTCGATGGAACTCGCAGGGCGACATCGAGCAGCTTGAATCGCTCGAAAATGCGATCTATTCGGATGCGCAGCTCGGCATTAATAACCGCGGCTTTTCCGTCGGTGTGACCATCTTCGATGGTTCCGATCCGGACGACTTTCTCTCGCAACGCGCCACACTCTGGGACCCGCAGGGCGAGGCGTTCAATCTCAATGATCTGATCCCCCCCAAAAGTGGCATCGTGCTGATCACGGCGAACGCAATCAATGACGCGGGTGAAATTTACGGCGATGCAGTTAGCGCGAAGGGCGAAAGATTCGCTTATCTGCTCGTACCGGATCCTCGGCGGCGCTGATCTCGACCTGCGGCACGTCAGCGGCGCTCAAAGAAGCCGCTGACGTGCTTGAGCAGGCGATGCGACTGAGCTGCCCAGCCGCTCAATAATCTCCACCGCGCGCCGCACCAAATCCGCATTCGTCGCCAGCCGCCCCTTGTCCAGGTACAGGTTGTCTTCCAACCCAACGCGCACATTGCCCCCGAGCAGCACCGCTTGTGCCACCATCGGCATCTGCTGTCGTCCAATTCCGAAGCCGCTCCAGATCGCGTCGCTCGGCAGTGCCTCGACCATGGCCTGCATGGAACGAGTATCGGCGGGCGCGCCCCACGGAATGCCGAGGCAGATCTGAAACAGCGGCGGCGCATCGATGAGGCTCAGCCGTATCAACTCGCGCGCGAGTCGAACATGACCCAGATCGAAAACCTCGAGTTCGGGCTTCACACCCACTGTCTGAATGCGTTGCGCCATGACGCGCGTGTGCGACGCGGTATTGGCGAAGATGGCCTCACCGAAATTCATGGTGCCGCAGTCCAGGCTGCAGATCTGCGGCTTGAGTTCTTCGATGTGCACGAGCCGTTCAAGCGGGCCGACGAAATCAGTGCCCGGACCCGGAAGCGTCGGATTCAATTCGTCCGGTACCCAGTCGCCACCCATTCCCGTGGTGAGGTTGAGCATTACATCCACGCCGCTGTCGCGAATTCGATTGACCACTTCCCGATAGAGCGCCGGGTCGCGCGAGCCGACTCCGGTAACAGGGTCCCGCACATGGATATGCACAACAGCGGCGCCTGCTCGCGCGGCTTCGATGCCGGCGGTGGCGATGGCGGCTGGCGTAACTGGAACATGGGGGCTCTTGGACGTCGTGTCGCCGCCACCGGTTACCGCACAAGTGATGATGATTTCGGAGTTCATGGTATTCGAACCGACGCTGCGCCTCATACAAGCATACTCAACCCGGACGAGTTTTTGAGCATTCTCGACACTTTGTGGCACTGCGTATCACGAATTTGGCGCTTCAATGATTCGAATGAGCCCCACGATCTTTCGGGAAGGCGGCTTCCGGTTTTACTTTTTCTCGCGTGAAGAGCCGCGTATGCATTTGCATGTACAATGCGCAGAAGGCGAGGCTAAGTTTTGGCTGGAACCCAACATTGAACTGGCCAAGAACTACCGTTTGAGTGACCAGCAGATTCGTTCAATTCGGTTAATGATTGAGGCACGCGTTGATGAATTCCGTAGCGCCTGGACCAACCACTTCAGTAGCTGAGGTTACCAACGTCTCCCAGCACGGCTTCTGGCTATTGCTTGGGGAAGAGGAGTTGTTTGTTCCATTCGCGGAATTTCCGTGGTTCGCTTCCGCAACAATCGGAGATCTATTGAAAGTTGAGTGGCCGTCACCGGATCATCTGTATTGGCCCATTCTTGATTTTGACCTGGCGGTGGAATCCATCCGTCATCCCGAACGCTTCCCGTTGGTATCTAAAGCCACCGGTTGACGGTAAGCGTGTAAGCGGATTTCGTGGATTGGCGAAGGCCCTATTTTAGAACTGCGCCCGCGTAGTAATGAACGAGCGCTGCGCCGCCTCTTCCAACGTGCGCGAGCGCTGCTCCTCAGAGATGATCTCCACGCCCCAGGGCCCGTCATAGCCCGTGGCCTTTACGGCATTGATGAAGCCGCGCAAATCAAACTCCCCCTCACCGCATAGCCGGCGCCGGTCCAAGGTGTCGGAGATCGGATCGCCTACGGTGGCCAGTGTGCCATCATCGAGTTCGGCTCCTGCAATGGCGCCGCGCGGCAATCGCGCAATATCCGCCAGCGGGAAATTCCCGCGCGTTACATGCCAGGCGTCCAGCATGACGCCGCCGCCATTACCGGCTGCCTCGCCGATGACTCCCAGCGCCGCGTCCAAAGACGGCACATTCGAGAACGCGATGGGCTCGAGAGACACGATGGTGCCGGCCAATATCGCCTGCCGCGCCAACACCTGAAAGGCATCGTGCATCGGCTCAATATCGCGCGACGCATTCGGCATGAAATCGCCCGCCACCTTCACATGGTGCGCGCCTAGCGATTCGGCCGCTCTGAGCAGGTCGTTGCGTACGATGTCGGACTTGGCGCGGCGTTCATCGGTGTGAAACCAATCGAACAGCGCTTCCAATTCCACTTCCACCAGATCATTGTCGGCGAGGATGGAGCGCAGGCCCGCATAGCCATAGCGCTCCAGAGTGCGCATCAAATCCGCATGCTTCAATCCGATGCCGCGATAGCCCGCATGCGCCGCCACTTCGGCGCGCAGTCGAAAATCCCAGGGACTGTGATCGGCATCGCCGAACACATAGCGTCCGCCGATGGTCCAGAAGCAGGCGATGAGGACGGGTTCGGTTTTCATGAGTGCGGCATCGCCAGCGGGCCTTTGCTGTCGGGCTCGAGCAGTTCGAGAATGTTGCCATCGGGGTCGCGCGCATAGGTGGCGATCAACACGCCGGGCATCGACTGCGGCGGGCAATTGAACACAACGCCGGCGGCACGCAGCCGTTCGTATTCGGCGTGGATGTCCTTCACGGTCAGACACACATGCGTGACGCCGGCATCGCACACCGGCCGCTTCGTCTCATTCGGTTTGCCCGACGGCGTTTCGAACTCGAACAATTCCAGAAATGCATTGCCTGCTTTAAGCATGGCCATGTTCACGGCCGTGTCTTTCAGCCCGTAGATGTTGTCGGCCTGTGTATTGCCGGCCTTCCAATCCCACCGGACCACGACTTCCATGCCGAGCAATCCGGAATAAAAGGCGATCGCCCGCTCCAGGTTCGGGGTGGTGATGCTGGCATGGTGGATGCCCGTGATCATGGGGTCGCCTTGGGTTGCAGGGTGCGTCGATAAGGGGCGGATTGTGCGCCCCAGCCGCCCCGGCAGGCACTCGCATTAGTCCCAGTCAGAACTTTCGCCCTTTATTTTGACCCGTTTTCCCGCGCGTTTACGCCTTCCTAAGACAAGAGGAAAAGAACAGCCCTCGAAAGTTCAAAAAACCAAGTCTTTACAATAGTTTACGGAGAACGCTATGACCAAAGCACGCAATTCAGCTTCCCGGATCACCGGCCTCTTGTCCGCTCTGGCGCTGTGCGCCGGTGTGGCCGGGATGCCCACCAAGGCCCTCGCCCAGGACTACACCGCCATGATCAACCAGTCGATGGCGCAGATGAACGCGATGATCGCCAACGGTCAACAGCGCGTCGATGCCATGGTGCGCCAGAAGATGCAGGACCCGCAGGTGCAGGCCGGCTATCGCCAGTACCAGGCGGCCATGGTCCGTCAGGGCATGCAGGCGCAGGACTATTACACCTGGACCTCCAACTACATCTACACCAATGGCTACTCGGCCGCCGGCATGGCGCAGGCTCGCGCCAACGACAACGCCAACACCGCCAAGGTGCAGTCGGCGTACCAGGGTCTGCGTGAGGCCGAGGCGCAACGAGGTCAGGCGCAGGCGACCTGGCAGCAGCACTACTCCAACAACCAAAACGAAGCCGGCAATCTGCTGCGCGGGAACAGCACCTACACTGCACCGAACGGCGCCACGCAGGTTCTGCCGCATACCTGGGCCGCCAACACGTATCAGCAGTACCAGGGCCATCAGTATTATGTCGACTACAGCGGTCAGTACCATGTGCTCGGCACGGACGGCTACTGGTATCCGCTCGCGGCACGCTGAGCGGGAGTGATGCCGCTGCGGCGGCGACTCAACCGGTGCGATGATGGGCGCCTCTAAGCAGGCGCCCATTTTTTTGGGGCTGTCGAGGAAGCACCGCAACGCTGCGCTAACGGTTAATCTTGAGTCGTGGAAGTTCTCGCCAGCCAACAACAACTCGAACGCGCCGCTCTGGATCTCTTCGCGGAAGCCGTGGATCTCGAACCCAGCGAGCGCAGTAGTTGGCTGGATACGGCTTGTCATGGCGATGCGGCGCTGCATGCGAAGGTGATGGCGCTGCTCGCGGCCGACACCGCTGAAGAGTCCAGCATCTTTGCCTTCACCCATTTGAACGGCGACACCAGCAGCCATTCGCCCTTCGATGCCACGTTGGTACCGCCACGGCAGATCGGCCCCTATGGCCTCGAAGAACTCATCGGCGCCGGCGGCATGGGCTCGGTGTATCGCGGCCAGCGCAACGATGGCTTGTTCGAGCAGGCCGTGGCCATCAAGTTCATCCGCCCGATTCGCGGCATCGAGCAGGTCGAACCGCTGATCGACGCCGAGCGCAAGCTGCTGGCGCGCATGGAGCACGCCGGCATCGCGCGCATCCTCGATGGCGGCAAGACCGAACAGGGCCTGCATTACCTGGTAATGGAATTCATCCGTGGCGTCGCGCTCGACAAGTACGCGGACGATCATGATCTGGACACCCGCGCGCGTGTCGCGCTGTTGCGCGAAGTGTGCGGCGCCGTGGCGCATGCGCACCAGCATCTGGTGCTTCATTGCGATATCAAGCCGGCGAACATCCTCGTCACGGACGAGGGCCACCCCAAGCTCATCGACTTCGGCGTGGCACGCATCGAAGATGTGGTGGAT
Organism: Pseudomonadota bacterium; assembly: GCA_031394735.1. GTDB lineage: Bacteria > Pseudomonadota > Gammaproteobacteria > Steroidobacterales > Steroidobacteraceae > TMP-86. The sequence goes on along the minus strand of JANMXI010000144.1, from coordinate 22,041 downwards.
TCGTCCCGGCCCGAGGGCTTTACGCGGGCGTACACCAGTGCGCAGCGGCTGGAAGGACAGCCGGCCGCGATCACCGATGATGTGTATTCACTCGGCGTGGTGCTGGTCGAACTGGTGACGGGCGAGTTGCCCACTGAACCCATCGCGGACTCCAAGCGGCTGAACGGCGATCTCGCCGCGATTGCGCGCAAAGCGATGGCGCCGCGACGCGAGGATCGGTATGGCAGCGTCGATGCGCTGACCAGCGATCTGCTCGCCTGGCTCGAACACCGCCCCGTCGCCGCAGTGGGCAACAATTGGCGCTATCGCGCGCGCAAGCTGTTCGAGCGACATCCCTGGCGATTCGCCGCCGCCATCGGTGCGCTGCTGGCGCTCGTCATCGCGCTCATCCTCATCGCTTGGCTGTATGCACGCGCGGAAAGTGCACGCCTCGATGCCGAGAAGCGCTTCGCCGATGTGCGCGCGCTGGCAAATTACATGCTGTTCGATCTGGACAGCAGCCTGGAACTCACGCCCGGCACCACCGCCGCGCGGCGTGAGATGCTGGATCGCAGCCAGCAATATCTCGATGCGTTGGCGCAGACGGCGGGGAGCAATCAGGAACTGCAGCGCGAAGTGGCGGTGGGTCTGGCGCGACTCGCCGAGGTGCAGGGTGTGCCTGGCAAGGCGCATGTCGGTGATCCCAAGGCAGCAAAGTCGAATCTCGAACGTGCGCAAACCCTGCTCGAAACGCTGACCCGCCGCCGGCCCGCCTATCTGCCCTGGCAGCGGGATCTGGGCAAGGTGCGCTATCTGCTGGCGCTGGTGTATGGCGGGTCGGACAACGATCCGGCGCGACAGCTTGCCAAGGCGCGCGAGGCCGAAGCGAATCTCGTGCGTGCGCTGAATGGCATCGCCGGCTGGTCGCCGACGCCGAAAGAGTTGGGTGAATTGAATGTGTTGCTCACCAGCGCGCGGCTGACGCAGGCCGATGTGTTCAAACAGCGCAACGACCATACGGCCGCGGCGGGAATTCAGGCCGGCGAAGAGAAACGCCTGATGGCCTTGCCGCCTGCCGTGCAGAGGGAAATGGAGTTCGAGTATCAGAGCGGTCGGCCCGCCATGCTGCTCGGCGATTCGCTGTATTACTTGGATCGATATGAGGAGGCGCTTGCTGCCTATCACCGCGCCACCGCGCGGTTCGAGCAGGGTCTGGTTCGAACGCCCGGACATTCGCGACTGCTGCAGGGCACGTTGATCGGCTATTGGAGCATCTCCGGAACTTTGGATGAACTGCACCGCTACAACGAGGCGCTGGCCGCGATCGAGCCGTCCATCCGCATCGGCGACCGGCTTGTCGAGCTAGATCCTGCGAACACTGAGGGCTTGCGTTCACGCGACATCGTGCGCGGCCAACGCGCCATCGTGCTCGCGCACCTGGGGCGCTACGACGAGGCCATCAAGCTCACCGAGCAGTATCAGCATGAGAAGGAGTTGCGTGCTGCGCAGGCGCCGGAAGACGCCGAGCGGGTGCGGGACGTGGCCGTCATGTTGCGGCCATTGGCTGATTTCTATCGCAGCAAGGGAGACAAAGGCGGCGCCTGTCGCGTGTTGCATCAAGGTCTGCAGGTGTGGAGCGATTTCGATCGCCGTTGGAAAATCAGCGAGATGGACCGGCGCAATGAGCTGCAGGTCATTCAGGCTCTGCTTAAACAATGTCCTTGAAGAAGCGTCAGTTGCCCAATTCGTTATGCAGCCAGGCGCGCGCCGCACGCCAACTGCGCTTCACCGTGGCCGGTGAGGTGCCATCCAGCGCCGCGATCTCCTCGATTGTCATGCCGCTGAAATAACGCAGCTCCACCAGCCGCGCGTGTTCGACCGACACCGCCGCCAGGCGAGTCAGCGCATCGTGCAGCACTTCCAGATCCACATCCGATTGCGGCATTTCTGCGATCTGCGAATACAGCGTCACCTTCGGCGCATCGCGTTTGGCTGAGCGTTCGCGACGCACCTGATCGATCAACACCTGCCGCATGATATTGGCGGAGTAGGCAAGGAAGTGCGCGCGATCGCGCGCCGAGACATCCTGCTGCGCGAATAACTTGAGCGCCGCGCCATGCACCAATTCGGTGGGCGAGACAATGTGACGTGCCCGATCACCCGACAGGATGCGCCGAGCCAGGGCGCGAAGCTCTTCGTAGACCGCGCTGAGCAGTCGGTCGCGCGCTTCGCGGCTGCCGCCTTCGGCAAGGCGAAGGAGTTCGGTGACGGCCGGTGCGGGACGAGGGGTGGCGGGCATTGCGGATCTCTGACTGGGAATTCGCAGTGTAGCTGAAGTCGCAGGGCGGAGGCCCTACCACCATGGCTCCTTCAACGTGCAAGTCCCCACATCGCTCCAGGTTTTGGCGCCGTCAAAGCGCAGGATCTTGATGTTGGCGAGCACGTCGGGATTCTCGAGCAACCGCACGTTGATGCCCATGCGGTCATTGGTGCCGGTCGATTTGATCAGCCGCCATAACATCACGCAGCCGCTGAATCTACGCGCTACATCGCGGCGCGGTACGTCGTGGCCTCCCTGAATGCGTATTCCCATCATTTCACCAGAGTAACGTCAGGTGCCGCAGTGCCATCGTGCGGGTTCGTTCAGATTCAGCCTACTCCACCACCGGCAAAGAAACATAAGAAGCATTCTTCCTCAAGTAATATCCCCGCTTATCGATCACCCGCAGCACGCAGGCCGATGCGGTGTATACGGCCTCAACCTCCTGACAGCATCGCCCTCAGTGCCTTCTTGTCGGCCTTGCCGTAACGAGTCGTTGGAATGGCGTCTGCAAATGCAATGCGCTTGGGAACTTTGTAAGCGGATAGATGCAACCGGCAAAGATCAATGAGTACATTCGGCTCCACCTCTGCCCGCTTGACCACGACCGCAACGACTGATTCCCCCCAATCCCGATCTTGAACGCCAACAACGGCAACGTCCTGAACGGCCTCACTCGTGCGAAGTATTGCCTCGACTTCAACGGAATACACATTCATTCCACCCGAGATAATCATGTCTTTGGCCCGATCGACGAGATATAGATACCCGCCGCCGTCTCGATAGGCCAGATCGCCGGTATGCAGCCACCCATCGACGATGGCCTTGTGGCTCGTCGGAGCATCAGCGTGGTATTCCCGCAGTTGATAGGGTGACCGGACGCAGAGCTCGCCGATCGCGTCGCCTTTGATCACGGCTCCTTCGGGATCCATCAGTCGCACTTCAACGAAGGGAACCGGGCGCCCGCATGAGGAGCGCAGACGCGCAGTCTCGTGCTCCTCCTTGGCGAGGGTCGTGATCAAGTTGGGGCATTCGGTTTGTCCGTAAATCTGCAGAAAAACCGGACCAAATAGGGTGAGTGCGCGCGTCAGGCGGGATGGATCCATCGGAGCGGCGCCGTAAACAATCGTGCGGAGCGTCGGCGTGATCGATGGTGTATCGGGTATCGCCTCCAACAGCCGGTATAGCATCGTCGGGACAGCAAATGTCCAGGTCGCTGCTGAACTGACAACCGTCCGAACGAAACTTTCTGCGTCAAATTTCTCGCGGAGCACGACCATGCCGCCTTGCAACAGACACGCCTGCAGATAAAAGCCGGCGGAATGCGGAAGCGGAGTCTGAAGCAGCATGATTTCATTCGAGCGAATGTCCGTGCAGCACACGTGCGCCAGCAAATTGAGGGCCATCCCTGCCTGTGTATGCACCACGCCCTTCGGATTTCCGGTGGTTCCACCGGTGTACATGATGATGGCTAGGTCTGAGCCGTCGCATTCGGCGCGTACTTCTTCGTAGTCATCAGAAATCAGCTGCGTCCAGGGAATCGACGCTGGATCAAGGGTTGTGCCTTGCGTTATTGGGCCCACACAAACGTGAATCGAAAGACTCGGAAGCGTCGAGAAATGGGGTGATTGCAACGATGTGTGTGAAATCAAGACCCGTGCGTTGGAATGACGGAGGCAATGGTCGAGTTCTTCGGCCACCATGTATTCGTTGAGGGGAACCTTTACTGCGCCAAGCTTCAAGATTGCGAGATCGGCAATCACGTACTCAACCGAATTCTTGAGTTGTAGAGCGACACATTCACCGCGAAGAACTCCTCGATTGCGCAACTCGTAGGCGATAGACCCTGAAGCGGCATCGATCTGTGCGTAGGTGTAGGTCCGGTCACCGAATGCAATCGCTGGACGGTGGCTGTGGCGCCGGACTGCGCTAGTCAGCAGGCCGGCAAGGGTCGCAGTGGCATCGCTGTTCATGAGTTCATCCTGGTTGGGTGCGGGCGCGCCGATGGTACCTACATGTATCGCCTGCACGAAAGTGTAAAAAGTCGAATCGGTATCGAAGTTGCAACGGTCGTTGACATTCAACGACTGTAGTAATTAGAGTCGATCAAGGCTTGGGGAAGCCGACCGCGATCAATCGAAAAGCAGCCGACGCAAAAATAGAGAGGCGCAAAATGATGCCGTTCAGAAAGCCGTTCGCAATGGGTGCGTGTTTCGTTATGGCCCTGGCTGTGCTTGAGGGCAGCAGCGCCAGAGCTCAAACACCCGCTCCACAGGTTCAACAGTCGGAACTCGAAGAGATCATCGTCACAGCGCGGCAGCGGCAGGAAAAGCTGTCGGACGTGCCCGCGACGGTGCAGGCATTCACGGCGAACGATATCAAGGCGGCCGGCATCGAGCGCCCGCTGGATTTCGTCGGACTCACAACGGGCCTGTCAGCGGTGCAAACCGTCGAAGTGGGCGACTTGCAGCTGAATATCCGCGGCATCAACTCCGGCCGCGATACAGAAAGCAGCTTCGCTCTGGTCGTGGACGGGGTGCTCACCACCAATCCCAACGTCTTGAATCAGGAATTGGATGGGCTGACCCAGTTGGAAGTTCTCAAGGGTCCGCAGGGCGCTATTTACGGCCGCAATGCTCTTGCCGGGGCAATCATCGTGACTACGAAAAAGCCGGGGGACACTTTCGAGGCCGACGTAAAACTCGGCGCTGGCAACAATAAGCAATTCAAGGGCTCGTTCAGCGTGGGAGGCCCGATTTCGGATTCGGTTTCCGGCCTGTTGCGCGCATACACGTCGCATGACAATGGTTCGTTCCGCAACAGTCTCACCGGCTGCGACAACTGCGAGAACTACATGCGCGAGACCGGCGTAAACGGCCGATTGATCATCAAGCCAAGTGATGCCGCGGAGTTCGATATCAAGGTCCGGTATTCCAAGGTGGACGCCGGCGCCGTCACCTTTAATGCGTCACTCGGGCTGACGGATGCCGCGGCGTTCTTTGGCGCGAATCCTGCCTTTACGCCGCCGGGTGTCAACGCGAGCGATTTCTTCGAGGACCCGAACAAGCACAAGTTCGTGTACCTGAACTCCGTCTATCCGATCAACCAGCAGCGGAACAAGGATATTTCCGTCAAAGGCGTGTTCGATCTCGGGTTCTCCACGCTGACCAGCGTGTTGGCCTTCAACGATGAAACCAATTTCTTTCTGAGCGACGGCACAAGCAACGCGTTCGGAATCTACAACGCCAACCCCGTCTGCCAGGCGAGCTACGCCGCGGCGAACGGCACCGTGCCGCTGCCGTCCCCGTTCTTCTACGCAGGTCCGCCAGGAACATCGGGCGCGATCGGCAGTTCGTTCCTGCCGCCCTATCCGCCGGTGACCTGCGGCGGCTACCAATATCAGCAACGCGACCAGAAAGACGGCGCCATCGAGCTGCGGTTGACCTCACCGGGCGATCAGCGGCTGCGCTGGATGGGTGGTCTGTACTACGGACAGATCAAACGGCATCTGGTGGTGTCGTACGGCGGTGACTTGGGCACCGGCGTCTACAACTACGGCTTCGTTCCCAGCACCGGTCCTAACCCGACCGACCTGCTGTTCGATGACACGTTCCGCAGCAACGTCTACGCGGGCTTTGGTAACGTCGCCTACGACCTCGCCAAGAACCTCGAACTCGCTGTTGCGTTGCGCTACGACCTGGAAGACCGCACGGACGATAACGGCGTCCCGAAGATCAACCCTCAGACGCCGGGCTTTGGCGCATTCGGCGTTCCGGTGTGCCCCAGCGGACCGACGGGCTGCTCGTACTACATCAATCCTTATTACAACGCCAATCCGACCGTCTCCTCGATTCCGAGCCGACATGCCGCGTTCGGCCAATTCCAACCCAAGGTATCACTCAATTGGAAGGCTACTGATGACTGGGCCTTCTTCGGATCCTATGGGTATGGATTCCGGTCCGGCGGGTTTAACTCCTCGGGCGATGCGGCCACGTTGCAGCGGGCTTACGGGACGCTGCGCCTCGACGATGGCACGCCGAATCTCAACTTCAACGCGTTGACCGATGAGTTCAAGAAGGAAGTGTCGCGCGCGGCGGAATTGGGCTTCAAGGCGGTCCTCTTCGATCGCCGCTTGTCGCTCAACGGTGCGCTGTACTACACCAAAGTCGACAACATGCAGAACTTCAGCTTCTACGCAGGCACGTTCGGCTCGCTGCGCATCGTCGACAACATGGACAAGGTCGATATCAAAGGTGTGGAGACGGACGTACGCTGGCGTGCTCACGAATACCTGACGGTATTTGCCGGATTCGGTTACACCGACGCGAAGATCAAGAAATACTCAACCCGGCCTTACACGGTGGGCAACAAGGTGCCCTATGTTCCCGATTACACCGCCAATCTCGGCATTGAACTGCGCATGCCGCTCACCTCGTCCGGACTTCAACTGACGGCACGGATCGACGAACCGTTTACCGGGAAGACCTTCTTTTCAACGGTGCAGGGAATTCCCGGATGCGCGGTTTGCGCGGATCGTTTGCCGAACGCGTTCACTGGTGCGGGCTTCGGACAGGGCAATTTCACCAAGCAGTATCGAGCCGCGTACGCGGTCACCAATCTGCATGTCAGTCTGTCGGGCGCGAATTGGGATGTCACCGCCTGGGGCGACAACCTGACGGACAAGCGGTACCTCGCCGAAATCATCCCGGCGCCGGAATTTGGCGGCTCGTTCATCCATGACTCCTACGGACGGTCTTACGGGGTGAACGTGTCGTACAAATTCGGCCGCGACCGTTGATGCGGATGCCGGTCTCCACAGAGAACGTAAGGAAAACCAATGCCCCTTAAAACACGCCGCATCGTCACCTCTCACGATGCCGAAGGCCGCTCGAACATCATGATCGACGACCATGCCAAGAACGTCACCCACATTCCCTCGTGGGAGGGTCTGTACGTCACCGAACTGTGGGTCACCTCGGAAATGCCGATCGACAACGCAGGCCAGGAGGACAGATCGTTGCGCCCGATGAAGCACGATCCGGACCGACACGGAACGATCTTCCGGCTGGTGGAGATACCCCCGGAGTCGAAGACGACCTTCGACGCCAAAGGAATCTTCACGGAACTGAAAAGCTCCAACAAGCCGTCCGCCAAGGACAGCAGCCGGCATCCAACGATGCACAAGACGAACTCGATCGACTATCTTGTGGTGATCTCCGGCGAAATGATCATGGCGATGGAAGATGGCGAAACGCTGTTGAAACAGGGTGATTGCATCGTGCAGCGGGGCACCAACCATGCGTGGATCAATAAATCGAAGGAACCCTGCTTGATAGCCGCCATCCTGATCGACGCCAAGCCGGCACCCTAGCTGAACAAGGGAGTACCCATGGCCGGCAACAGCTTTGATCACAGATCCGCCTACGAGGCCGCCGCCGCCGGAATTGGTCTGAGCACAATTGCCTACCGAAGGTTGGATCAGGTGGCAGTATTGAGCAATATGAAGAGTGCGTCCAAACAGGGAAGGCCGGCTGCCATGGACAAAGTAATGGGTACAAGACGTCGGTCAGCAACCAACCGGGCGGATGGCGAGATCACGCGCCGACGAATACTGGACGCCGCGGAGCGCTTGTTTTCCATCGACGGATTCACGGGTGTTTCGGTACGCGCCATCACGGCGGCGGCTGAGGTGGATCTGGCGCTCGTTAATTATTATTTTGGCTCCAAGGAAAAGTTGTTTCATGAGGTTCTGATCCGTCGAGTGGATGCGATGAGTCAGAAGCGTCTGGATAGCCTTGCGTTGATCAAAATCAAGAAGAACGACTCCGCGACCCTGGATAATATCCTCGAAGCGTTTCTGTCGCCGATCATCGGCGAGACGCCGGAGGAGAAGGCCACGCTGCGAAATTATCGCCTGCTTATCGCTCTGGTAACGAATTCCAAGACCTGGCAGGACATCGTATTCAAAGAGCATTACGACCCGGTAGCGCGAGAGTACATCAATGCACTATGTCGTGCTTTGCCTCGTGCTCCACGTGCGAGCGTCGTTTGGGCCTTCACCTTTTTCCTCGGTAGCCTGGTCAATGCGGTAGCCGAAACCGGTCGCATCGATCGATTGTCGGACGGCATGTGCAAGTCCAATGATCTCGATGAGGCGTCCCGGCAACTGAAGTCCTTTACGGTTGCCGCGATGCTCGGCATTCGCGCTACCGAACGCAAACGAGTTGGTGCACGGAAGTCTCAATGAAGCTCATGACTTTCGAAACGGCGCAAGGAGCGCTCCGGCTTGGCGCGATCGTGGCGCCCGGTGAGGAATGGATCGTGGATCTTGCCGAGGGCGCGGCTGCAATTGGACGCTCCAGGGAATCGGTGCAAATGAACTCAATGCTGGATTTGGTCGAGGCGGGTCCGACGGCACTCGAAGTCGCGCGTGAGGTCCTCGAGGCTGCGGTTCGCAATTCGTCCTACGGGTGGGGACGAATTCCACCACGCAGCGTCAAATGGCGGTCGCCCTTTCCCGTGCCGCCACAACTCCGCGATTGCCTGATGTTCGAAGAGCACCTTCTGAACAGCTTCTCGCGCCTGCGGCAATCGTTGGCTTCGCAGCAGCCAGATCCTGCGGCGGCGCTCGCGGACTTTGAGGCGCGTGGAGTCTATCGCGTACCTCCGGTTTGGTATGACATTCCCTTGTACTACAAGGCGAACCGCTTTTCCTTTATCGGAACGGACGAAGACATCATCTGGCCGGAATACACAGAGAAGCTCGACTTCGAGTTGGAATACGCCTGTGTGCTCAATCAACGGACCAAGGATGTGTCGGTGGAAGAGGCCGCAAATCGGATATTCGGTTACACGATTTTCAACGACGTCAGTGCGCGCGACGTGCAGTCGGTTGAAATGCAGGGCCAACTCGGACCCTCCAAAGGCAAGGATTTCGATACGGGCAATATTCTGGGCCCCTGCATCGTCACCGCCGACGAGGTCGATACCGACAACATGGCGATGGTGGCGAGGATCAACGGGGAGGAGTGGTGTCGTGGCAATACCGGCTCTGCGTACTGGAGCTTTGCGGAGGTCATTTCCCACGCATCCCAGAGTGAAACTCTCGTGGCCGGGGAACTCATCGGTTCCGGAACCGTTGGCGGTGGTTGCGGGTTGGAACATGGCCGCTTCCTCAATCCCGACGACGTAATTGAACTCGAGGTGGAAGGCATCGGCATTTTGCGGAATCGGGTCGTCAGAAAATCGAAACGTTAGAAAGCGCAGGGGAATTGGCATGACTACTCAAGTGTCTTCGGGAGCCGCGCCGTCTGGGAGCACCGAAGCGTCGACGGTGTTGGATGTGGCCATCATTGGAGCAGGGTTTTCCGGGCTCCACATGATCTACAAGCTTCGCTCCATGGGCATGAAGATTCGTGCATTCGAAACGGGTGACGGCGTTGGTGGTACCTGGTACTGGAACCGCTATCCGGGCTGCGGAAGTGATATCGAGAGCCTCGAATATTCCTACGGATTCTCAGAAGACCTGCAGCAGGAGTGGCGCTGGTCGAAGCGGTATCCTCCGCAGCCGGAGATCGAGAAATATCTGAACCATGTGGCCGATCGCTTCGATCTGCGGCGCGACATCCAGTTCAATACACGCATCAACTCCGCGGTGTTTGATGAGAAGTCGGACATGTGGAAGCTGACGACGGACAAAGGGCAGGTGATCCTCGCGCGCTTTTGCATCATGGCTACGGGGCTCTTGTCCGCACCAAAGCCGGCCGACATTCCCGGAATCAAAGACTTCGCTGGAACAGTGCTGTATACGTCGCGTTGGCCTAAGGAGAAGGTGGATTTTGCCGGCAAGCGTGTCGGCATCATTGGAACAGGGTCTACCGCAGTACAGGCGATTCCGTTGATCGCGGCGGAGGCCGGGCACTTGACCGTATTTCAGCGTACACCGAACTTCACCGTGCCCTTGCGCAACGGCCCGCTAGATCCCGAGTACGAAACGATGGTGAAGTCCGATTATTCGGGCTGGCGAAAAAAGCAGATGAATTCCTTCGGTGGCTATGTGTCGGTGAATTTCCAAGCGGTGGAGAGCAATCCCAATGCCGCCATGGAAGTCAGTCGCGATGAACGACTGAAAGAATTCGAATATCGTTGGTCATCCGGCGGGCTGTGCTTCTATACCTCGTTCAAGGATCTGCTGGTGGATCCGCGGGCTAACGAAGAGCTCGCGGAATTCTTTCGCGAAAAAATTCGTCCCCGGATCAAGGATCCAGCCGTGGCGGACAAGCTGCTTCCCAAGGGCTATCCCATTCTGACCAAGCGGCTGTGTGCGGACACGAATTATTTCGAGGCATTCAACCGCGACAACGTGAGCCTGGTGGATATTCGCGAGACGCCGATCGATAAACTCGTGCCGGAAGGGTTGCAGGTTGGGGGCGCAGTGCACAACCTCGATTACTTGATCATCGCGACCGGCTTCGATGCCATCACCGGTGCGCTGATCAATATGGACATCCGCGGCCTCGGCGGCAAGACGATCCGCGAGGAATGGAGCAGCGGACCGCGGACCAACGCCGGGTTGATGACGGCCGGATTTCCAAACATGATCTTCACCAATGGTCCCGGCAGTTGTACCGGGTTCTTCAATCCGGTCATCCTGGTGGAGTACCAGGGAGCATGGATCGGCGATTTGCTCGAAAGCATGCGCAAGAAGGGGTTCACACGCGTCGAATCCGAACGCGAGGCCGATGATAAGTGGGTGGCGCACATGCGCGAAGTGGCGGCGCCGACCTTGTTCTGGAATTCCAATAATTGGTTCATCGGCGCGAATGTGCCCGGAAAAGCACGCGTGATGTTGTTGTACCTGGGAGGGTTCAAGGCATACCGGGACCACACCACGGTGATTGCGCGCAATGGCTTCGAAGGCTTCCATTTCAGCGCGACGGGCGCCGACTCCAAGGCCCGCTCGGCGTAGCTCAAGGAACTCGCGATGGCTCGCCAATTTGTAGATCTGTCGATTTTCCTTGAAAACGACGTCATTTCCGATCCAGAGGTGTATCGCCCCAAGATCGAATATATTGATCACAAGGCTACGGTGCCTGAGCTGCTGAAGTTCTTCCCCGGCATCAAGCAGTCGGACATGCCGTCGGGCGAGGCCTGGGCGATCGAGAAGATCGAACTGATCACCCACAACGGAACGCATCTGGATGCGCCATATCATTATGCGTCAACGATGAATCGTGGTGAGCGCGCCATCACGATTGACGAAGTGCCGCTGGAATGGTGCTTTCAACCCGGGGTCAAACTAGATTTCCGGCACTTCCCGGACGGCTACGTCGTGCAGTCGGACGATGTGGACGCCGAGTTGAATCGCATTGGCCATACGTTGGCGCCGCTCGAAATTGTGGTGGTTAACACGCGCGCCGGAGCCCGGTATGGCAGTGACGATTACGTGGGTGCGGGCTGTGGAATGGGGCGCGGCGCCACTTTAAAGTTGCTCGAAGCCGGCGTTCGTCTGACCGGCACGGATGGATGGAGCTGGGATGCGCCATTCGAGTACACCGCCACAATGTATGCGAAGACAGGGGATGCTTCACTCATCTGGGAAGGGCACAAGGCGGGACTCGAAATTGGCTACTGCCATTTGGAAAAACTGCATAACCTTGAGGCGCTGCCCTCGGAGGGGTTCATGATTGCTTGCTTCCCCTGCAAAATCCGCGGCGCGTCGGCCGGATGGACGCGCGCCGTTGCCATCGTCGATGATGAGCTACTCAAGCTGAGTCAAGGAGCCCGCTCCAGCTCTACTCCACCACTGGCAACGAAATAAAAGAAGCATTCTTCCCCGAGTGATAAACCCTCTGGGTAGCCCTCTTAAAATCCCCCGGCTTAGCCTCAAAAATACTCGGCACAAACGTCTGCGGATTCCGGTCATACAACGGAAACCAGCTCGACTGCACCTGCACCATCAGCCGATGTCCTGGCAGAAACACGTGGCTGGCCGGCGGCAGCTTGAACTCGTAACTCAATGGCGCATTCGCCTTGATGGGTTTCGCAGTGACGAAGCCTTCGCGATAGCGCCCGCGAAGGATGTCCATCCCTATGCCAAGTTGATAGCCGCCCATCTCCGGCTGCTGGTAGTACTCATCGGGATACACATCGATGAGCTTCACCACCCAGTCACTGTCCGTGCCGCTGGTGGAGGCGACGAGGTGCACCACGGGCTGACCGCTGATCTTCAACGGTGCGGTGAGCACGGGCGAGGTGAAGGTGATCACATCGGTGCGGCCTGACGCCTCGCGTTGATCATCCGTGAGCCATTGCGCCCAGGTCTGACCCGCGTCGTAGCTCACGGGCTGCACGGGCCGCGCGCGAAACGGCACCGGGCGGGCGGGGTCGGAGACGTACTCGGTGAACGCATCGCCCGCGGTTGGCGCGGCGAAGTCGAGCTTATTGCCGGGCTGTAGATACAAATTTCTCGCAGTGTGCGAGCAGCTCTTCTCGCAGCTCATCGGCCAGCGCGGCAGGGGCTGCCATTCGTTGGTGCCGGTTTCGAAGGCCATCACCGGCGCCAGCTTCGCCACCGGTGCGCCGTCTTTCAGGTATTGCGCGAGGAAGGGTCGCAGCACTTTCTCGCGCCAGACGCGACTGGTGTCGAAGCCGAAGCGGATATTCCCGAGCGCGCTGCCTTCATCGATGCCTTGGCCGTGATACCACGGCCCGAGCACGAGCGTGACCATCGTGCCGGTGATGTCCTTGGGCTTGATGGCGTTGTACACGGCGATGGCGCCATAGCTGTCCTCGGCATCCCACAGACTGTGCACCAACATCACCGGCACTTTGAGCGGTTGATTCGCGAGAATCTTGTCCAATGCTTGATCGGACCAGAACGCATCGTAGTTGGGGTGCGCGAGGATCTTGTTCCAGAAGCCGATCTGCGTGAGGCCATGCAGCCGGCCAATTTCACCCGCGGAACCGGCCTGCAGGTATTGATCGTAATCATCGTGATAACTCGACCACCACTTGACGCTGTTGTCGCGGCTGCCGACTTGATCGTGGATGTACGGCGCGTTGTTCTGGCGAAAGGCGCCGTTGTGAAACCAGTCATCGCCCATCCAGCCATCCACCATCGGGTTCATGGGCACGGAGACTTTCAGTGCCGGGTGCGGATTCACCAGCGCCATCAGCGGCTCGAAGCCGTCGTAGGAAATGCCGATGATGCCCACCTTGCCGTTGCTCTCCGGCACGCTCTTCACCAGCCAGTCGATGGTGTCGAAAGTGTCGGTGGCGTCATCGACCGGTGTCGGATTCTGCGGCCCGCTCAAGGGGCGGTTCATGATGTAGTCGCCTTCCGACCCGTACTTGCCGCGCACGTCCTGCACCACGCGGATGTAGCCGTCTTCGAGAATGACGTCGGCGGCGTTGTCGTAGCCTTGCAGCATCGGACCGAGGTGACCGCTGTTGGTGTGAGTGGTCAAAGATTTGGCTTCGTAAGGCGTGCGCGTGAGCAGCATGCCGGCGTGCTTGGCGCCTTTGGGGACGAGGATGATAGTGTGCAGCTTCACGCCATCGCGCATCGCGATCATGACGTCACGCGAGGCGTAGTCCCAGCTGTCTTGAACCGGCGTGAAGGTGGTTGGGGTTTCGCTGGGGAATTGCGGGTAGAGCGGTTTGGCCGGGTCATCGGCGCGAGCTGCAACGCTCAAGGTGAGAATGAGTGCGCAGATTGCGATGGTTCGATTCGTCGTCATGGGTCCCCCAGTTGGCATTGCAGTGCGCATTCGAAAGGATGCTGCGCAGCGAGTTCAATTTCGCGATTCGAGCTTCACATCATACGGAATTGCTGGAGTGACCTTAAGGCGAGTAAGCTCGACCTACCGCCAAACTTGGCGTTCCTAAAATTCGCCTCTTCATTCTGAAGGGGTCGCATTCGTCTTCCCCATTCTCGGAGAAAATAATGAAATCAATCTTCAAGTCGATTGTGGCCGGGGCCGCTCTGGCGATCGGAGTCGGTAGCGTTGCCATTGCAGGTACGCCGGACCCAGTCGTCGGCACCTGGCATCTGAACGTGGCCAAATCCACCTTCAAGCCAGGTCCTGCGCTCAAATCTCAGACACGGGTTTACACCGAATCGGAAGACGGAATTTCGCTCACCACCACGAGCACCGATGCAGACGGGAAAGAATCGACCACCACTCTGACCTTCAAGTACGACGGCAAATCCAATCCCGCCTCCGGCAGCGCCGACTATGACTCCGTGTCGGTGACGCGCGTGAATGCGTTGACGGTACATAGCCAACAGTTCAAGGCGGGGAAGCCCGTCGGCAAGGCCGAGCGTTTGCTATCCAAGGACGGCAAGACCCTGACCTTCAAGCAGCACGGCACGCATGCCAGCGGCGTGAAATACGACGACGTTCTGGTCTACGACAAGCAGTAGACGGCCGTTAGCGCCATCGCGGGCTTCGTGGGGAGCCTGCGATGGATCGAGCAAGGCAGCGTTTTATCGATCCTTAGCGACTCTGCTTGAAAGCAGTCTATTAAATCGACTTTAGTGGCGAATTGAACAGCATTAAGCGCCACTTTTCGCCACCAGAGGCAAATTAAGCTATTTCGTCAAATAAGGCGAGTTATTTGCATTTAATGCATTAATTCGCCATATTAGCCGCATTATGCAGATCCTATCTGACCTCACCGATCAAGCCATCCTCCACGAGCTAGGCGAGCGCCTGGCCAGCACCCGCATCCAACTCAACCTCACGCAGGCAGATCTTGCTGAGAAAGCGGGCGTCGCTAAGCGCACCGTCGAACGGCTCGAATCCGGCCAAGCGGCGACGCAACTGTCGGGCTTCCTGCGCGTCTGTCGGGTGCTGCGCCTGCTGGAGCGATTGGAAGTCTTCATCCCCGAGCCCGCACCCAGCCCGATCGCGCAACTCAAACAGAAAGCGCGCCAACGTCAGCGGGCATCGGGAAAGAAGACAGCGCCGCGCGAGACTAGAAAGTGGACCTGGGGTGAGCAAGGGTGATCGCCGAGGTCCAACTCTGGGGCCGAACCATCGGCGCCGTATCGCTCGAGGACGGGCGTGACGTGGCCGCGTTTCAATATGCGCCGGAGTTCGTCGACAGCGGCATCGAACTCTCGCCGCTGATCATGCCGTTGAGTCACCGCATCTTCGAGTTCCCGTCGCTGCCGCGCATGACCTTTCATGGCCTGCCCGGGCTGCTGGCCGATTCGCTGCCCGACAAGTTTGGCAACGCGCTCATCGATGCGTGGCTGGCAACGCAGGGCCGGGCGTCGGAGAGTTTCAGCTCCGTCGAGCGTCTTTGCTACATCGGCACGCGTGGCATGGGCGCGCTGGAGTTCAAGCCGGCGCATGGACCGAGGCAACGCAAGGCGCACGCGATCGAGATCGACGCGCTCGTGCGGCTGGCCGGTGAAGTGCTGACTCACCGCGGCAACCTCACAGGGCATTTTGATGAGGCCGGCAAGGAGCACGCGCTGCGCGATATTTTGAGCGTAGGTACATCCGCAGGCGGCGCGCGCGCCAAGGCGGTGATTGCGTGGAACCCCACGACCAACGAAGTGCGCTCCGGCCAGATCGCGGCGGGCGACGGGTTTGAATACTGGCTGCTGAAGTTCGATGGCGTGGCGGGGAACAAGGACAAGGAGTTGGAAGACCCGACCGGTTATGGCGCCATCGAGTTCGCTTATCACTTCATGGCGGAGGCGGCCGGCATCACGATGAGCGAGTGCCGGCTGATGGAGGAGAACGGACGGCGACATTTCATGTCGCGCCGCTTCGATCGTCTGCCCGGCGGCGCAAGACTGCACATGCAGTCACTGGGCGCGCTGGCGCATTTTGATTTCAACCAAGCCGGCGCCTACGCGTACGAGCAGGCGTTGCTCACGACCCGTCAGCTCGAGCTGCCGATGGCGGCGGTGGAGGAGCAATTCCGGCGCATGGTGTTCAACATCGTCGCGCGCAATCAGGACGATCATGTGAAGAACATCGCCTTTCTGATGAACAAGCAAGGTGAGTGGTCATTGGCACCGGCCTTTGACGTGACCTACAGCTATAACCCGTCTGGGTCATGGACCGCCACCCATCAGATGACGCTGAACGGAAAGCGCGAGGGCTTCACGCTCGAGGATTTTGCTCTCTGCGCGCAATCGGCGGTGATGAAGCGGGGGCGGGCGGAGGCGATCATCGCGGAAGTTCAGGCGGCGGTGCGGCGGTGGCCGGCGTTTGCGGAAGAAGCTCGGGTCACTCCGGATTGGGTGGAGAGGATTGCGCAGAATCACCGGCTTGAGTTTGCGGAGGCTTGAATCGCAGCCGCTCAAGTGCGGTTGGTAGCAGGAACCTCGAGCAGGATGACCGCGTGGATGACGCTGCCAACAGGCACTTCGATGTTCGCGCCGCGCTTGAGCAAGCCCGCCGGCCCGTTGACGATGGCGTTCAGGTAGCCCGTGCCGACTCGCGTCAAGCCCGCCAGTCCCCGCTGCAGTAGACGCGCGCGCTCGGAACCAGTGAACTCGACGCGATCCATCGGATCCGCCATTCCCATCGCCGTCTGCATCATCAACTTGCGCGGCGCCTTGCCGTTGAGTGACATCTGCATCGGTTGCGGTTGATCATCGCCCAGGTCTGCCGCGGCGATCACGTTCGAGGCGATCTGCGACAAAGGGCTCGCCACTTTGTGAAGCGCCTTTTCGAAGCCGCCTTCGTTTGCATCCGCTACATCGTGCACACCGTGGATCGCCACCTCGTGACCGCCGATGCTCACCGTCCCTAAGTCGAGCGCCAGGCGACCCTGACGGGAGAGGCGACCGCTGGGCTTGGCGGCGGACACGACACCCGAGATCACTGTGCCCGCTTTCACGACGATGCGGCCGTTGATGCGCACCGCTTCGACGACCCGCATGCGGAAGGTGTCGCCCTTGTGATTCATGGAGGAGCTCAAGGGTTGTTCGAGGGCAAGAGTGACGTTGGCGCCGTCGGCGGCCGGGGCCACCGGAGCTTTGTCT
This sequence comes from Pseudomonadota bacterium, assembly GCA_031394735.1. Classification (GTDB taxonomy): domain Bacteria; phylum Pseudomonadota; class Gammaproteobacteria; order Steroidobacterales; family Steroidobacteraceae; genus TMP-86. The sequence continues at coordinate 4,729 of JANMXI010000144.1, read as the reverse complement.
TTCGCAACGGCGTGGGTGGCGATGAAGGATGACATTGCTCCGACGAGGAGGAGGGAGCGGCCGAGGTGTGTGCGTGTCGTGATCATCGTAGTCCCCTTCATTGAATGTTTTCGCCTTCACTTAAAGAGAGGCGCAAAGTGGGGAAAACGGGTCAGAAATTTTGAAAATAGTTTTGGAAGGCGGCCTTTTAGGGATTTGGGGGGTATAACCGGTTGATTTGACGGGGCTTCCTTGACGTTCCGCCGCCCTTTGAGTCTAATACGCGCCCTGCTTACGATAAGGCCAGATAGCTCAGTTGGTAGAGCAGCGGACTGAAAATCCGCGTGTCGGGGGTTCAATTCCCTCTCTGGCCACCACCTCCACTTCCGCTAAAGTCCGTAGAAGTTCGTAAGTCGCTGAAACATTGCGCTTTAGGGTCACTTTTGGCAAGCTCGTCTCCATGACGATCCGGCCACTTCCAGGGGTAAGTTGGGTACGCTTTAGGGGTAGTTCGGCCGCGCATTTTTTGGTTACCCCCGAAAATGCTCAGTGATACTGCCGTCAAGGCCGCAAAACCTCGCGCAAAGCCGTACAAGATTTACGACCATCGAGGCCTGTTTTTGCAGGTCACCCCGGCCGGCGGTCGCTGGTGGCGATTCAAGTATCGGTTGGACGGTAAAGAAAAGCTGCTGTCGCTCGGGGTGTATCCGGACGTTTCACTGAAGCAGGCCCGGGAGCGTCGCGACGAGGCCCGCCGCCAGGTTGCAGACGGCATCGACCCGTCAGCAAAGCGCCAGGCGGAAAAGGAAGCCGCGGCCGATACATTCGAGGCCATTGCGCGCGAGTGGTTTGATAAGTTCTCCAAGAACTGGGCGCCGGGGCATTCGGACAAGATCATTCGCCGGCTGGAGCTGTACCTGTTCCCCTGGATCGGCGGCCAGGCAATCCGAAAGATCGAGGCGCCTGAGATCCTGGCCTGCCTTCGTCGGGTTGAAGACAAGGGCAATCTTGAGACGGCGCATCGCGCTCTGCAGAACTGTAGTCGTGTTTTCCGGTATGCCGTCGCCACCGGTCGCGCGAGCCGCGACCCTTGCGGCGACCTGCGCGGCGCACTGCCGCCGGCCGAGGAAAACCATCTCGCCTCGTTCACCGATCCGAAGAGATTCGGTGAGCTGCTCCGTGCCATCGATTCCTATCAAGGTTCGATCGTCGTGCGGTGTGCTTTACGCTTGGCGCCACTGGTGTTCGTGCGGCCCGGAGAACTGCGAGCCGCCGAATGGGCGGAGATCAATTTCACGCAAAAGGAATGGCGGATTCGGGCAGAGCGCATGAAGATGCGCCAACAGCACATCGTGCCGTTATCGGACCAGGCGATAGCGGTATTGCGCGAGATTCAGCCAATCACCGGCGAGTATCAGTACGTTTTTCCGAGTGGCATCAGCAACAGGCGGCCGTTGTCGGACAATGGAATGACGGCCGCTTTGCGTCGCATGGGATTCGAGCGAGGGACGGTTACCGTGCATGGATTCCGGTCCACGGCATCGACGATGCTGAATGAACAGGGATGGAATCGGGATGCCATTGAGCGGCAGTTGTCACATGGCGAGCGTGATGCCGTTAGGGCAGCCTACAATTATGCGGAGCATTTGCCGGAACGTCGCAAGATGATGCAAGCGTGGGCAGACCGTATCGATGCGTTGCGGGCCGGCGCTGGAATTGATCAGCCATGATTTGTCTTAAACGGAGGTTCCGCAGTGGCAAACGGTAAGAGGAAACCTCGTTGCATTGTGATTGCTGGCCCGAACGGTGCCGGGAAAACGACATTTGCGCGCCGCTATTTGCCGACGAATGCCGGCGTCGTTCACTTTGTAAATGCGGATCTGATCGCCGCTGGCCTGTCGCCGCTCAAGCCCGAACTTGCCGCGATCGCCGCCGCACGAACAGTTCTGTCAGAAATGGATCGACTTGCCCACGAGCGCGCTGACTTTGCTTTTGAAAGTACGTTGAGCGGATTGACGTACGTTCGACGATTGCAAACCTGGAGACGAGTCGGTTATCGCATCGAGATCGTATTCTTGCGACTCCGATCCACTGAAATGGCGTTGCGCCGCGTTGCCGCACGTGTCCGCCAAGGCGGTCACGACGTGCCACGCGCTGACCTAGTACGTCGATTCGCTCGGGGCTGGAACAATTTCGAACTGGTTTACCGGACGTTGGCGGACGAATGGACGGTGTATGATAATTCCGGTCAGATACCTCGATTGCTGGAGAAAGGCCCCTGAAACCCGCAACAACAGTAAAGAAGCGTGAGAGCTTTTCGGCAGGCGTCGGGCGTGCTCTGCGTCTCGCCGCCAAGGACGCGCGCAAAACGGCTCGAATGTACGGCACCCCCATCTATGTCTGGGAGAACGGCAAGGTCGTCGCCAAGAAGCCGTGAACTTTAGTGTTGCTAGGCTTTGAAGATGGATACGAACTTGCGGCAATTTTCTGTGGACGAGCGCATCCAGCTTGTCAAAGACCTGGGATAGCATCGTTGCCGACCAGGGAGCTCTCTCCGTTACGGCCGATCAGAGGCACGAGCTCGACCGTCGGCTGGGCAAGTACATGATCAACAAAAATTGTGTCCGGCTGGCGAGGGATGTAGTTAAGGACATTCCTCGTCAGCTACGAGGGCGGTGCTTCGGCCCAGATGTCGGAAGTCAAAAGCCGTACGGCAGACTACGGAACGCGAGCCGATTAGCGCCGGATGGAGGATTGGCTAGACAAAGTCGGAGGGGATGGCGTCTGCGCCTTGGGATTCGGCTTTCCGCTCCGAGCACTTTCGATCCGTTGCGCCAGCCAGTCTTGCACTTCACGTTCCAGCCAGCCTACCGCTCGGTCGCTCAGTTTGATCCTCTGTGGGAAACGTCGCTCGGATTGGAGTTGGTAGATCGTCGAGCGGCGCAGCCCGGTGACCTGACACACCTGGGGCAGGCGCAGCGCATGCTCGGTCGTCGGGTGGCGCGGTACCTCGGCTCGACGCAATTCAGTTTCAGAAGGCTTGGGGGCGGATTTATTCATGGCGGCAGTTTGCTCCACGGGATGTTTGTATCTCGCAACAGTTGACAGGATTTCATTATTCGCTTGAGCGGCACGAGCCACTACCCTGGGTTTGCGTTGAATTGACCCACAAACTCACCTACCCATCGGCCTGATCCGGATTGAAGGGTGCCTCGGTATTCGGCAGGGCCTCTATCGATTGGCGTCCCTTTTCTATTTTGTTCGTCGGAATTGGTGGGTTGCCGGCCGCAGATTTCTGATGACTTGCAGCGTTTGTGGGCTGATTCGATGCATTTGCCGGATAGTCGTGCGACAGCCGTTGTTTAACAATCGTGATCATGACTGCCGATGCCCTCGTAGCCGCGCGCATTGCAACGGAGACCAAACAACTCTTCGCTAGACTTGCGCATGAACAAGGGCTGTCAGAATCCGCGCTGCTGAAGCGTTTGATCGACGGTGCCATTGGCGCTTCTGGTGGAATTACGCGACACGCGTCGGATGAGGCCAAGCCGTTCAAGGGCAGCGGGCGTCTGTCTATCCGTCTTGATACAAACGACCTGTTGCTGCTGCGCGAAAGGGCGACAGGGAGAGGGATGCCGGTCAGCACTCTTGTGTCGATGATCGTGAGATCGCATTTGAGATCGCTGGCTCCGCTTCCAACGGCGGAGCTGGCCGTGCTGAAGCGAAGCGTGGCGGAGGTCGGTGCGATTGGACGGAACATCAACCAGATCGCCCGAGCGGTAAATCGTGGCGAAGACGTAGGAGGCCTGAGCCGGTCAGACCTCTACGCAATCCTGCGCGCGCTGACCGGGCTGCGAGACCACACCAAGGGGTTGATCAAGGCAAACCTGGAAAGTTGGAAGTCTGGTGGTTGATATGTCTATGAAAGGTAAGTTGGAGTTAACCCGGGGGTCCGTGAATGCTATCCAGTTGCAGCGACGAATCGGCTCGAAATCTCGTCCAACAGTTGAATCGGTCGGCCAGTCTGTCCGGATGAATCGGCACCCGTTACAATGCGCTTACGAAAAATCTGCATTTTCTGTGTTAAGGAACCAGGAAGCCCGGTTCTGAGCACCAGTGTCCCAACAGTTACTTACCCAGAAAGCCTTTGCCAGCGCGGTTCTCGCGCAGGTGCCGGCGCTGGTCGCGCCGACGAAATCGGCAGCCAAGCGGTTCCTGGAATTCTTCGCCGCCAATATCCGCAATCCCAATACGCGCCGGGCTTACCTTCGCGCGGTTCGGGATTTTGCGGATTGGTGTTCGGCGAATGAATTCAACGAGCTCGTCGACGTCGAACCTATCCATGTGGCGGCCTACATCGAGCTCCTCGGCAAGCGCCTCGCGAAGCCGTCCGTCAAACAGAAGCTGGCCGCGATCCGTATGCTCTTCGACTGGCTCGTTGTCGGCCAGGTCGTCGCAACCAATCCAGCGGCGCCCGTGCGCGGTCCTAAGTACACCGTCGAGAAAGGCAAGACGCCCGTGTTGGCTCAGGAAGAAGCCCGGGAGCTTCTGGACAAGATCGATATATCCACGGTGATCGGACTTCGGGATCGAGCGGTGATCGCCACGATGATCTACACGTTCGGCCGCGTCGGAGCGGTCATCAAGATGCGTGTCGAGGACTATTACACGCAGGGGCGCCGCGGCTGGGTACGGCTGGCCGGCGTCAATTATTTCTTCCGACCGGCAGTTCTAATTGTCGCCGGTCAGT
>JANMXI010000143.1:0-4690 GCA_031394735.1 Pseudomonadota bacterium | reverse complement strand
GGACAAAGGGCTTGCGTCGATCCGCAGCAACTACGAGAACAGCGCCAAGAAGGGAAGGCTGTCGCGCGAGGCCCTCGGTCAGCGCCTTGCATCGATCACTGGAACGTTGAAGTTTGATGATCTGGCAGACTGCGATCTGATCATCGAGGCGGTGTTCGAGGACATCACGGCCAAGCAGACGGTGTTCGAGAAACTGGATCGAGTCGCCAAACCTGGCGCGATTCTCGCGACCAATACATCCACGCTCGACGTCGACAAGATTGCAAGCTTCACCGCGCGACCGGATTCAGTGGTTGGGATGCATTTCTTCAGTCCAGCCAATGTCATGAAGCTGCTGGAAGTCGTCCGCGGTGCCGCGACCGGCAAGGACGTTTTAGCGACGGTGATGCAAATGGCGAAGAGGATCGGCAAAACCGCCGTCGTGTCCGGCGTTTGCGATGGCTTCATCGGCAATCGCATGCTTGACAAATATGCGCGTGCCGCCGATTTGCTCGTCGTGCACGGTTCGCTTCCTTGGAATGTCGATCGCGCCTTGGAGAAGTGGGGGATGGCCATGGGGCCGTTTCGCATGGGGGATCTGGCTGGCAACAACATAGGCTGGGCCATCCGCAAACGCCGGAATCTGTTGAGCCCTCCAAAACACCCCGACCTTGCAGACCGTCTGTGTGAAGCGGGTCGTTTTGGCCAGAAGGTCGGCAAGGGCTGGTATGTCTATGAGGCAGGCAGCCGCGTAGCGATTCCGGATCCCGCCGTCGAGCGCCTGATCGAGGACTACCGTCGTGAAATCGGTGTCACCCCACGCCAAATCAGTGAGGAGGAGATCATCGAGCGATGCATTTTCTCCCTGGTCAACGAAGGGGCCCGCATCCTGGAGGATGGCATTGCGGCCAGAGCCTCCGATATCGACATCGTCTACTTGAGTGGCTACGGATTCCCTGCGCACCGAGGCGGACCGATGCTGTACGCCGACCGGGTGGGTCTGTATTCGGTGGCGAGAAAAATGCGCGAGTTTGCTGCTGGTGGAGATCCTTTTTGGGAGCCGGCGGCCTTGATCGTTCAGCGAATCGCCGAACACAGCACGCTGACCTAAGTGCTGCTCGCGACGTAGCCGGAGAATTCATGAAAGATGCAGTGATCGTTTCGACCGCCCGCACGGGCCTCGCCAAATCTTGGAAGGGCGGGTTCAACATGACCCATGGCGCGACCTTGGGCGCGCATTCCGTCAGGCATGCGGTCGCTCGAGCCGGCATCGATCCGGCGGAAGTGGAGGACGTGCTCGTCGGCTGCGCGAGTCCGGAAGGGACGACCGGCGCGAACATTGCGCGGCAGATTGCGCTTGCCGCCGGTCTTCCGGTGAGTGTGCCCGGAATGACGATCAATCGATTTTGCTCCTCCGGTCTTCAGACAATCGCGCTTGCCGCACAGCGCGTCATGGTGGGAGAAGGGCAGACCTTCGTGGCGGGTGGCGTGGAGAGCGTCTCCTGTGTTCAGCAGGAGTCAAACACCCACATGCTGATGGACCCAGCGCTGATGAAGGCGAAACCGGAAATCTACTGGAGCATGTTGCAGACAGCGGAACAGGTCGCGAAGCGCTACAAGATTCCGAAGGAACGCCAGGACGAATACGGCGTGAACAGTCAACTCAGGGCTGCGGCGGCGAAGCTGGCAGGCAAGTTCGACGACGAGATCGTACCGATGACAGTCACCGCGGGCGTCATCGACAAGGCCACGGGGGCGATGCAGTCTCGAGAGATCACCGTCGCCGCCGACGAGGGTATCCGCCCCGACACGACCTTGGAGGCCGTGTCCAAAATACGCGCGGCCCTCCCCGGCGGTGTCATCACGGCCGGCAATGCAAGCCAGTTTTCCGACGGATCCTCCGCCTGCGTTGTCATGGAGGCTGGATTGGCTGCGCAGCGGGGTTTGCGGCCGCTCGGCGTGTTCCGCGGGTTTGCAGTCGCCGGATGTGAGCCCGATGAGATGGGCATCGGGCCGGTGTTTGCGGTTCCGAAACTCCTGAAGAAAGCTGGATTGAACGTTGACGACATCGGATTGTGGGAAATCAACGAAGCGTTCGCGGTACAAGTGCTGTACTGCGCCGATACGCTCGGAATTCCCATGGATCGCCTCAACGTCAACGGCGGCGCGATCGCCGTTGGCCACCCCTATGGGGTTTCCGGCGCGCGGCTGGTCGGTCATGCGCTCATCGAGGGCAAACGCCGTGGCGTGCGGTATGTCGTTGTCACGATGTGTATTGGAGGCGGTCAAGGCGCTGCCGGACTGTTTGAGATCACATGAACGAGACGGCGCCCAAACGGCCTGAGGTTTCGATCATGCGGCTCGCGATGCTGGGGCTCGGCGGCACCAGCATCGAGTGGTATGACTTCTTTTTGTATGGGCTCGGGTCAGCGTTGGTGTTTCCCACGCTATTCTTCCCGTCGAATATCCCCCACTCGGTGGCGTTGATTGGCTCGTTTCTGACCTTCGCCGCCGGGTTTATCGCGCGGCCGATCGGCGGTTTGCTGTTTGGTTCGATCGGTGATCGCGTCGGCAGGAAGCAGGCCTTGGCGGCGGCGCTGGTGCTGATGGGCGTGGCGACGACGGCGATTGCCTGCCTCCCGACTTACGCGATGATCGGACCGGCCGCGCCGTTGCTGCTCGTCCTGTTTCGGGTTTTGCAGGGTCTTGCGATCGGCGGTCAGTGGGGTGGTGCGGTCCTGCTCGTGCTGGAAAGTGCGCCAGGAGCACGCCGCGGCTTCTACAGCAGCTTTGCGCAGATGGGTGCGCCGGTTGGTATCGTTTTCGCGAATCTTGCCTTCCTTGCAGTGGGTGCGGTGACGACACCGGAAGAGTTCATGGCCTGGGGTTGGCGGCTACCGTTCTTAGTGAGCGTGTTGCTGGTCGGCTTTGGCTTGTATGTTCACTTTCGGGTCGAGGAGACTGCCGCTTATCGTGAGCTCATGCAGACAAGTCGCGCGGCGCAGCCTCGAAAGGCCGAATCGCCGTTGCTCGAGGTCCTGAAAAGATATCCCCGAGAGATCACGCTTGCGACGGTATCGCAGTTTGCCGTGAACCTGTGCTTTTACGTCAATGTGACCTATGTGATGTCCTATGGGACTGACCCGACGGGTCCCAATCTGTCACGTGCGACGATGTTGACGGCCGTGCTGATCGCGAGTGCGCTGACGCCGCCCATGACGATGACTTTCGGCAGTCTGTCGGACAAATTTGGGCGGCGGCGACTGTATATGATAGGTGCGGTGCTCGCTGCCATCGCGAACTTTGGCTTGTTTCCGCTGATCGATACGCGCTCGCTGCTCTGGATCACGGTCGGCTGCTTGGTTGCGGCTGTACCCGTTACGATGATGTATGGACCTCAAGCGGCGTTGTTCGGAGAATTATTCCCGACGCGACTTCGGTATTCGGGCGCCTCGTTCAGCTATCAGACCGGCGCTATCCTGGGGGGCGCATTTGCGCCGCTGATCGCAACCGCGCTGATTGCACACTTCCACACGACGATTGCCGTTTCCTGTTACATGGCTGCTGCCTGCGTGCTGGCGTTCTTCGCGGTTGCGTCCTTGCGCGAAACCGCGGGTGTTCGTCTCGACGAGGTCGGCCTCAATTCCACCAAGGAATGAACGTTAGCCTTGCTTGTGCCGCGCGGTGCGAACATCGCGCTGCTGTACAACGGGTGCGGCGGGGAGGGCGCTGATTCTGTCGGCAATTTCCGATTTCAACTTGACCGATAGTTTGCGCATGCAGACGCGCGCATCGATCAGGGACTGAAAGATGATGCCGGCCATTGCGCCGACTATAGACTCCGCTTCTGCCTCTGGGTCGAGGTTCTCCCGCGCCTCGCCGGAATTGATCGCTTCCCGCAGCCAATGCGCCACGTCACGGCGTTGAGCGGCCATCAGTCGTGGAGCATTGAGCCGCTCCGCCGCCCCTGGGTCGATGCTATGAAACAGGATCAAATACTGCACACGAACAGGTGAAGCGGGTGGTGCAAAATACAGTTCTTGCGCATCGATAGCGCCGTAGATAGCTGCAAGCCCGCGCTTGTCTCCGGCGGTTTTGTTCAAGAGCGTCAACCATTGGTGTCCCAGATGTTCGGCGACGCGCCGTAGCAGTCCCCCCATGGTACGGAAGCGCATCGCCGCGAGCCCCCGGCTGTAGCCAGCTTGCAAGCCGACTTCCGTCAGACGCAGCCCGCTGATTCCTTGTTTGAGCATAATGGCGATAGCCGTCTCGACCATCCGCTTTTCGGACAAAGTGGATCGCTCCGATTGCCGTAGTTTGCGTACTCCCTGCTGTTTCATCCGGCAGTTGCCTTTTTCCTTATACTGAACAAATGGAGTATTTCGGGGAATATAGACATATATATGTTGTTAATCAGTGTCTTACGAAACCGTTTGCGCGCCCAGTTGGTTTTCGATTACTCTCCGCCAAGCTTACTTCTTTGTAATAAACAAATAAAGTAAGTGAGCGTAGAATCTCGAGAGCGGATGTGGTTTAGCGGCAAGTTCATGCATTAGGGGAGGCGCCTGCGTGTCACAGAATCAATTCAATCAGCCGATGGCGGTTCGAATTCCGCGTCATTCTTTTTCCCACACTGAAACTCCCGATGCGGAAGTGCACGCCCGGTGCCTGACGGGTTGGCGGTCGGTTTACGAGCATGTTGGACGCCAGC
>JANMXI010000142.1:0-14671 GCA_031394735.1 Pseudomonadota bacterium | reverse complement strand
GCCGGAACATTCGCACAGGTTTCACTACCAGCCTCCCGATGCGCCGCCGCCGCTGAATCCGCCGCCTCCACCACCGCCACCAAAGCCCCCGCCGGAGCCAAGTCCACCGCCCAAGCCTCCTCCCCAGCCCCCGCCCCGATTGGACCAGCCGCGCGACGAGCCCATCAGCAAGGAGAAGAAGAACGCGATGAGTCCGGCGCCGAGGCCGATGGGTATGAAATGGCTGATCAACCAGGCAAGTCCGCCCGTCATACCGCCGGTGGCAACCGAACCGAAAACCCGCCCGAAGATCGCGCGCAAAATGCCGCTGACGACGAACACCACCACCAACAGGAGCGGCAGCAGGTTGCCCAAGCCTTTCGACCCTTCCCAGCGCTTATCCGGTTCGGGTAATGGCTCGCCGTTGACGACGCCGATCATCTGATCGACGCCCGCTTCGACGCCGCCGTCGAAGTCGCTGAGCTTGAACCGCGGCGTGATGGTTTCATCGATGATGCGCTTGCCGGTGATATCCGGCAGCGGACCTTCAAGGCCACGTCCCACTTCGATTCGCATCCGCCGATCGTTCTTGGCGATGAGGAGGATGGCGCCATCGTCGATGCCCTTGCGCCCCAGTTTCCACGCGTCGGCAACCCGAATCCCGAATTGTTCAATTTCCTCGGGCTGGGTGGTCGGCACGATGAGCACCGCAATCTGGCTGCCCTTGCGCGTTTCCAGATCTTTGAGCTTGGACTCAATCCGGGTGACGGCCTCACCCGACAGCGTGCCGGTGAGGTCGGTCACCCGCGCGGCCAACGGCGGCACGGCCACTTGCGCCTGCGCAAGACTGAAAGCCAGCAGCAGCGCCGCGCCCAACAGGCGTCGACCGATGCGGGCGGCGGGCGCGTTCATCGTCCGGCAATGCTCGGGCAGGCGCCCATGCGGGAACTATTGCGCCGGAGCGGGAGCGGGCTTTGCGGCCGACGCGCCGAAATCCACTGCGGGTGGCTTGGAGACGGCCGCTTCGTTCTCCACCGTGAAATTGGGCTTCGGCTTGTAGCCAAACACCATGGCGGTCAGATTGTTGGGAAACTGACGCACGCTCACGTTGTAGGCCTGAACCGACTGGATGTAACGGTTGCGCGCCACGGTGATGCGATTTTCCGTGCCTTCCAATTGCGCCTGCAGGTCACGGAAATTTTGATCCGACTTCAACTGCGGATAATTTTCGGTGACCACCAGCAGCCGCGACAGCGCGCTGGACAGCTCGCCCTGCGCCGCCTGGAACTTGGCGAAGGCTTCCGGATTGTTGATGAGTTCCGGCGTCGCCTGGATGGAGCCGACCTTGGAACGCGCCTCCGTGACGCCCAACAAGACCGCCTGTTCCTGCGCCGCATAGCCCTTGACCGTGTTCACGAGGTTCGGAATCAGGTCGGCACGGCGCTGATATTGGTTCAGGACCTCGGACCAGGACGATTTGACCTGTTCGTCCTGACTTTGAAAGGTGTTGTACCCGCAGCCCGACAGCAGCGCGGCAAGCAAGAGCATCGAACTTAAAGCTAATTTACGCATAGTTCCTCCATGGCCCCAGCACATGGGGGCAGATTTTGAAAATTCATCCCTCAAGGAGCACCTTGCGCGACGTATCTTGAGGCGACACCTTCGGGCTGCCGAGCTTAACACTTGAGAATTACGGAAAGCGCGTCCCGTGAGGATCACCTTGGGAAAACAGTCAGGAAGGCCGGAACCAGCCTATGATTACCCTACAGGTGCATGAGTCCGGCCGTCGCGTAACGTACGATGCAAAATCTTGGAATCGCTCATTACAACATCCGCGCCGGCCGCGAGCTGATCGACGAGCTGCGTGATTTCTACGTAGCCGCGGTGGGTTTGACGGTCGGGCCGCGACCGCCATTGAATTCCTTCGGAGTGTGGCTGTACGCTGGGAAGACAGACGTCTTGCACCTGTCCGAAATGCGTGCCTCAGAGCAGCGCCGACGCGGATCGGATCTGACCTTCGATCATGTGGCCTTCCACTGCACCGACGAGCAGAGTTTCCAGGAGCGACTGACGACGCTGGGTATTTCTTACCGACGCGCCGTGATACCCGAGTCGGGCGCTACCCAGCTATTCTTTCGAGATCCCGCCGGCAACGGCGTGGAACTGAATTTCTCCAATTAAGGATAACAACCATGACGATCATGCCCTTCAAAATCCGCCCGGTGATGGCGATCGTCGCGATGAGCGGCCTCATCGCAGCCGTGACGCTCATCGCTGGCCCTGTCGCGGGAATCAATCGTACGATTTTGTTGAAGCAGGACTCGACGATCCCCGGACGCGAAGGGATCGTGGTGTCCGTCGACATTGCGCCAGGCACAGCCGAAGGACGGCATACGCATGCGGCCGACGTGTATGGCTATGTGCTCGAGGGGTCGCCGACCATGGAGCGCGCGGGAAGTCCGACGGTCACCTACCACGCCGGTGAAGGATTCTATATTCCGGCAGGCGTGGTGCATCAGGGCTTGAACACTTCCGCGGCGCCGGCCAAAATCGTCGTGGTGTTCATCGCGGAAAAAGGCAAGCCCCTGACGACTCCCGCAGGCTAATGACAAGCCCACCACATGGATAGAAAATTGCGGCCAAAAAAAACCCCGAGCTTTTGGCTCGGGGCGGAAGGTGCGGACTTCATTGATGAAGGGAAGTAAAGTCCGCTAGGGGATTCAGTGCAGTTGCTGCCATTGCAGAACCTGGATATCGTCTTCTTCCAGATCGAAACTTCGGGCCAGCACCTGCGCAATCTCTCGTTCGCCGTTGAAGCGCTGCGATCGGCCGCATAACTCCACTACGCCGCGATATTCCTCATAATCCACGGCACCGTTTTCCTGAGAGATGAAGTGCGTGTAGTACTTGACGCCCATGGGTCAGAAGCTTAAGGACATAAGCCCGGTTCGATCTGTGAAGCGGCGCACAGTAGGATTTGACCCCCCCGGAACGGGTTCACGGCTTTAAACGAGAGCGCGCCTTGTCACGATATCGACCCCCCACCACGCCTGGTTCCCAGTACATCACCCCGGAGGGCGCCCGGCGTCTGCGCGAGGAATTGGACCTGCTGTGGCGCGAGGAACGCCCGCGGGTGACGCAGTCCGTGTCCGAGGCGGCCGCCCAAGGCGACCGTTCGGAGAACGCCGAATACACCTACGGCAAAAAGCGCCTGCGGGAAATCGACAGCCGCGTGCGCTTTTTGCGCAAACGGCTCGAAGGCATGACCATCGTCGACGTGCAGGCGGAAGCGGCCCGGCGCGATCCCTCGCGGGTGTATTTCGGCGCCTGGGTCGAAGTGGAGGATGATGCCGGCGAGTCGCGCTGGCACCGCATCGTCGGACCGGACGAGTTCGACTTGTCGCCCGACTATATCAGCATGGACTCACCGCTGGCGCGAGCCCTGCTGCGCCGGCAACTGGATGACGAAGTCAGTGTCGAGTTGCCCGGCGGTGCACGGCGGCTGGTCATCACCGCCGTGCACTACGGAATCACACGACCCGAACGTTCTTGAACTGCCAGGGGTCGCCCACGTCCAGATCTTCCGCGAACAACCGGCCGCGTCCGACCAGCGGCGTCCAATCCGTGTACGAGCCAGTCACAGGCCCGAGATAGGGCATGCAAATTTCCAGCATTCGACGGAAATCCATTTCATCCGGTTCGACGACGCCCAGATCCGGATTCTCGATGGCCCAGATCATGCCCGACAACGCGGCGATGGTGACCTGCAGACTGGTGGCGCTATTGTAGGGTGCGAGCTTGCGCGCCTCCTCGATCGACAGCTGCGACCCGAACCAATAGGCGTTCTTCTGATGTCCCGCCAGCAGCACGCCGAGTTCATCGATGCCGGCGATGATCTCCTTGTTCATGATGCGCTTGTGATCCTGCAGTTCCCAATTGCGCCCCGCGAACTCGTGCACGGAATTCACCGCCGCATCGCTCGGGTGGTAGGCATAGTGAACGGTCGGGCGGTAGGACACCTTCTCCCTGTCCAGCACGGTGTAATAGTCGGCGATCGAAATGGCTTCGCTGTGAGTGATCAGAAAGCCGTGGAAATGCCCGGCCTTGGGCGTCCAGGTGCGCACTCGCATGCTCGCGCCCGGACGATTCAGATAGATGGCGCAACCGGACCCGAAGTCAAAGCGATGCCCATCGGCAGGAAAATTGCGCTCGTGCGCGCCCCAGCCCAACTCGGCCGGCTGCGCGCCTTCGCTGACGAAGCCGTCCACCGACCAGGTATTGACGAACTCGTTCATCTTCTTCGGCACATTCGTGACCTGCGAGTCGCGTTCCGCGATGTGCACGACCTTCACCCCCAGAGTCTTCGCCAACTGCGCCCACTGCGCGCGTGACGTAGGCGAAGGTGTCGCCAGCCCCAAGTCGGCGGCGATGTTCAACAGCGCCTGTTTGACGAAATGCGACACGAGACCGGGATTGGCGCCATGCGTGAGCACGGCAGTGGGCGCGACGCCCTTGGCCGTGCGTAATTTCAGCGCCTCGTCGCGCAGCGCGTAATTGGTGCGGCGGGCCATGGAGATGTTCGGGTCGGTGTAACCACCCGGCCACGGTTCGATGCAGGTGTCCAGGTACAAGGCGCCGAGTTCACGGCACAGCTCGATGAGCGCAATGCTGGACACATCCACCGACAGATTCAGGAGAAAGTCCCCCTTGCTCAACATCGGCTCGAGTACGCGCCGGTAATTGGTGCGATCCAACGGCGTCACATGATAAGTGACGCCGAACTCGGCAGCCTCGGCGCGGCCGCTGTCATCCGCCGTCACGATGCTGATGCGGTCCGACTTGATGCCGATGTGACGCAAGATCAGTGGCAAGATGCCCTGCCCGATGCTGCCGAAGCCCACCATGATGATCCTGCCCGGGAAATGAACGTGTAGTTTGTGGTTTGTCATTTGATTTTCCCTCATCGACGATGCCGCACGCGCGGCGAGAGCCTGACAGCCTACCTGCCAGGACAGACGAGGCTCAAGTAGCCCCTAAACAGGTGTGGCGCGGTCCGCTTCCAGCCAATGCGGCGGGTAGGTGCTGGCGTATCCGGGCAGGCTTTCGATGCGCGCAATCCAGCGGGCGAGCGCCGGATAGTTTTTTTCCATGGGCAGAAAACGCGCGCCGAGTTCGGCGCCCTGCGGCTTGGCCAACGCGCGACGCAGCAGTTGAATCGCCGGGAAGATCACCATGTCGGCAGCCGAATAGTTCTGACCGACGATCCAATGCTCCTTGCTCAAACGGCCTTCAATGGTGCGCGCTTCGCGGCCGACGATGTGCATGGCATCGGAGAGTTCCTCGAATCGACCTTCGACCTGGTTGGAAAACACCGCTTCGGTGATGTTCAACACTGAGGGTTCCGCGTAGGCCTGGAATTCGCAGATCACGCGCATGATGACGCCCGCTTCCTCGGGATTGAGTCCAAAGATGGGCGGTTCCGGGTACTTGAGATCCAGGTAATACAGCACCGCGAGCGACTCGAACACCACGTAGTCCTGATCTTTCAGGACCGGAACACGGCCGCGCGGATTGAGCTTGAGCATGTGCGGGGATTGATGCTCCTGCTTGTCGAAGTGCAGCAGCTCGGACACATACGGCAAGCGCTTGTGTTCGAGCGCCAGCAACACGCGCCACGCAAACGGACTGCCGCTGCCCCAGTAGAGAGTCAATGCCATGGGCCCGATTGTAGCGGATCGATGCGGCGCCGTGATTCGCGTTACAAACGGCGTGTAACGTAACGCTCGTTGCCGGCACCGGCAAGCGCTACCATCGCACGGTCATGGAGTTCACCACGCTGATCGAGGTCGATGAGCTGCGCGCGCGGAAGGGTGCCGCAGAGTGGGTCGTGCTCGACTGTCGCTCCGATCTGATCAACCCTGAACAAGGACGCCAGGCGTTCCTGGATGGGCACATTCCCGGCGCACGTTACATCGACCTGAATCGCGAGCTGTCCGCGCCGATCACCGCCGACAGCGGGCGTCACCCCTTGCCGGATCCGGCCGGGTTCGCAGCATTGGTCGGCTCTTGGGGCATCGGCAACGACACACAGACCATCGTCTACGATGATGCCAATGCCGGCTATGCTGCCCGCGCGTGGTGGATGCTGCGCTGGATCGGTGCGAGTCGCGTTGCTGTGCTCAACGGCGGAATCACGGCCTGGCGGGCCGCCGGCGGGCCGCTGCACAGCGGCGACGGCCGCACAGCACAACCGCAACGATTCGCCCCGCAGGTTCGCGCCGACGGGGTCCTGACCACCAATCAGGTCATCGCCGCGCTGCGCAGCCCTGAGGCGTTGCTCGTGGATGCACGCGCCGCGGCGCGCTTCGCCGGCGCCGTCGAACCGATCGATCCCGTGGCCGGCCATGTTCCCGGGGCGCGCAATTTCCCGTTTGGCGACAACGTGGGGCCAGGTGGCCGGTTGTTGGAACCGGCGGTCTTGCGCCAGCGCTGGCTGGAATTTCTGGGCGGCCGGCGGCCTGAGGAGATCATCAGCATGTGCGGATCGGGAGTGACCGCCTGTCACCACCTGTTGACGCTCGAAGCGGCCGGTCTGCCGGGCGCCAGGTTGTATGCCGGATCCTGGAGCGAATGGATCCGCGATCCCGCACGCCCGGTGGCACGCGGGTGACCCGGCTTCCATTTCCGTCATTTACTTCATGAGTGAATTTGTTATGGTGCGCGCGCAATGAACACACCCGCAAAAAAGACCGGCGCGACCCAGAACTGGAAGACGGACGAGTCGCTGGACCTGTACCAGGTCGATGCCTGGGGCAAAGGCTATTTCGGCATCAACGACTTGGGCCACGTGGTCGTGCGTCCGGGCGCCGACGCCAGTCGCGAGATCGATCTGTTCGATGTGGTGCAGGGTCTCAAGGCGCGCGACCTGCACACGCCGGTGGTCATCCGCTTTTCAGACATCCTCGCCCACCGGCTGCGCCATCTGGCCGATGCCTTCGGCACCGCCATCGCCGAGAACGAATACAAGAACCGCTACGCCGCGGTCTTTCCCATCAAGGTCAACCAGCAACGACTGGTGGTGGAAGAAGTGTATCGGTACGGCAAGGAGTTCGGTTTCGGACTGGAAGCCGGATCCAAGCCCGAACTGCTGGCGGTCATGTCGATCACTGAGAATGCGCCCGACCGGCTCATCGTCTGCAACGGGTTCAAGGACGAGAGTTACATCGAGGCGGTGATACTCGCCACCAAGCTCGGCCGTCTGATCATTCCCGTCGTGGAAAATTTCGAAGAGATTCATCTGATTCTCAAGCAGGCACAGCGCTACGGCGTGCGTCCGAAGATCGGCGTGCGCGTCAAGCTCGCCAGCGAAGGCGCCGGCCGCTGGCGCGAGTCCGCCGGCGAGAAATCCAAATTCGGCTTGTTTATCAGCGAAATCCTCGACCTGCACGCGCTGCTCAAGCAGCACGACATGCTCGACTGTCTGCAACTCGTGCATTGCCACCCGGGCAGTCAGCTGCAGGACATCCGCCGCGTCAAGGATGCCATCAACGAGCTGGCGCACGTGTATGCAGAGCTCAAGCTCATGGGCGCGGGCCTGCAATACATCGACATCGGCGGCGGTTTGGGCGTCGACTATGACGGCAGCGGCACCAACTACGAATCCTCGATGAACTACACCTTGAACGAGTACGCCAGCGACGTGGTGTACCGGATCAAGAGCGTCTGCGATGCGCGCCAGGTGCCGCATCCGATGATCGTCAGCGAATCCGGGCGCGCCATCGCCGCGCATCACAGCGTCCTCGTCTTCGATGTGCTCGGCTCGTCGAAGTTGGACCAGTTCCGCATCACCGGGCGCGTTGAGGAAGACTACGCCGGTAAGGATCCGGTGCCACAGCCGGTCAAGGATCTGTTCGACAGCTACCGCTCGGTCAACGAGCGCCGGCTGGTCGAGTGCTACCACGATGCCTTGGGTGCCCGCGAACAGGCGTTACAGATGTTCAACCTCGGGTACCTCGGGCTGGAGTTCCGTGGTCTGGCGGAGCGGCTGTATTGGGCGACCTGCGCCAAGATCCGCGACCTGTGCCGCAAGCTGGACAAGATCCCCGAGGAACTCGAGGACATGGAGACCATGCTCAGCGACACCTATTTTTGTAATTTCTCGGTGTTCCAGTCGCTGCCCGACAGCTGGGCGATCGGGCAGCTGTTCCCCATCATGCCCATTCACCGCCTCGACGAAAAACCAACGCGCAACGCAGTACTGGCCGACATCACCTGCGACTCCGACGGCAAGATCGACCGCTTCGTCCATCCGCGCGAGACCAAACGCACCCTTGAAGTGCACGAGATCCTGCCCACCGAAAAATATTACCTGGCCGCCTTTCTGGTGGGCGCGTATCAGGAAACCCTCGGCGATCTGCACAACCTGTTCGGCGACACCCACGTCATCCATATCCGTCTCCATGATGAGGGTGGCTGGTGGATCGAGGAAATCGTCAAGGGCGATACCGCCAACAAGGTGTTGGAATATATGGAATACGACACCGACGAGCTGTCGCCGCGCCTGGCACGGGATTGCGAGCGGGCCGTACGCGAAGGACGGATAACGCTGGCCGAAGGCCAGGCGGTCAAGCGGTTCTACGAGACCGAACTGGACGGCTACGCCTATCTGGAAGGCGAATAAGGCGTCATTCCGCTCCGTCCCCGCGGGCTCGCCCGCGCGCGGCTGGCCGTCCGTCATTGGCCCGTCCGCAGCGAGCCGGCGAAGCCGGTCAGGCTTGAACCTGAAGGTTTTGCTGTGGATTTGAAAAGTGCAAACCCCTGGCGTAGCATCAAAAGCGTGTTAAACCGCGCAAAAACGGCGTAAGGGTTGCAGTCCGTCACGCGCTACAGCAGCGAGAGAAAATGGAATGACGACGATTTACGTGGGGAATCTACCGTTCTCGGCGACAGAAGACGAAGTTCGTAAACTGTTCGAAAGACACGGCACAGTGGAGTCGGTGAAGCTGGTGATGGATCGCGAAACCGGTCGGCCGCGCGGCTTTGGTTTTGTCGACATGTCTGCCAGCGATGCACAGACCGCCATCCAGCAAACCAACGGCTTTCAAATGGGCGGACGCCCGCTTCGTGTCAACGAGGCTCAGGAACGTCCTGCCCGTGCCCCCCGCCCAAGTGGCGGTGGTGGCGGTGGCGGCGGTGGGGGGGGCGGTGGCGCCCCGCGCCGCTGGTAACCGCATGATGAACACCCAACACCGCTGGTTGCATTTGCGGCGTCTCGGGTTGCTGGGCGTATTGATCATCGGCATCAATACGCTGTGCACCCTGGACGCTCGCGCTCTGCCACTTCCCAAGACCGATGCGCAGACGCTGAAGCTGCTCGACGCCGCCATCGCCGGCGATCATCGCCAGCCCAAAAACAAGGCGCGCGACGTCTATCGTCACCCGCGCGAGACATTGCAATTCTTCGGTCTGCGCAAGGACATGTCCGTCATCGAGATCGCCCCGGGGAGCGGCTGGTACACGGAAATTCTGGCGCCAGTGCTCAAGGATCACGGCCATTACGCAGCCGGCGTCACGCCGCCCGCATCGGCCGATGCAGAAGACTCCGCCGGAATGAAGGCGCTGAAGCAGAAATTCGCCGAACACGCGACGACGCTGGGCACGTTGAACACCGCGCCGTTCGGGCCCGGCGTGACGGACCTGGCGCCTGCCAAGTCGGTGGATTTGGTGGTCACCTTCCGCAACCTGCACAACTGGATGGGGTCGAATTGGGCCGACAAGGCCATCGCGCTGATGTTCAAGGCCTTGAAGCCGGGCGGCATCCTGGGGATCGAAGAACATCGGGGCAATCCGGCAACGCCGCAGGACCCCAAAGCAGAATCCGGTTACGTCAACGAAGACCTCGCCATCAAGATGTTCGAAGCGGCCGGCTTCAAACTGGTGGGACGCTCAGAGGTCAATGCGAACCCGAAGGACACCAAGGACTACAAGGAAGGCGTGTGGACTCTGCTGCCGACCTTGACGCTCGGGGAGACCGACAAGGCCAAATACCAGGCGATCGGTGAGTCCGACCGGTTCACGCTGAAATTTCAAAAACCTTGAAGTAGCCGGGGCGACATCGCCCCGCGTTACCACATGTCCTTGAGCTTCTGCGCCACGTCCACGGTCGCGGCTTCACTCGCATTCAGATTTTCCACGCCGCGCAAGCTGCGGTAGATGGTCTTTTCCAAAGTCTCCATGACTTTGTCGCTCATGAAGCGGCTCTTGGCGCCGTACACATGCGCATCGCCTGTCTTCGCCTGTTGCGTCACCATGTATTTCAACGGCGCGCAGATGTGCAATTCATTGCGAGCGCGCGTCATCGCCACGTAAAGCAAACGCCGCTCCTCTTCTATCATCTCCGGTTTGCCGGTGGAGAACTCGGATGGAAAGTTGCCATCGGCGACGTTGAGCAGATACACGATGTCCCATTCCTGGCCCTTGGCGGAATGGATGGTGGAGAGGATGACGTAGTCTTCGTCTTTGGAGGGCGCGCCGGACTGATCGCTCGACACCACCGGCGGATCCAGCGTCAACTCGGTGAGAAAGCGCTCGCGGTTCGCGTACTGAACCGACAATTGATCCAATTGTTCCAGGTCACCCAGCCGCGTCCAGGCCGCATCGTAGATGCGCTCGAGCTGCGGTTTGTACCAGTCGCGCACCAGACGCACCTGACCGGGCCAGGGAGTCGAGGGATCGGCAAGCTTGGTCAGAAATTCACAAAAGCGCTTCCAGTCCATCTTGTTGGCCTGCGGCGCTTCAAACCCCGCCAATGCGCCGAGGCTGAATTGATTGGCTTCCAGATGATCCAGCGCCTGCTTGGCATGTGCCGGACCGAATCCGGGCAGCAGCTTGAGCACACGGAATCCGGCGACGCCGTTGCGCGGATTGTCCGCCCACCGCAACACGCTGATCATGTCCTTGACGTGCGCGGCTTCGAGAAATTTCAGTCCGCCGTACTTCACGAAGGGAATGTTGCGCTTGGTCATCTCCACTTCGAGCGCATCGCTGTGATGCGAACTGCGGAACAGCACCGCGTGGCGCTTGAGCGACCCGCCCACCTCACGCGTTTGCAGGATCTTGCTGACGATGTACTCGGCCTGCGAGGAGGCATCTTCAAGGCTGACGTACTGCGGCTTGGTGGTGGATTTGCGGGTGCTCATCAACGTCTTGCGGTGCTGACGGATGCCATCGGACATCAGCGCGTTGGCACTGTCGAGGATCTGTTGCGAGGAGCGGTAATTCTGGGCCAGCACCACGATCTCGGCTTTGGGCTTGTAACGGTCCGCAAAGCCGAGAATATTGTCCACGGCCGCGGCCCGGAAGGAATAGATGGCCTGCGCGTCGTCCCCGACCACCGTCACGCCCGAGCCGTCGGGCTTGAGCGCGTGAATGATGTCCCCCTGCAGTGAACTGGTGTCCTGATACTCATCCACGAGCACATGGTCGAAGTTTCGGGTCAGGCTCTGCGCCAGCGCCGGATTCTGCATCATCATGTGCCAGTACAGCAGCAGATCGTCGTAATCCAGCACGTTGTGCTTTTGCTTGCGGGCAACGTATTCGCGATACAGCTTCGCCAGATCCTCTTCCCATTCGCGGCACCAGGGGAACTGCTCCTCGATGGTCTGCTTCAGCGACAGGCGCGTATTGACGCGGTAGGAGTAGATCGCAAGGCAGGCATCCTTGCGCGGAAAGCGCTTCTCCTTGCTCGAGTACTTGAACTCGTGGCGGATCACGTCCATCAGATCCGCGGCATCGGATCGGTCCATGACGGAGAAATTCGGCTCCAGCCCCAGGTGTTTGGCGAACAGGCGCAGGATACGGCTGCCCACCGAATGAAACGTGCCCGACCACACCAGCCGGGAAATGACGCTGCGGTCGCCGAGCTTGCCGCGCTCGGTCAACACCTCGGCAACGATGCTCTGCGTACGCCGGATCATTTCCTGCGCGGCGCGGCGCGTGAAGGTGAGCATGAGAATGCGCGCCGGATCGACGCCGTTGAGCACGAGGTGCGCCGCGCGATGCGCCAGCGTATTGGTCTTGCCGGTGCCCGCGCCGGCGATGACCAGCAGCGGTCCGGACTTGAAGCCTTTGCCCTCGACTGCTGCGCCAAACGTCGCCGCCTTGCGTTGCGCGGGATTCAGCGACTCGAACGAGTTAGGCTTGGATTTGATCATGTTCGCACTATACCGATTAACCTGTATGCATATCCAGACCGTGACGGCGTTCACGATCAGCGCCCAAGGATCGCCCAGAGGCACACCCTGAGGCGATGAGACACATCACAAGGACACACATTGATGAGCCGATCCAAACACAAAATGGCGCTGAACATCCCGTTGCCGCACGCCTCGAAGATGGACCCGGACATGCGCGACTACTTCGGCTTATGCGAGGAGAAGCTCGGCTTCATTCCCAATGTGCTGGCCTGCTACAGCTTCGATCAGGCCAAGCTGCGCACCTTCGTGAATTTCTACAACGACCTAATGCTTGGCGATTCCGCCTTGAGCAAGCTCGAGCGCGAGATGATCGCGGTGGTCGTGTCCAGCGCCAACCATTGTTACTACTGCCTGACCGCACACGGCGCTGCGGTCCGCAAGCTGTCCAACGACCCACAATTGGGCGAGCAGCTGGTGATGAACTACCGCAGCGCCGATCTGCCCAAACGCCAGCGCGTCATGCTCGACTTCGCGCATAAGCTCACCACGGAACCGCAGGCAACCGGCGAATCGGAACGGCGAGCGCTGCGCGGCGCCGGCTTTTCCGACCGCGCCATCTGGGACATCGCCGCGGTGACGGCGTTTTACAACATGACCAATCGTTTCGCCGCGGCAATCGACATGCAGCCCAACGATGAATATCACGCACAGGCTCGCACACCGGCGAAGCCAGCGACTGCACGCAAGAGGTCGGCCTGATGCGCAAGCCGATTCAACTCGCAAGTGTGTCCAAGCACCGTGGTCGCGTCGTGGAAATGTATTCGGACCGGCTGCGCTTCGCCAACGGCGTCGAGTATGAAGTGGATATGATCCGTCATCCCGGCGCCGCTGCGGTGGTTGCGATCGATGACAAGCGCCGCGTCTGTCTGGTGCGGCAATACCGTCATGGCATTGAAGATTTCCTGTGGGAGATTCCGGCGGGCAAGCTGGACGCAGGCGAGCCGCCGGCAATCGCGGCGGTGCGTGAACTCGCCGAGGAGACGGGTGTCACCGCGCAGCATTGGGAGCCGTTGGGGGAGTACCTGCCGGCACCCGGCCTCATGACGGAGCGGGTGTATCTGTATATGGCGCTTCGCATTGTAAAAGGCACCGCAACGCCGGAGAGCGATGAGGAACTCGAATTGCAGTGGGTACCTCTCGAGGAGGCGATGCGCATGGTCATCGACGGCCGTCTGGATGACGGCAAGACCGCGCTCGGGTTGATGCGCGCGCATGGCCGGCTGCAGCCGTAGCGCACCGATCGTGCGCATCAACTTGGATCCGCAGCGCAGTTTGCGGGTCGCGCAATGGATGCCGGTTTGATTTTTGGGTATAACACCTTCAAAACACGCATCGCATCGAGTGAAATGAGTTCATGGATCCAGCCACGCCCAAACCGCCGGCCAAGCCCGTCAGCACCGACTCGAAGACCGCAGGGCCGGGTGGGCCGCGCGTGGATCAAAACCAATCCGGCAAGGTGAAATTCGACGACCGCGGTCAGGCGATCTGGGAATGGTCGATGGCCACGGGGCGATTCGACCAGACCAGCACCACCAGCGCCCGGCTCAAGAAATTGATGCCGGAATTATCCATCGTGGACGATGCGCCACCGGCGACCGGGGGCGTGCGTCCCAACCCGGGCGGCATCACGAAGGGCTATGACCCCTACGACAGCGGCCGCCTGGGCCGCACCGGCAAACAAAAGGCCATGAAAAAGGATTTGCGCAAACTCGGCGAATGGATCGATCTGCGCAAACAGGCCTCCTCGAACAAGGACGAGGAGTAAGCGCACCTGATTGCGCTCAGCACGCCGCGAGAGCGTAGTCGAGCTTGGCGGAACTTCCCAGGCGATAGAACTTGCGCAGCTCGCGCAACAGCCCCTCGACTCGCGCCTGCCCGCGCTTGACGAAGCGCTTCTCCAAAAAGTGGCAGTAACGTGCCGCACTGTGATGTGCAGCCGAGTAACGATCCAGCTGCTCCGCATCGAGCCTGCTGTCAAAACGCGCGGTGTCGAAGAGTCGCGCAAAAACATACGCCGGATATCGACCACCGTCCTGGCTCGCCAGCAGAAAGACGCTGAGCGCGAACTTGTCGACCTCGGCCTGCGTCTCCAGCTCCAGCAGAGACATCGGCGTGTCCTGGCGCAGCCGCCACATTGCATATAGAAAATGACTGACGCCTTCGAGTGCCGTGCAGTAGTCGGGTAGATTGTGCTCGGTCAACGCGCGCATCGGATCCTGCGCCTCGAGCCGTCGCAGCACCGGGTCGTCAATGAACAACGCCACTCCCGCGCCCTCCTCGGTCTGCGCCAGCAGAAGTTGCTCCTCATTGCAGCGCGAGTCGTTGTCCGGTTGGAGGCCGTTCAAATGCGCGCGATCGGTGACCAGGTAATCGGCAATATCGCAATGCGACTCGACGTCGTAGAGACTCTCGAGCAGGCCATGCAACCGCCGCACGAT
>JANMXI010000141.1:0-6633 GCA_031394735.1 Pseudomonadota bacterium | reverse complement strand
GCCCCGGGCCGGCCTGCGTCGTAACGATTCAGATTATCCGCGAGCTGTCGTTGGTTGGCCATGAACTCTTCCCAGTCCACGTAAGCCGGATGAGCGTCCTTGAGACAAATCGACCAATCCTCCGGCGCGACAGCGACCGTTCCGGCGCGCGAACTTCCAGGTTGTCGTCGCATCGGGTCTTGCCGCCGCCGCCCGTAGACGTAAGCGCCAGCATAAGCCGGATTCTTCAGAATATGAATCACCCGGGCACTGTCAGCGGGCCGCCAGACGACATCGTGCGGCGCGGGACCGTGCAACGGCCGGACCGGCAGCAGCAACCTGGCTCGCCGCAAATACCGCATAACCGCCTTCGCACTGCGCAGTTCGCGAAATTTGGCGAACACCAAACGCAGCCGCTCTTGCACCTCTTCGTCCGGATTAAAAGTGACGCCGCCCTCCCGCTGTTGCGTGAGGCCCGCGGGAAGAGGCAACCGCAATTCACCCCGCGCGGCTTTCTGACGTTCCCCCTGGTGCAGCCGGATCTTGATCTGATGCAGTTCCGCTTCGCTCATGATCCCGGACAAGCCAAGAAGCAGCCGATCGTGATATGCCGCCGGATCGTATAACCGCTCGCCATCGGCAATCATCACACCAAAGAGTGAGCAAAGCTCCAAAAGCTGGTGCCAGTCACGATTGTTACGCGCCAGCCTCGACGCATCCAGACTCATGACCAGACCGGCCTTGCCGAGGCCAACTTCCGCGATCAGCCGCTGAAATCCATGCCTCTCAGTGCTGGAGCTTCCCGACTTACCCAGATCGTCGTCGATAACGTGAATGCGCTCCCGCGGCCAGCCGAACAGGACGGCCCGCTCAACCAGCCGATACTGGAGTTCTGTACTCTCCCGATGGTGGCGGACCTGGCCAGGC
The DNA here is from genome assembly GCA_031394735.1 of Pseudomonadota bacterium. GTDB lineage: Bacteria > Pseudomonadota > Gammaproteobacteria > Steroidobacterales > Steroidobacteraceae > TMP-86. The sequence goes on along the minus strand of JANMXI010000141.1, from coordinate 5,727 downwards.
GATGACTGGCGTACATAAACATATACCAGTCTGGCGCGATGTGCCGTCGTGATTCGTTCTTCAGAGAACGACGTCGTGGTCAGCATGATGTCCCTCCGCTTCCTGGGGTATGGACTGCTGAAGGCGATGAAGAAGTTGGCCGACCCGCTGTGCGAGTTGTCGCCGCGTCGTTATGGGAAGCTGGGTCCACAGACGGGGAACTCCCATCGGCGCCAGGCGGTCCGGGCACTGGCATCGCGGGGGATTGATCGAGCAGCGGTCCGCTCTCGAAGTCCTCATGCCGGGAGATGAGCACGACCCGAACGTGATTCGCCAACGCCAAAAGCGAGCGCACCGAAATACGCATTTGCCGCTTCGGGGCCGGGGGAGCGGCCTCCGCCTCCGAAATCAAATCTGTCGCCGAACGTGCGATCGACCGCTCTCGTCCGTCGGGAAGCCGGACAATGATCAGACCAGGACCACGCCCTGACTGGCGATCGCTGATCGGCAGGCAGTTGCCAAACAGCGGGTGACAAGGATCAACCACCCTGACCTGAGCGACTCTCCGCTCAAGGTCCACGGCATCATGTGATGGTCGGTGATCCCGCCATGACCGTCGCCGCGATCGACCGCCTCGTGCATCACTCCATCATCCTGGAAATGAACACGGACAGCTACCGGCGCAAATCGGCCGAGACAAAGCGGGCGGGCCAATGAGCGCCGACACCGAGGCAAACCGTCGTTCCAACGCCATGGGTATCGTGACGTCACGATTGGGAGTGGAGCATGCCGCGTAAATCGATCGGCGACAGAGCCATGACGGACGCCGAACGCCAGGCCCGCTGCCGGGTGACGCGAGCGGCGGGAAAGCCCGCAATCCGCTCGCGCCGCACGGTCGATCATCGTAGCCGCGCACAGCGCTGGCGCGACGCCGTCGCGGAACTGACCGATCTACAGGCCGAATATGCCGCGTGGTTTGAAACATTGCCGGACAATCTACGCGACAGCGCGACAGCAGATGCCCTGCAGGCCATCTGCGATATCGACCTCGCCGACCTTGGGGCCGTCGAGCCACCAAGAGGCTTTGGCAGGGATTGATAGTCATCATTCCGGTTGACGCCGCGCGGCAACAAGCGGAATGAATAGCGACCGCAGGCGCTCATCCCAGTTGACGCGCGCCGCTCATCGTAATTGTCGCGCCATATTCATGAGCAATCGCGCCGTGCCCTATACGAACAACGTCTCTGAGCGGCATCTCCGGCCCAGCGTGATCTTCCGAAAGGTGACGAATGGGTTCCGTTGCGAATGGGGGGCGGAAACCTATGCCGCATTCCGTTCCGTCGTCAGCACCGCGAAGGCGAATGGCGCTTCGGTTCTGGATACCGTCCGGTTTGTGCTGTCAGCCAAGCGGCCCGCGAACGTCTTCGCCGGGGTAGGGTGAGCAATTACCCTCGTTTGACCTGGCGCAATACGCATCGAGCCTGCTGCGTCCTGGCCACATCACCAACAATGATCTGATATAAAAATGAAAAGTTGAATTGTTATCGAAATCAACATGTTGCTATACCGTATGCATCATAGACTATTGAAATTGAACGGTTTTCAGATCGGCACTTTTGGCACGAAGGTTACGACAAGGCCATGGATTGCTCGGCAACCGTGGCCGCCAGGCCAAACTGGCCCGCTGCCGCCAACTCCTCGACGCCGCGCCACCGCCACCGCCGGTGCTCGTCCTGCTGGCCGACCCGCACGACCGCTACCAAGCCCTGACCGGGCGCTCGCTCCGTGTCTGCCCGGTCTGCTCGGATAGAGCCATGCGGCGCATCGAGATCCTGCCCGCCACGGTCGGCCGCAGTACCCGTCCCGTCTGGGCCAACACATCATGATGCGGCACCTCAGTTGCCGGCCGCCACCGTCCGATGCACGCCGGCATGCCCCCGGCGTGCCCGGCGTGCTGAACTGGCTGCAATCGCGTCATCCCGCACGCGGGTACGGGGCCCCAGGACGGGCGCCATGCCCGGCCCCATCGCCGCCAACACCCCAAAGTCCTTGTCACCACCTGCCGCAGCCACGCCAGAAACACCGCACCAGCCCATCTGCGACCGACTTGGGGCAGCGACGCTGAAGCAATCCCCATAGACCGCGCCGGCGGCCCGCGGCTCAGTTCAATGCGCTTCTTTACGCCATCCCTTCAAGGCCTGCGCCTCGCAGGCCGCTGTCGCGCCAGGGATGGCGTAAAGAACGTTATCCAATGAACGTTATCCAATGGACGCAGGATCGGTTATTGAGACGCCGTATTGCACGCAGCAAATGGGGGTCTAACGCAGGGGATGACGTTGCGTGCAATACATGCAGCGGAGGTTAATCGTATCGGCAAGACGCGGTGCTGCACGCTGCCAGTCCGACCCCATGACATTGCGTGCAATACGCTACCGTGCAGTTTTACGCCGTTGGGCCTTCCGACCCATGTAGAGGGCCTCGGACTTCAAGGTCCAGCCGCCGCCAACCGCCCACTCGGCGCCGACGCCGACCACGCCGCCCCAGCGGTTATTGGTGATCGAATTGATCTCAGTCGGAGGGGGGCGGGAAGCGGGCGCGGTCCTGGTCGGTGACAGCGGGTTCAATGGCGCGCTCAAGGTGCGTCAGCAGCGTTGCCACCAGCCGCTCCAGCGCTGCAATGTCCTTGTAGAGGTACGCGCGCTGCGCCTTCATTTGTCATCCACTACCTGCAGGTTCGTCGTCGCAATCGTCGTCCGCAAGCCATCTCGCTGTACCGCGCTTACCAGCACCCACCCCGGCGGGCGTCGCACACGGACACGCACCTCGAACTTTTCATCCGCAGTCACAGGCGCGTTCGTCGCGACGGTCTCGCCCTCGATCGTCAGCGTCACGCCACGTTCGCCCGTGCCGGGCAGAAACTGAAATCCGAGTATCTGCACGTTGTCGTCCGGCATCGTTTTCACGAACACCGCCGGCTTTCTCAGTGGCGCAATGGCCGGCGGAGCGCTGCCCGCGATGTAGGCCACGAGTCGCTTGCCATCGAGGATCAGGCCGCGGACACGCCGCTGATCTGCGGCGCCTCCTCCGACACGACGCCGCAGGCCGTCGCTTTCAACTTCGCGCACGTTGTTTTCAACGGTCGCCGATGCTTCCCGACCGTTCCGTCCACGCTGCTCGACATAGCCGCCGGATGTCGACACCGTCCGCACGCTGTCATCTCCGTCAATATCCGTAATCCACCCATCGTGCACGAGCAGCACGGTACACGTGAGGCACACAGCCTCGTCCTGCAAACCGATGAACGTGCGCGGAGTGCCGCCGGTTCGCATGATCACCACGGGTGAATTCGGTTGCGTGGCCGGGCCTGGTGGCTGCGGAAACTCGCATCGTCCTGATGCCGGTGGCGTGCGACTCGACATCACCTGCCACAATCCGCGGCCGTAGGTTGACATCCAGATGGGACCGGTGGGCGGAAAAAAGAACGAGGTCACGATGGTCGCGTTCTTCGAACCAGGCACCTGTGCCCACGTCAGACCGCCATCGGCCGATCGAATCACACCGTTCTGCATGGTGCCGACGAGGATGTGGCACGAGTTGGTCGGATCCCACGCAATCGTCGTCACAAACGGCGCGGCATTCATCGCCGCTGTGAATTTGCCGGTGTCGGTGACCGCGGCGTCTAGCGCGGGAAGCGCAAACCAGTTCACGCCGCCGTCGCGCGATGCCTTCGTGCCGGAAAAGATGTCGTGCGCCAGCAGATGGTTCGGCTCCTTCGGATCGACGCCAACCACGGCATAGCGAGCCTGCCCGGTACGCAGCAGGCCGATGGTGCCCATGCCGATCTGATCAGCGGCAGTCACCACCGGGGTACCAGAGACGGCGCTCGCCCGGATGAGTTTGGCGCCCGACCCTTTCTCTAGCGCCACATACGTCACCGGATTCGCGAGATCGCCTGAAAAAAGAATGCGGCCGACGTGTGTACCCGGCGTGGTGAATGCTTGCGCCCAGTTCGCTCCACGATTACCCGTCAGCCAGTATTCGGAGTTCGGCGGCAGCTTGAGCGGCTGCAGGAAGTTGTCGCCAATGAGTTGGAACGGTGCGTGTGCGTCGGGATTATTAGTGCTGCCACTTGGCGCATTGCGGAACAGTCCGGGGTCATCCTGACCAAGATGTGGCGGCACATCAAACAGCCGGCAGGCTCCGCAGGACCTGCCCGTCACCCGGCCATCCACCATCGCGGGATTCGCAGAGTCGACCTGCAGGAATGCGCCTTCGCCACCCTGCGATCCATTCCATGTGGCGCCGCCATCGCTCGAGCCTTTGATTTGGTTGTCCTGCGTGCCGTAGTAGAGATCGAGATGCGGCGAACTTCCGCCGACTTGTCGTCCCGTCATCTCGCCCACCTGCAGCGCGACAAATCCACCGACGTTGCTGCCGGTCAGCGTCCACTGTTTGCCCTGGTCCTTCGTCAGATGCACGCCGCCGTCCGTGGCCAGCATCAACGGTTCGGTATTCCCCGGCGTGAATGCGAGGTCAGCGGGATCGGAGTGATCGCTCTTGAGCTGCCGCCAATCACCGACGTTCCCGCCAGGAACCACCGTGGTGACCGCCTGCCGCCAGAGGTCCACACCATCGCCGTAGTACACATCGAGGTGGGTCGGATCGCCGTCGAGTCCGCGGCCCACACGTACAAAAGGCTCGCGATTGCCGCATTCCTTGGGAGGGATGTCGCAGTTCGTGGGCATCAGTCGCCACGCGCCGCCGCCTGTCGTGGACACCCACAGTTTTCTGTCGCGCCCCGCGTGATAGAAGACGTTGTCGGCCGCCCACCACGGAGAGGCAAATGCGTGCGACCCGAAGACGTCGCCCGCGTCTGGTCCGCCAAGCGACGGTGTCCACTGGCCGTTGTTCAGAAACCACACGCGGCGACTATCAGCGGCCACACCGGTGGTCCGATTCACCACCAGCACCGAAAACAGTTTGGGGTTCGCGGGATCGATCGGCGTGGTGACGAAGCTGGCCCCGTTGTCGTTGCTGACGGCGAGTCCGCAGTCGGTGGCCACGTAGAACGTGCGCGACAACGGCATGTGCGAAATTCCTGCGGCCGCCGGGCGGCCACTACATCCCGCAGGCGGCCATCCGGCCGGACGATTCCATGACGCGCCACCGTCCTGGCTTCGCCAGATACCGCCGCCCGAGGTCGTCGCAAAGTCATCGCGGGCCGTGGCGATGACGATGTTGGGATCGAGCGAAGCCATCACCACATCCACGGCAAAGAGCGTGGGAAATGCGTCCAGATGCTGGAAGCTCACGCCGCCATCGAATGTGCGGAACAGGCCGCCGCTCTCCGTCGCCACCACCAGCCGCTTTGCGTCCGACTGGCTGACGGCAATCGCGACGGCGCGACCTCCAGCCGGCACTTTCGGCGGGACAATCGTCACGTCTGAATGCGGACCGCACGCCGAAAGCCCTGCGCCCACGAGCATCGCCATCACAACGTGTCCAAGGATTCTCATGGCTCACCTCAACGTTGAAAGACAAACATTCGGATCGCGCGCCACGGATAAGGGATTTCTCTCCCGCCGCAGTCTATAGCACAGATGCTAGGTAATTGCTCACCTGGGGTAACGGTAACCTGCCAATTTCCGGCCTGTCAATCTGATCTCGAAATCCCATGTGCCCCGCCAGTTGTCGCTTGACACGGTCACGGGCGACTCGATTCTCACCATCGGGTGACTATCACCCCCG
>JANMXI010000140.1:0-3128 GCA_031394735.1 Pseudomonadota bacterium | reverse complement strand
CAACGTCAAAGTTATCCGAGAGCGCCTAAATATGACGCAGCAAGAGTTTGCTGTAGCCTATGGATTGCCGCTCTCTACTCTCAAAAACTGGGAACAAGGGCATAGACAGCCAGATGGGGTTGTTCGGATTTTTATAAAGATGATTGAGAACGACCCTCTAAGGCTACGCAAGCAAGTACAAGCGGCTCTGGCGGCGTAATAAAACTACGTCGGCATGACCCGGGAATATCGGGTTCGGGGAGCAGCAGTAGAACGAATATGGGAATCTTCCCATATTGGGGTAGACCCAACACTCGTGGCGCCAGCCGCCATTCGAATCGTTCGATCGTCCGTGACCCATAGTTGCCGTTCATGTGGTCTTCCGCCGATGACCGGTGTGATCGGAAACCGGCCGGTGATTCTGGAGGCCCTATTTGCCGGCCGGGTTTTAACCTGATATGGCATCTCGCGGCAAAGCGGACATTGAAAAAAGCATCTTGGCGGATGATAGAAATGCGACTTCTAGAGTAGTTTCAACTTACCTTAATGGGATGAACAAATTATTTAGCTGCCGCTAAGCATCTGTACAAATGTGCTGGCCAAGCTACGATGCTCACTCGATTCAATCGATTGTTAGCCCGCGTCTATTACTTTTGGCCTAGGCCATTCGACATACTGTTGATCGCCCGATGATTGTGGTATCGTGACTATTCGATGGGAGTTAATTGCATCCATTGACGTTAACAAGAATACGCTTGGCCTAGTCAGTTTTGCCACTTAGATTCCGCTGAGTCTGCTGCGACGCTGAGCCACTTTAGGCTCTATCCCTTCGATAGCTTTTGAGGGGCCGACATGGGCGGTTATCTAACGCGGAGGGGTTTGTGCGCGACAATCGCATCACGACTAAGTCCAGCAATTCGGGCGCAGTTCAGCCAGAGTCCAACCATGTCAGCGCGCCCTCAATCTCTTTGCCCAAAGGTGGCGGTGCGATTTCCGGCATTGGCGAAAAATTTGGCGCCAATCCTGTCACCGGCACGGGTTCGATGTCGGTGCCGGTCGCCACGTCCCCGAGCCGCTTCGGTCCGACTCTCTCCTTATCTTATGACTCCGGCACCGGAAACGGCCCGTTCGGACTGGGCTGGATGCTGTCGGCGCCCGCCGTCTCGCGCAAGACCGATAAGGGACTTCCTCAGTATCGCGATGGCGACGAGTCGGATGTATTCATCTTTTCCGAAGCTGAGGATCTCGTTCCGACGCTCGTCATGCAAAACGGCGGCTCGGTGCGCGAGACACTGCCACCCTCAAGCTACGCCGGCGTCACGTATACGGTGCAACGCTACAGGCCACGCGTCGAAGGCTTGTTTGCGCGCATCGAACACTGGACCAATCCCGCCGATCGCAGTTCGTTCTGGAAGACGATTTCCAAGGATAACGTCGCGAGTCTCTACGGCATCGACAGCGACGGACGCATCGCCGATCCGGCGGATCCCACGCGGATCTTCAAATGGCTGCTACAGCAAAGCTACGATGACAAGGGAAATGTCGTCGTCTACGGATACAAGGCGGAAGACCGCGCCAACATAGCTGACGCGCTGCACGAAAAGAATCGCAGCGTCGGCGCGCAGCGCTATCTGAAACACGTGCGCTACGGCAATGCGACGCCTTACTACCCGGATCCACTTCACGCCGCCTCGCTCGAGCTGCCCGCCCGATGGCATTTCCAGGTGGTGCTCGATTACGGCGAGCACGATCTCGCGCGTCCAGGGCTCGAAGAAGAAGATGTGCCCTGGGTGGCGCGCGCGGATCCGTTCTCGAGCTACCGCGCAGGGTTCGAGATTCGCAGCCATCGGCTGTGCCGCCGCGTGCTAATGTTCCACGAGTTTCCGAATCTCGGCGCAACGCCGTGTTTGGTGCGGTCCACGGATTTCACTCACGACGCGGGTCCGGTCGCCACATTTCTGCGTGCCGTGCGGCAAACTGCGTATCGCAGGAATGCCGACCTTTCCTACAGCTCCCGGTCGATGCCGCCGGTGGAGTTCACGTACTCCGAGGCGCGCATCGACGACACCGTGCAGGTAGTTGCTGGCGACGTGCTCGAGAATCTTCCCTACGGCGCTGACGGCAGCAAATACCAATGGCTAGACCTCGACAGCGAAGGTTCGCCGGGCATTCTCACGGAGCAGGGCGAAGGCTGGTTCTACAAGCGCAACGTCAGCAATCTGCCGCGCGACGCTCAAGGCAGCGTGCGTGCGGCATTCGAGCCGGTGGAGCTCGTCGCGACGAAGCCGTCCTTGTCCGCATCGTCCGGGCGGCTGCAATTGATGGATCTTGCCGGAGAAGGGCAGCAGTGCCTGGTGCAGTTCGACCGGCCGATGTCCGGCTTCTACGCGCGCAATGAGGCGCTGGAGTGGGAGCCGTTTACCGCCTTTGAAGGCGCACCCAACATCGACTTCGCCAACCCCAACCTGCGCACGCTCGACCTCAATGGCGACGGCTTCGCGGACGTGCTCATCAGTGACGATGAGGTGTTTACCTGGTACGCATCGCGCGGCAGAGCGGGATTTTCCGCCGCCGAGACTGTGCGCCGCCCGCACGATGAAAACGAAGGCCCGGCGCTGATCTTTGCCGACGGCGCACAGTCCATCTATCTCGCGGATATCGCGGGCTCAGGTCTCACCGACCTGGTGCGCATTCGCAACGGCGAAATCTGTTACTGGCCAAACCTGGGCTACGGCCGCTTCGGCCGCCAGATCACCATGGGCAACGCGCCGCTGTTCGATGCGCCGGAGCAGTTCGACCAGAAGCGCATCCGGCTCGCCGATATCGATGGCTCGGGCACCACGGATATCATCTATTTAGGCCAGCGCGACGTCGCTATCTACTCGAATGAGTCGGGTAACACCTGGGCGCCGGCGCGCGCGCTGACGCAACTGCCCGCACCGGATGATCTCGCATCTGTCACCGCAGTCGACCTGCTCGGTAACGGCACCGCGTGCCTCGTGTGGTCGTCGCCGCTGCCGGGCGATGTTGGCCGGCAAATGCGCTACGTCGATCTGATGGGCGGCGAAAAGCCCTATCTGTTGGTGGCGACCAAGAACAATCTCGGTGCCGAAACGCGTATTCACTACGTGGCATCGACGCAGTTCTAT
>JANMXI010000139.1:0-2399 GCA_031394735.1 Pseudomonadota bacterium | reverse complement strand
CGCCGCCGGCATCCGGCCAGGCGGGCCGGTGGTACTCGGCTATTCGCGCCGGCGGGGGTTTTGCCGGCTGTTGTGGTGTCGGCCGGCCGACCGGCCGCTAGCTACCCGAGTCTACCTATTCATCGGCCGCCAATTGACCTTGACGAATTCGCTCGCCTGCTTGGCAGTGGCGATCCAAAGAACCTGAAAAGATCGCCCGCGCCTTGAGCCAGTCGAAGGGCTTCAGGATTTGAGCCGCCGTAAGGCGGACCTCGTCGAGTGCCACGCAGTTCCTATTTGCGAGGAGACTTGTCTCGGCTCTCGACCGATCCGGCCTCTTGCTTGGCATTGCTGTCATATTTGGACGGTGCTGGTTGCGTCGCACTGATTGGGTCCGACGCCGGAAAAGTGTCTTTTAGACCTTTCTGAAGTTCATTATGGGTTGCCTTGTCGGCCTTCGCGGCTTTTTTCGGATCGGCCGCGTGCTTGTCGGTCGGTGCCGGATTGAATTTAGCGCTCATTTGAAACCTCCATTTCACAACCAATGCCTCGACGGACCGGCAGTTCCTTTTTCAAGGATGTTCGCCCGCCCGGGTCGCCGCGCCGCGTCCACCGAAGGCCTCGGATCGTCCATTCGATGGTCGAGCTAACTGAAACGCGCGTTCGAACACCCCGGGTTTTTGTTTCGGCGGAATGCAACTTTTTCCAAGGTTATCGATATCCATTTACGCCGCCGCAAGGCACGCGCGCTCAATGGTATCCGACGCCCATCACATAGTCGCGTAGCGGGCGTCGGCGGCCTCAGCCAAGTATCGAACCGAATTGCTATTCCTAGGTTTTGGGCAGGATGGGCAGGTCGAGCAGGAAATGCGTTCCTTTTGGATTGTTGGAAACGAACTTCAGTTGGCCTTGAAGCTGTCGCACTAAGCCGGTGATCACCTTGAAGCCCAGGCTGGCGCGCGGCTGATCGATATCGAAGCCGTTGGGAAGGCCAATGCCTTGGTCGGAAACTTCAACGCGAAGATGTCCCTCTATTTCGCGGGCGTTGACCTCGATCGCGCCAGCACCGTCTGGGTAGGCATATTTGACAGCGTTGGTTACCAGCTCGTTAATCAATAGCCCCAAGGGGATGGCGTGGTCGGCTGAAAGCAACATCGGATCAGCATGGCAATGCAGAGCGTGTCTACCGGTTGTACCCTTCAACTTCTTGCATAGCTGAATCATAAAATCCGCAAGGTCGACAAAGCCGATTTGCGAACCGCGCCACAGATGATCATGAACCTCGGCTATGGTGGCCACGCGCAAGCTTGCATCTTCCAAGGCATTCTTGACATCTTGGGATTGGGCGCTGCGTGCCTGGACGCGAAGCAGGCCTACGACGGAGGTGAGACTGTTCTTGACGCGGTGGCTCATCTCTCGAGTCAGCAACGCCTGGTGCTCAAGCGCCTCCTGAAGCTTCGCATCAGCTTGCTGACGTTCGATCGCGATGCCGAGCAGTCCAGCAAAGCCGGCAAGAAAATCGGCGTCAGCTTGATCAAACTGGCCGGGATCCGGGCTATCGACTTCAAGTACGCCAAAAAAGGTCTTGCCGTCACCGCCGCGTTCTATGAGCACGTTGATCGCGCGCCTGACGCCGTGGTCCGCCAGAAGCTGAGGCGTCCGGAAGCGGGTTTCCGCCTCCAGGTGGTTCGAGATAACCGTCTCTCCTGTCTGGTAGGCATATCCTGCTGGCGATCCAATGTCGGCGGCGAGGGAGACCGTGTCGATGGTGTCCGACGCCCAGCCGACTCCAGCGCGCACCATGAGACGGTTTTCGTCCGGCAGATATTCCAGGACCTTGGCGAAGCGCGCCTGCAGTCCTTGGGCGCACAGCTCCGTAGCACGCTGCAGAATCTGCCGGAATTCGCGCGTCTGCATCGCGATCCGGCCGAACTCGCCAAGGAGGGATTGCTGCCGCAGCCGATAAGGAAGCTCGTTGCGATCAAGCGGAACCGCTGGGAATTGGAGGAGTTGTGGGGCTGCTTCGACAGGCAACTGCATAGCGAGTTCCTGAACACGGCTTGCGCCCGGCGATGGTTTCCGAATTTCCGCAACGTGTTTCGATGGATTGTAGCGGCTTTGCCGGGGACGAGTGTGAGCAAAACAGCTCACTTGTGCTGCTTCCACGGCCGGTTTGAACGAGCTCAGCGTTTTTAGTTATTGATCACAACGGCCACGCTCGGAGACTTTGGACAAGTTGCGCGATGACCTGCCTCCGTCTGCTCGGACGCCCATCGACTCGCCGGCCCCGATACTAGACACAGAACCGTGAAGATCGGTGCGTTGGCATGTCATCGCCTGAATTCGGAGCAGCCGCGTGCTCGTGTTGATCGCAGCGACATTGGAACCAGCATTGAGTTTGAGCGCCAGTTTCGTGCTGT
>JANMXI010000138.1:0-5611 GCA_031394735.1 Pseudomonadota bacterium | reverse complement strand
CGCGGTAGACCAGATGGCCTACCGCTCGCTTTACGTCATGCAACTGGGGGAGCGCTGGGCATTTGCCACCGAATACAAAGCGCTGCTTGCGCTGGCCGATTGCCCCGCCGACATCAATCGGGACGCACTGCAGTACTACTTGCGGCACGGCAAGGTCGACATGCCCACCACCCTGTTGGCCGGCGCCCAGCGGCTGGTGCGCGGACAATTCATGCAGCTGCGCAGCGGTAACGCCAGCATCCACACGTATTACGATGACGCGGCCATGCGAGCTGTGGGACGACGTCCGCAATCGGGGCAGTGGGTGCGTGAACGGCTGGAAGCGATCTTGATGCGCCAGCTCGATGGCCACTCACGTATTGCCGTTACTCTGAGCGGTGGCTTCGATTCCACCGCGCTGATCGCATTGATCCGACGCATCCGCCCCGACATCACCATCGCCACGTACACCATCGGACACGGTACCGATGATCCGGAAATCGCCGGCGCACGTCGCACCGCCGAGCATTTCAAAACCGAACACGAAGAAATCTTCTTCGACAATGGCGCGCTGCCCAGTCTCATTCCTCGCTATGTGTGGCTCACGGAGGATCTTGCCGGACGTGGTGAGGCCATTTTACAGCAGGAAGTGGCCAGGCACATTGTGCGCAAGGACAAGGTGATCGTCGGTGGCCATGCGGCCGACGTGATTTTTGGCGGCATGCCGCGGCACCGATTGTTGTGGATGGCGGACCGGATGCCGCCACCGCTGCGCGGCGCGTTGCGCCAGTTCTTCGTCTACACCCAGCTTCGCAACGTGCCGCGCTCGTGGATCGCGAGAAAATTGTTGGAGTACGACCAGGGTGAGAAGCCGGTGAATGGCGTGCAGGTGATCGGAGCGCAGCAGCCCCAATGGCCCAACGATCTGATATCGCTGAGCGGCTATCGATCGGCGTATTGGGTTTCGACCACCTTTCGCTATCACGAGCCGGCGGTGAACGGCAACGGCATGACCATGTTCTCGCCGTTCGCTGATCCGCAGCTGCGCGAGATGGCGCTGGGTCTGCCCGACTCGAGTCTGGTGGATGCGCGCCGGCAAAAGCGCATTCTGCGCGAAGCGATGACAGGCATATTGCCTCCAGAATTGCTGCGAAGACCCAAGGCTATTCAACGGCTGCGGCAGGACGATGCGCTTCCCGCCGCCATGCGCCAGCTCGCGCAGACGCTGCAGATCGACCGCAGTCTCGCGGGGCGCGGACTGATTGCTCGCGGCAGCGCCGACCGGATACTTGGCGCCTCCAGCCGGCAGTTCAGCAAGTCAGCAATGAACGATACGTGGGGATTGATTTGCGCCGAGCTATGGATGCGCAGCTTTTGCGATCGCCGGGGCGAAGCCGCGATCGATCCAGCGGGCATTGGCGCGAACGGCAATTAGCGCGGCGGCCAGCGCCAACGCTAGCCAGCCAATCCCCACTCCATAGACCACGCCGTGCAGGCCGAAGTGCGCACCGACCAATGCGCAGGTCCCGCCAAGAGCGATGCTGAACCATGCAAACACTGTCATGCGTTGGAAATCCGTGGCCTCTCCCATCGCCTGCACGCTGGAAACCGCGAAGGCGGACGCAACCCGAACCGTGCCCACGATGAACAAGGCAATGAGCAGGGAATTCGGCAACAGATAGCGCCCCTTGAGAAAGGTGCTCAACATGTAAGGCGCCAGCAGCCACACACCGACAATCATGATCGCCGTGGCCGCGGCGACCACTGCCGCCTCTCGTAGCAGCAATGAGCGCACCTGCTCACGGGTGCGGCAGGCGCGCAGCCGCGGCAATAGGGTGAAGCCCACGCCGATCTGCAACATGCGAAACGGCGAGGCGGCCAGCGCCGCGGCCACTGAGAACAGCGCGAGATCGGCCATGCTAAGGCGCGCCGGAATCACCAGACGCTCGAACTGCACCAGGATCATCACGGCGACGCTGAACCCAAAGGCCAGCAAGCCCTCCCGAATCTGCAATGGCGTGGGCCCGGTTTCGGCCGCTGCGTCCCTGCGCCGCAACGTGATCCACCCGATGGTGGCGCCGGCGCCATAAGCGATGACGATCAACGCGATCACGCTACCTGCTTCGATGGCATCCACACCCAGCGCCAGCGCCGCGATGAACAGCAGCGCATAGTTCTGCAATTGCGTCAGCAACAGGCCGCGCACGAATTGCTGCGTTGAACGATACAGCGCCGAGGCCACTTGATTGGCTGTGCTGGCCACCACCATCGCGATCAGGCTGGCGGCAACTAGGGTGTCGAGCCGGTAAAAAGCCAGTCCCACCAGCCCGACACCGGCCGCGATCGGCACGGCCAGTCGCAGTGTCCGCCGCAACAGCGCCCGGGATGCGGGGATTCGATGTTTGTTGATGGGAACATCGATGCCCAATCCGGCAGCGACGAAGCCGACCTGGTTCATGGACAGCACCAGCGACACCACGGCGAAGTCTTCGGGATCCAGAGCGCGCGCGAACAACAACTGCGCCAGAGCAAATCCCACGCCCCCGATTGCGAATCCCAGGGTGGCAAGTATGGCCGGAGATTTCAGCACGCGATTTAGCACGGTGAAACGACACCCCGGCCAGCCGGCACAGTGCCAGAGCAATGCCACATGATCGAAGTCCGCTGCCCCATCCTTAACATCTCCCGCTGTAGGTACAAGCGCTCAAGCATAGAGCAGCCTCGACCATCCTGCTCAACCTCAACTCGCCGGTTTGATTTTGCTTGCATATCAGGTCAAAGTGCGCGGCCAGAAGATATCTTGTCGCCCTAGAGAATCATCATTATTGTTAACTGGCGAAAGCCGCTGATTCGATCAATTCTCCGTGTACAGAACCCGGCGGTTTTGCGTGAGTTGGAGTTGATTCGGTCCATCGAAAAAACCTCACCGGATGTCATCCTTGGGGTGCAACGCGAGAGACTGCAGCGTTTGCTGCATCATGCGTGGAGCGAGACTGACTACTATCGCGAAGTCCTCGAAGCCTGTGGCGCCGTAAAGGGCGGTCGCGTCAACCTGGATCGCTTCGAGGATATTCCATTTCTCACCAAGGAGATCATGCGCACTCAGGCGTCGCGCCTGCGTGCAAAGTCGATGCCGGATAAACGCAAGGCATTCATGAATCGTTCTGGTGGGTCGACCGGCGTGCCAGTGGAATTCTGGCAGGACAATGTGTATTGGAGCGCGACCATTGCGACCCGAACCCATCACTTTTCGATGACCGGCAAGGAGTTGGGCGAACGAGAGATGAAGATCTGGGGCAGTGAACGCGATCTGTTCACCGGCACGCTGGGCACGCGGGCGAAAATCGAGAATTGGGTTTACAACCGAAAATTCGAACAGTGCTGGCACCTGCCGGAGGACCATATCCAGCGGATCGTGCAGGACATCAATACCTGGCGTCCGAAGATGTTGTGGTGCTACCGCGATGGCATTGATGCGGTGGCCCGTTATATCAACAAGCATCAGATCAAGGTCCACTCGCCCGCGGCGGTCGTGCTGGGTGGAGCGACGGTGTACCCGTTCATCGCTCAGGAAATCGAACGTGCCTTCGGCGCCCCCGCAATCAGTGCCTACGGTTCGCGGGAAGTGGGCGCGGCAGCCTGTGAGTGCCCTTCCAAGCAGGGCCACCATATTGCATCCCAAGCGCACGTGGTCGAGGTGATCGGCGCCGATGAACGGCCGGTCATGGAAGTGACCGGCGAGATTGCGATTACGCCATTGTTGAACTACGCCATGCCGCTCATCCGCTATCGCATCGGCGACCAGGGACGTTTGACGAGTCGACTGTGCGGGTGCGGCCGGAAGTTCCCGTTGTTGGATTCGATTTCAGGACGGCTGGTCGAAGTGCTGGTGAACAGCAAGAACGAGCAAATTGATCCGGTGTATTTCGTGATGCTCTTCGGCGTGATTTTCAACCGCGGCGGCATCGGCAAGTTTCAGGTGATCCAGGAAGAAGATTTGTCGATATCGATCAATTTCGTTCCAGACACGACTGTATCGGCCGGTGTCTTGTCGCAGGCGATCGATGAGATCCGTCAAAAGATCACCCTGGTCATGGGTCCAAAATGTCCGATACGCTTCAATCCGGTAGTACAGATTCCGCTGTCGGCGTCCGGTAAGCATCCCTATGTGCTGCGCCGCAAGTCAGTGGACGCGCAAGAAATGAGGCTGTGAATCCGGCGTCAATTCGCGTCTAAACACGGCGGGGGCGGGCCAATACCGGCGAGTTGTTGCGCAGCAGCGCTTTGAAAGGGCCGGTCAACAGCTGCCATACCGATCGAAGCCGGTCGTTTTCGACGGCGCCGAGACCGAGCACCAGCGTTTCGCGCCCACGCGGAATGTACAAGGTGCCGAACACCCAGTCCCAGACGGCAAATTCAGAACCGAAATTGCGATTGAAGTGACGTGTGTCTGAGCTGTGATGAATCTGGTGTTGCGCAGGGCTGATCACGAGATGCTCGATCGTTGGCCCGAACGACAGCCAGATGTGCGAGTGGCGCAGATTTGCACCCAGCACATAGAAGGCGAAACGAAATACGTTTACCCCGAGGATGGTTGCAGGCGCCAGTTCCCGCGGAAAAGCGTACAGAAATATCGCGGTGACAAACCCCGTGACAGCTGCTTCTGCCAACGCATGCAACAACATGTCTACCGGATGCGAACGGTAAAAGCTGATGGGCGTCAGCACCTCGGCGGAGTGATGCACCTTGTGAAATTCCCAGAGCGTTGGAATTCGGTGCATCAATCGGTGTACCCAATATAATTTCAGGTCCGCGGCAAGGACCAACGTGGCAGCGTAGAACAACGCGAGCTCGGCGCTCGGCACCCCGGGTTTTGTGACCGGACCCAGCCAGCCCTGCATTGCCTGGACAATATGCTGCGCAACCTGCGGGGCCGACAACAGTTGCGGTACCACCCATGCGGACCAAAGCGGCAACGTCAATGCCACGAACGCGTAGTCCGCCACGGCCGATGAATGCAGCCAGATGTCCCGTGGGAATAGATAACTCACCAGTGAGCGCCGCTCGCCCTGCTTGCGGTGCGACCAATAGGCGTACAGCGCCATGGTCAGCGCAGACAGAAGGTATATCCAATGCATCCGGGTCGTAGGTGACAGGGCTTTGTGAACGACCTTTGCGAACAATGCTGAAGGTGTCGAGCCAATATCCATTTTCGTCGTAGGCCTGCGCTGCTGTGGCTGGGCGCGAAGTTGCGCCGTGTGCGGTAAGTGCAGCGTATCGAACTCGTCCTCGGCACCTAGTTCGTGGTTCACACAATCGATCGATTGCGTTCTTTGCCATAATGCATCGTGGAAGGCCAACTGGCGCCTGCGAGCATCCCGGCGGTTCGATGGACCCGCCGCGATGCACGAGAAGTCATAGATCTCATCGATTCTTACTGATTCGTTTGTTTCTCGTGTGCCGGTTTGGGATCGAGCGGGGATTGGGTCTTGGTCAGGCTGCGTGCGTTGGATGTCGCCTTGAGTGCCGACGTGTCGATTCCGCCGGAGACCTTGACCATGCTGACCTCGGACTCCTCGCCACCAGTGCGCGCGCTTGCGCTCGAAGCGATCGTGAATGGCACCGAACGCGG